>JBNAKO010000048.1:0-9240 GCA_049706495.1 Methanosarcina sp. | reverse complement strand
GTAATTACCTTTCCGTCCTTGGAGAGCTTTACCCTTACTTCAACAAGGGCATCAGTCCCTCCGGTAATTGCATCTACATGATATTCTTCAAGGATGATGTCTTCAGCGCACGAGCTTACGGCCCTGCGGATAGAATTAATTACAGCATCTACAGGCCCATTCCCTATTCCGGCCTGGACTATAGATTTGTCTTTGACATTGAGCTTTATAGATGCGGTTGGAGTCACCCGGTTTCCGGAGACTATGGTGAATTCTTCTAATTTTACCAGAGGCTCGTTATAGATATCAAGCACTGTTTCTGCAATAGTCTGAAGATCAGCATCAGTTACATGTTTTCCCTGATCTCCCATCTGCTTTACTCTGTTGAAGATTTCCTCAGTCTGGGCATCGTCGGCTGCAAGCCCCATTTCTTTTAAGGCAAGGGCAACTGAGCTTCTACCTGCATGTTTTCCAAGCACAATCTGGCGCTGCCTTCCAATGCACTCAGGGCTCATGGGTTCATAGGTCGCCTTATCGGCAAGCAATCCATGTACGTGAATTCCTGCTTCATGCGTGAAAGCATTTCCTCCCACAAGAGCTTTATTAGGAGAAACAGGGACTCCTGTGAGCCTGCTTACAAGCCTTGAGGTTTTGTAGATTAACTCGTGTTTAATGCCTGTGTCATGTTTATAGAGCCATTCCAGGTTCATAACTACCTCTTCTAAAGAAGCGTTTCCTGCTCTTTCTCCTAACCCATTTATAGTTACATGGGCCTGTTTAGCGCCTGCAGCAAGCGCAGCTACCGTGTTTGCTGTTGCAAGCCCAAAGTCATTATGACAGTGGATGCTGATTGGAGCTTTAAGGGAAGAAGAAAGGTCTTTAAAGATCTCGGTAGTCCTTTCAGGAACGAGAAGTCCGACTGTATCGCAGAAACATAGTCTGTCAGCGCCTGCTTCTATCCCATCAGAATAAATGGCTTTGAGGAACTCAACATCTGCACGGGAAGCATCTTCTCCGCTCAGTTCAACAATAAGCCCGTGATCTTTTGCATACTCGGTTACATCGGCTGCAATTTGCCTTACTGCATCTCGATCTTTTTTGATCTTTGTCCTGATATGCAGGTCCGAAACAGGAGATACAAGATGAACGGAATCTACATCACATTCCAGAGCATGATCAATATCCGATTTTACGATCCTGCAGTAACTGCAGATCTCGGCATTAAGCCCTGCATTTGCTACTGCTTTTATAGATTCTCTTTCTCCTTCAGAAGTGATTGCGGAACCGGCTTCAATAACAGAGATTCCCATCTCATCAAGAGCTCGAGAAATTAAGAGCTTTTTCTCTTTTGTCAGGGCTACGCCTGGGGTTTGTTCACCATCTCTCAAAGTTGTATCCAGAAAGCGGATGTTTTCGAATAATACAATCCCTCAGTGTTTTTTCTATTTTGATAGATTGACTTAACAGAACCGGCTCTAGACTGGCTTGTCAAGAATTATCTTGCAATACAGGAAAAAATTTCCAATAATATTTTTACTATTTTTATATTATTGAATCCTATTTTGCAGGACACTGTTTTATTATACATATACATATATTTATCTCAGAAATCCTTCTGTATGGAATTTGTTAAATTTTCCCATCCACTGCAGGTTTTCTGAAACTTCTCTTCAATAAGTAGACCATAGTATTTTTAGTTTCCAGTTAACAATAAATTTTCTTAGACATATTTTTAAAAAAAATACCTGGAAAACAAAAAGAAAAAAAATAACCATATTATTTAAAACTCAGGTTTATAAAAAGCAAAAGGAAAAATCGGAGAATATTATAAAAATGATAAGCTGTTTTTTATCTTAAATAAATGTTTTATAAATGTTTTTAAAAATTATAAAAGCTTTCGTCGGAAAGCTTTAGAAATATCGGTTTACATTTTCTACTGCTTTTACTATAAGGGAAACGCAGGCCTCGATGTCTGCCACATCCAGGACTTCAACAGGCGAGTGAATGTATCTGGTTGCTATACTGACTGTACCTGTAGGGACACCTTCCTTTGTGAGGTGAATCGATGTGGCATCCGTAGTTCCGCCGGCTCCGACCCCTAGCTGGTAAGGGATTTTGTTTTCGTTAGCCGTATCTCTTAACCATCTAAGGATCTGCGGATTAGCTATCAACCCCCTGCCTGAGGCATCAGCAACTGTAATAACAGGCCCTTTCCCAAGTTCGAGAGAAGAATCGGTTTTAGCAATTCCAGGATGATCCCCTGGAACCGTAGTGTCAAGGGCAAGCGCAAGGCTTGGACATATCCCGAAAGCACAGGTTCTTGCTCCTTTCAGGCCCACCTCTTCCTGAACAGTTCCTACGGCATAAATATTTGCTTCAATTTTATGCCTGGAAAGCCGCTTCATTATTTCTATTAGGATAACAATTCCGGCTCTGTCGTCAAAAGCCTTGGAAGAAACCTTCCCGTTTGCAAGAGAGACAAATTCCCTGTCAATAGAAGCCTCGGTTCCAATTTCAATTCCAAGATTTTCAGCATCTTCTCTATCTTTTGCTCCGATATCAATAAACATGTCTTCCATTTTGACAGGTTTTTTCCTGTCTTCGTCTTTCATTACATGAGGAGGTTTAGACCCGATAACCCCAGGAATAGGGCCTTTTTTACCGTGCAAAACAACTCTTTGATTAAGAAGAGTCTGGTCAAACCATCCGCCTATTCCGACGAACCGGAGGAAACCGTTCTCATCAATATACTTGACCATGAGCCCTATTTCGTCCATATGGGCGGCCAGCATTATGGAAGGCCCCTCTCCTTTCTTGACAGCTATAAGGTTTCCCATAATATCTTTTCTAATAGAGTCAACATAAGGTTCTAGCTCCATCTCGAGCAGTTCTCGGATATTATCTTCAGCTCCGGAGATTCCATGAGCATTTGTAAATTTTTCTAGAAGATTTCTAATTTCTTTAAGACTTGCACTTTTTTCCATTTCTAAATCTCCTTAATCTGAAATTAAAGTTAAGGTTCCAGTTAGTGTTAAAGTTAAAATTAAGTTGATCTGTAAAGGTTTAAACCGATTTTATAAGTTTAAGTTAAATTTATAAGTTGATTTATTACACACATATTATAATTTCCCATTTATGAGCATTGTTTTCTGAAACATTTTATAAGCTTTTTTGAAAACCTAATTTTGTAAAATTAATCTATGTTGTTTAAAGTAATTTTACCTGGTTTAAATTAATTTCATGCCTTATTAATAATTATTATACTGTGTATTTATTAAGCCGAACTTATTGTTTAAGCTTTTGGCAACCCTGCGGGATTTGATAGAGCTGAAGAAAAAGGATTTTCGAAAGCTGCAACGACAGAAACATTAAAATCCCTTCAGGTTTATTGAGGACTCAGGTGAAAATCATATGACTGCAGAACTACCTCCTCAAATCCAGAACCAGATAGCACAGCTTCAGCAAATTCAGCAACAGATCCAGGCTTTAACAATGCAAAAATCCCAGATCGAGGCTATGCAAAAAGAGTCCAAAATGGCTCTTGATGAATTGGAAAAATTAGCTGATGATGCGGTTGTTTATCGGAATGTAGGGGAACTGGTTATAAAAACGAGCAAAGGGGAGTCAATTTCAAAGCTAAAAGATAGAGAAGAAACTCTGTCTCTCAGGCTTCAATCAATTACAAGGCAGGAAGAAAGACTCACATCTCGCTTTAAACAACTTCAGGAACAGATCCAGCAGGCATTAGGCCCAAGGGCACAATAACTTTATTCTCCTTTCTCATATAGTGAGAAATAGAAAAGCTAATTATAGCCTTATTGGAAAATATCCTGATTAGAAATTGAAGTCCTGGAAGTCCAGGACTCTTACTAAGGATTCGTGCCTATAGAGTGATAGCCAGAGAGGACAATGCAAGTTGACGAAGTGGAGTTTTACAACCGGCTCCTTGACTATCGAAACATTTTATATTTGTGTCACCGGAATGCAGATCCGGACGCGATTAGCAGCGCTTTTGCGCTTTCAGAGGCTATAGGTGGGACTGTCGGCCTTGTAGATGGGTGCAACCGCGTAGCCTCTGTCTTGATAGACAGGCTTGGGATAGAAGTAGTAGAAAAGCCAAACCCTGCAAATTATGGTTTTGTTGTAGTGGTTGACACCTCAACAAAAGCCCAATTAAATGACATCGAGCTTACAAATTACTGTGTAATTGACCATCATACAACCACTGCTCTGACAGAAAATGCCGAGTTTTTTTTGCACAGGAACAGTACATCGACTGTGGAAATTGTCTATGATATTTTACAGGCAATGGGAGCTCCAATCAACAGAAGAGTTGGGATTGGTATGCTCACAGGTATTGTAACAGATACCGGGCATTTTAAACATGCTTCAGTAGACACTTTTAAGACAGTGGCAAAGATTATAGAAGCCAGTGGAGTCGAGTATGGGGAAGTGCTTGATCTTATGGCTGCAACCCCTCAGGATATTTCTATGCGTATAGCTATTCTCAAAGCCGCAAGCCGGGTTGAGCTTGACAGGGTTCAGGACATGCTTATTGCATCTTCCCATGTTAGTTCATTTGGGGGCTCGGCCTCTTCCATGTTAATAAATATAGGAGCAGATATTGCTTTTGTCGGTACAGCCAAAGGGCAAAGTGCTCGAATAAGTGCAAGGGCCAAACGTGACGCTGTAAATGCCGGAGTTAATCTCGGGCAATTAATGGAAGATATAAGCAACGAATATAACGGTACAGGAGGAGGCCATTCCGGAGCTGCAGGGATTGATGTAGTTGCTGATATGCATGAAGTTTTGAATAAATGCAGAGAAAGGACAAAAAAGATCCTTGAGTTCTCGTTTGGAGCAACGTCAACAGATATGCCTTTTGAAGATGAAATAGAAGAGCCTGAGGAAGAGTGATTTTAAAGAGGGAATTTAAGGAAGAAAAAGTCCAAAAGAATTACTCCAAATAAAGAAACCTGGCTTTTAAACATCTTTTAAAGATACTAAGAACCTTTGAGCCTTTTTTGAGTCTTTTTAGATTTTAACTTTGGGATCAGGATTTTATTTTTAGTTAAATTAGTTTCAGAATCTTTTCAGAATTTTAAGTTAATAAAAACCAGTAATGTAGTTTTTAATCCTCGAAATAAATAAGCAGTTTTGCTTAGAAGGCAAGGAAAATTCATTAAAGGCTCAAATTAGAAAATCAAGGTTTCTTATAGTCTATTTTACTTTTATGTAGTTTTGTAATTTAAAGTCACTTATTATATTTATCAATCTAACAGTATTATTTATATAAGAACCATTCTAATCTTCATAACATAACTACCGGAAGTCTATATCCTCCAGGAATATAATTTCGAACATAAATTTCGAGCCGGTAATGTTGAAGAAAGATTGAAGATAAAAAGATTAAATAAAGTAAGATATCGAAAATTTGATAACCGGACTAAAATAAAAAATTACTCCAGATGTTAATATAGGGCCAAAAGGAAACAATATAAAACCAGATATTAGGGATAATAAACAGGAAATCGATAAACAAAACCAAAACTACAGGGCCTTAAAAGCCTGGAATAAAAAGATACAGAGAGTGAAAAAATGCCAGAATACTGGGATCCTGAAATAGAAACAATGCCTGTAGAGGATTTGAAAAAACTACAGGAAAAAAAGCTGAAAGAACTTGTGCATTATGTGTATCAAAATTCCCCTTTTTATAAGAAAAGGTTTGATGAACATGGAGTTAAGCCTGAAGATATCCAGGTTCTTGAAGATATTAGAAAATTACCTTTTACATTTAAGCAGGATCTCAGAGACACTTATCCTACAGGCATGTTTTGCGTTCCTAATTCAAAACTGGTCCGTTTCCATGCTTCTTCCGGCACAACAGGCAAACCTACTGTCGTAGGGTATACGCATAAAGATATTGATGAATGGGCCGAGTCCCTGGCCAGGGCTTTTACTTCTGTAGGAGTGGGAAAAGAAGATATCCTGCAGGTAAGTTACGGATATGGGCTTTTTACAGGCGGGCTTGGTGCTCATTACGGGAGCGAAAAAGTAGGGGCAACTGTACTTCCTACAAGCTCAGGAAATACCGAAAGACAGCTTGAACTAATGAAAGACCTTGGCACAACTGCAATTGCCTGTACGCCTTCTTATTTCCTTTACATGATTGAAACCGCAAGAAAGGAAGGCATCAATATCACCGAAGATACCCAATTAAAAATGGGATTCTTTGGAGCCGAGCCATGGTCTGAGGAGCTTAAGAGAAGGATAGAAGAAGAGTCCGGAATCAAAGCTTATGATATTTATGGGACTTCAGAATTAAGCGGCCCTCTTTTTACCGAGTGCTCCGAACAGTGCGGAATTCATATCTGGGGAGATAAGTTCCTTGTAGAGATTCTGGACCCTGAGACAGGAGAAACTCTGCCTGACGGGGAAAGAGGAGAACTTGTGATTACCACCCTTACTAAAGAAGCTCTCCCGCTTATTCGCTATAAAGTAAAAGATTTGACCCGGAAACATTCCGAACCCTGTAAATGCGGAAGAACCCACCCAAGGATTACCCGTATTACCGGCCGCTCGGATGATATGATTATTGTGCGTGGAATCAATGTATTCCCGGGACAGGTCGAATCGGTTCTTATGAATATCCCTGAAGTCGGAAACCACTTCATGATTATAGTTGACAGGATCGGCCCGCTTGATTCCATGACAATCCAGATTGAAATGCATGAGTCTGCATTCAGTGACAGGATGTCTGACATGATGGCGCTTAAAAGAAAGATTTCAAGTGCGTTAAAAAGTGTACTTAACCTTGCAGTTGAGGTTGAACTTGTAGAACACGGCTCTTTACCCCGCTCGGAAGGAAAATCAAAGAAAGTCATTGATAAGCGAAAATTTTGAAGCTTTAAAAAATACCCGATGTAGAGGTTGATTAAACTAAAATATAACATAAATAGGATATAGAAAGAAGTTTATATAATATTTTAAGAGTCAATACATTATTTAGAAGGTTACATAAACATTAAAAAGTCAAAACAGGTTAAAAAAATCAAGTTCAACTTGAATAAAGATATTAAGTATTATAAAAAGAAAAGGATAAGGGATATAGATATGGGTGCTGGAATTGAAGATAAAGTTATAAAGCAGATTTCCCTTTTTGCGGAAAACAAACCTGGTAGGCTTGCTAATATTGCAAATAAGCTGAAAAGCGCAGGGATAAATATCAGGGCATTTACTATTGCCGAATCAGGGGATTTTGGGATTATCCGAATGGTCGTAGACAGATCAGACTATGCCCATAAGGTCCTCCATGATGCTGGATTTACAGTATCTGAAACCAGTGTACTGGGAATTGAAATGGAAGACGTCCCTGGCAGCATGTCCCGCATTGCAGAAGTATTTGGGAAATCTAATATAAACCTGGATTATGCGTATGCTTTTGTTACCAGAGACCAAAAAGCCCTTTTAATAGTAAGAGTTAATGAGATTGAAAAGGCAGTAAAAACGCTTGAAGAAGAAGGTGTCAAGCTTATAAGTATGAAAGAACTTGAAAAAATCTGATTTTTCAATTTATAATCCCTTTTTAAAAGAACCTTTTTAGAAAGAAAGTTCCAGGGTACTCTTTTAAAATGTCTATTTATGAATTTAATGTATTCCGGAGCAGTTCTTTCCCATATTTTTGTTTTTAACCTGATTTCCGAAATCTCTATGTTATCTAAATGTACTGAAAAGGGCAGGATTTCGTGATAATAATTTGAATTATATTTTCCAGCAAAAATTATAAAAGAGTTGTCAAAAATAACCAGGCTGACTTAAAGCAGGAATAGTACAGAATAATATAAAAAAATAAATAATAAAAAAGGATATTTGCCTGAAAAATAAGCTGCTGGTTTGACTGCAATGAATGAAACTAAAGAAAATATACAGGAAGAAAGCCCCAGAAATAAGCTTGGAGGCGCCCATACTACAGTTATCGGGGGAAGAGCTGGAAAAAAGCTCGTGAAACTTGTAAGCCAGCATCCAGAAATCAAGAAAATAATTCCATCCGTAATTTCCGTAAAAGGAATGGCAGGGGGGAGTCTGACTGGAAAAGTGCTTCGTGCCGACGCAAGAGGAAATTTGAGATTACTGCTCTCGGAAGGTAGAAGTTTCCAGGAAATCAGATTGGTAACAACGGTTGGGACTGCCAAAGAGGGGGATCGAATTATGGACGAATTGAATAAAATCTTAGAAACAGCCCTCTAAGG
This sequence comes from Methanosarcina sp., assembly GCA_049706495.1. GTDB lineage: Archaea > Halobacteriota > Methanosarcinia > Methanosarcinales > Methanosarcinaceae > Methanosarcina. The sequence goes on along the minus strand of JBNAKO010000048.1, from coordinate 1,012 downwards.
CATTTAAAGGAGAGAACAATTTGGCATTTATAGGAATTGATCACGGAACAACCGCAATACGTTTTGCCTTAATAGAAAAGGAAAAAGTCCTGACCTTTGAACTGGGAAGAGCAGAAGCAGCTTCAATGTCAGAAGAAGAGATTCTTAACGCAATCGAAAAGAATTTTGGGATCGAGCTTAAAGAAATTGAACTTGCTGCTCTAACGTACTCTATGGGAGACAACTTTTCTACAATTAAAAATGTAAAAACACTGGAAGGAAGAGGACTTAAGAGTATCGAAGGAGCCGGGAAGAAAACAGGAGGAGGCACAAGGGTTTTTGATGCTATCCGCTATTCGAAAATTCCTGCTATAGCAATTCCAGGACTTCATACAGGGAGCAAAGTTATAGATCCGAGAATGAAAATATTTTCACATCTTACAAGCCCTGAAAAACTTGGAATTGCGTATCACATCAAATGTGCCGGGTATAAAGACTTTGTAGTCTCCGATATAAGCTCAAACACCGTTACTCTTGCAGTTGCCTCAGGCAAAGTGATTGGAGCAATTGATGCCTGTATTTTTGCTCCGGGAATCCATCACGGGCCTCTTGATTTGCAGGCAATCAGAAATGTTGATAACGGAATTCAGACTGCAAATCAGGCCTTTATAGAAGCTGGAGTCCTGAAAATGACTTCTTATAAAGATCGGGACGAATTGCTTGCAGCAGCCGAAAAGGGAGAAGGTCAGGCTTTACTTGCCCTTGATACCATTGCCCTATTTGCAGCTATGGAAATAGTCTCAATGCAGCTTCTGTTAAAGGACTATAGCTCTGTAGGAAAAGTTTTTCTTGCGGGTTCAGTTGGGGAAATTGAGTATATGAAGAAAAAAATCAGTAAACATCTGGGACAGGAATGCATATGTTTTGGAAAATGGTATGCTGCAATTGGGTGTGCTGAAATTGCAAGAGATGTTTTTGCAGGAGAAAAAGAGATCCTTGGTGTGATTGTTGATTATCCTTAAATGAAAAAAAT
>JBNAKO010000047.1:0-4201 GCA_049706495.1 Methanosarcina sp. | reverse complement strand
ACCGTTCAAACTTTTACCTATAGAACTTCTCTATAGAACCTTATAGTTTAAGTTCAGAGCAAAGTCAAATTGGCCTATTCAGCGTTTACAGCTCAAATAGCAAAGATTTAACAATATGGTATAGGTTTGAAAGTTTAAAAACATTGGCAATAGCCTTATCATGCAAAAGTTGACGTATTCATCCCACGATTAAAATCGCGGGGATTCTACTTCGTTTCACTAAATGAGATTTTTTATAAATTTCCATGCAAGTGCCTGTCCAATCCCTGTAAAGCTTAGCAGTAATCGGATACTTATCAGGCAGAGGTCTCTTTATCGAGAAGGTAAGCAACCATTCCAGGATTAAGCTTACTTTCCCTTGCTACTTTGGTTTCTATATCCTGACTGGATTTTCCTTCAGATTTCATTTCCTTTATTCTCTCGATTACTGAATCTGGAATACTGTAATATTCGTTTATATCTTTCCTGTGTCCCCAGACATCTCCTTCAACCAGTTGAATTCTTTGCATTTGCAGAAACATTTCTATGGACTTTGAAATCGTACGCACATAAGACTTAGGCAACTGGATTACCTCAAGTTTTGGACAGGTTTCAACAAGTCCGAAAATGTCTTTATTTGATGGCCGAAAAGCCAGGTGAATAATGCGTTCATTTGGATTTAATGTAGAGATTTCCTCTCTAGAACTGACCACTCTAATTTTCATGTTTTTCCCCGCTTTTAATTTCTTAATTTCTATCTCGATGTAAACTACTCATTATGAATTTCAAATATTTACCTTACATCCCTTTATTTTTGAAATATTTGTTAGGGGTGCTTGATTCCATTAAAGAAATTTCCTGACAGGAAACAGATTGGATTATGATTGGATTAAGATGTAAATAGCATATAAAAGCAATATATGAGATTTATTTTGAATTGTGGTTCTATTTTTGCTCAAATACCATACTATTCCTGCCAGAATTTTTCTGAATATTCATTTAATTAATCTTGCTTTAATCATTCAATCTGTTCAGTTTTTATTTTAAAATTTTAACCAGATTCTGCGTGAAGAAAAAGCAGAATTATACATGCGGTTACTGATTATCAATTTTAGAGCATAATAGAAATGAAGAAGCTCTTTAAAAGACCTTTAAAGTTACTTAAAAGGTTAAATTCTGTTTTAAAATGTATCTTTAGGATAAAATCCTATATAATAATTAATTGTATAAAAATACATAAATGTATCCTAAAAAAAATAAAAAGTGAGTTTTATAATTTAATTAAAATAGCATATATGAATAAGCTACATGATTAAACAGATCTCTAATTAAATAGAATTTTGTAAAAAAATCTCTAATTTCCAGGTCTAAAAGGTCTAAATATTCAATTCGAGAATAAAGATTTCAGGAAAGTAAAATAGAAAAAGATTACCCCCAGGTTGGAATCCTGGGCTGTCTCTGTCAGAAAATAAAAGGATTAGAGAATCTTATCAAGCTCAGACGCAAGTACGCTGCCCTGAGTAACTCCCATAAAACGCTTTACTTCTTTTCCATCTTTCTGGATAATTAAGGTCGGGACAGCATGTATACTGTACTTTGAGGCCATCTCTTGATTCTCATCGACATCGACTACTTTGAACTCAACTTTATCCCCGTACTTCTTTTCGAGCTCTTCAAGAATTGGTTTTTGCATCCTGCAAGGTCCACACCATGTTGCGGAAAAGTCCAATAACATTGGTTTCATAAAATCACCTGTAATATTTTAAAATGTTTAAGACTTTATGTTTTTTGTTTAGTCCACTCCGTAAAGCATGCACAGGAATCGCACTCTTTACCATTTTTGTAAATGGATGTACGACAACTGCCAGAAACCCAATCCTGACTGATAGGCGGCCTGAAAGATGGAATTACCAAATACAGGGTCGGGACTTAGTTTAATGTATATATTATCTTCTAGAATATATAATGCTTCTCTAAGGCATAGGAAGTTTATTTCAGGCGCATTGCCAAAAACACCGTCAGATTATATCTATACCATTCGGGAGCCTGATTAAACCGAAATGGTTATATACAAATATTTCCCCCCAGGTTCTTCTGCGTTTGAAAATAATTTTCACTCCGGATTTCTTATGTGAGAGAGAATAAGTAAAAGGAAAAATTTAAGAATCTATTTTTTCTAGGGGATCTTTGCCTTCTGGCCTGCCTTTGATTATATTCCCGAAATACATACAGCCTTCCATTGAGATTGTAGGCATCTCCGGGGTTTCGTCTATCATTTTAACCGGAGCCCCACGAATCAGGACGCAGGGTACTCTTTCCCCTGCCTCCCCCATAAGAAGTTCAGCAGCAGAGACAAGGTTATCTGCAACTGCTTTGTACGTAATGCGAAGAGGTTTTCCATAGATATCAAAAGTCCCTCGAGCATCTTCTACAGGAATAAATCCTGAGATCCCAAGAGCAATTCCTGAACAGCCAAGCCTTAAAGGCTGGGTTCTGCTATCGCCTATAATAACTCCAAGCCTGCAGGAATAACGTTCTTCAAGCCTTTTTCGGATATTTTCCGAACTTTTCCTCGGATCTTCAGGAAGTAAAACTACGTAACCCTCAGGAGCGTTTGAGGCATCAATTCCTGCATTAGGTGCCAGAACACCTTTAGTGATAGTAAGAGCAGCGCCTGGAACGCCTCCAAAAATTTCATTGCATTCCTGGAGCACTAATTCCATTTCTCTTGGATCAATTCCGTATTTTTCTCCAAGTAAACGCGCTTTTTCTCCAGGGACAACACTCGCAAGTTCAACAACTCTTTTTTCAGCCGTTCCAACGACTGATTCTGCAATTACAATAATATCCCCATCAGCCGGAATAAGTTTTATTTCTTCCAGTGAAGCCTCCAGGATCTGTACAATGTCGTCTCCTTCCCTGATAATAGGAGTCTTAATCCCAAACATCTGAATGGAAGTGTTTTCTGAATCCATGTTTTGTTGCCCTTGGATGTAAATAGCTAATTCTGACCTTGTATCTTAAAAATAACAAATTATAGAATCAAATCGTAAAATACAGAGGATATTGATAAATCTATCCGGAGTTTAAAAAATAGGAATAAACGAAAAATAAAGGGCTAGAAATTAGAGAAACAAAATTAGAGAAAAAGGAAGAGAAATAAAAGAAGAAAATTAAACTACAATAGCCGCAATATAAAAAAATTTAGTATAAAAAATTTAGATATATCCAGAGAAAGGTTAAAATTAAACAAAAAGAGAGAATAAAAGAAATCGGCTAGAAACAAATGCAAATAAGAAACAAGTCCTGAGAAAAATGAAGTAAAAAACTTAGAAGAAAAAAATAAAAACAGGAAAAAGAATTAGGAGAAATACTGGAAAAAGAATTATGAAAAATACTAGAAAAAAATTAGAAAAAGATTGAAAAACAATAAAAATATATTTTAAAGACAAATATAAGTATTAAAGTTGTTTTACCTACTCTTCTGAAATTCCAGCCAGCTTAAGGAGTCTTGGGGTATTTCTATGAGACCCGATAGGCATGATATGAACGCCTCTTGAGAGTTTCATAAGCTCCTTTATAGTTTCTGAAGCTATGGAAAGCCCTTCTTCAATTGGAGACGTTGCATCTTTCATCCTGAGCATGATCTCATCAGGCACAGTAATACCGGAAATATTCCTGTTCATATATTCGGCCATATTCAAAGATTTAAGCGGGATTAAGCCTGCAATTATAGGAACCTCCAGATGGTTTATAGCATCCATAAATTCCTCAAACATACCGACATCGTAGACGGCCTGAGTCTGGATAAAATCGGCCCCACATCTCACTTTTTTCTCAAGCTTTATCAACTGCAAGGTCTTTTCAGGATCTATCCCGGAAACAGCCCCCTTGCAAAAAGAAGTGCCTCCGTCAAGCTTATTTCCTGCAAAATCTATGCTTGAATTAAGTTTCCCTACAAGCCGGAGAAGTTGTACAGAATCAAGATCGTAAACTGGCTTTGAACCAGGGTGGTCTCCACAGGACGGAAAATCTCCTGTCATTAAGCAAATATTCCTTATCCCCAGAGCATATGCCCCCAGCAGGTCGGACTGAAGTCCTATTCTGTTTCTATCCCTGCAGGTAAGCTGCATTATAGGCTCGTGCCCTTCATCAAGCAGGAGCTTGCTAAATGCAAGAGAACTCATATGCATGATCGAGCACTGGTTATCCGTAACATTTA
>JBNAKO010000046.1:0-5849 GCA_049706495.1 Methanosarcina sp. | reverse complement strand
GCCGTCTCCCTGGCGAGCAATATCCTGAATTGTTACATCGTAAGTTTCGCCCTCTTCAACGGGCACAGAAGTACGTTCATCTTTAAACATTACATTCATTCCTTTAACTTCTATTAATTAACTTAAAAGCCCTATCGGCAGAAAAGAGTAAAAACAGTACTTAACAAACTAAACTTGAAAAACCAAATTCATAAAGTACACATTCTACTTGATCTATTTGGAAAAGAATCCCCAACAGAGCTTCGGAGAAGTCAATTAATGGTCATACTCATATTCGCTTGTATATAACGTTTTGCTTTATTGTTTCTAAAAAAAGAAAAATAATAAAGTTAAGAGAAAATTAAAGGCCTGGTTTACAGACTTCTGGTTCTTCATTTTCAACTTATAGGAATTATAGCAATTCTTATAAAAAATAAATTTAATCAAAATAAAATCTCTGTCCTCATAAAAAATACATTCTTCTTATAGAAAAAATGCTTTTCAAATGTAAACCCGGACATCTATTAATTATACCTTAATTCAAAAATAAAAATGAAGTATACTCTTGCCGAAACCTATAAATATTTAAAAATCCATTGTGAGAGTCGCTCATTCAATGAGAATAGAAAATGCTTGGGCCCGTAGCTTAGTCAGGCAGAGCGATGGACTCTTAATCCATAGGCCGGGGGTTCAAATCCCTTCGGGCCCGCTGCTTATTTTAATAATGTAATGATATTTCAAAATTTAGCATTCTGAAATTATAATTTGTGTTTATTTTGAAATAGACACCTGAAATTTATTCTAATTTTATTATACAACGTTAGCTGGATCAGTATGTCAAGTTTCATTTTAAAATTAAACCTATTTTTTATTTTAAACTTGCTCACATTTATTCATGAGCTAATCCCCAAGCTTTATTTCCTTTAAAATATAGTATAATAGCTGAAAAATTTATTGCATGAACAAAAATATAAAATTTTCTGTTAAATATAGAAGTTTTCTGTTAATTATAAAAATTTCTAATTAAATACAAAAAATCCAACTTAAATACAAAAGATATTAGTTGATAAAAATTTTATTAATTATAAAAAGCTGACAGGTGCTATTTTAATGCCAAAAGTGAGTGTAGAAATCCCTCAAGAACTTCTGGATGACCTAAATAAACACGTCGGAGACGATAAGAAATTTGTAAGCCAATCTGATGCTATCAGGACTGCAATCAGAAAAATGCTGGATCTGATGGATGACATTGATAGAAGGCATGGAAGACTTAACGATTATATAAACAACAAATAATATTTTATAGAGGGAAATAAACTCCAAACCCACCCCTTTATTTCCACTGTGCTTTGACACCGGTCGGCTATTTTTTAAGAATTCAACCCCACAGAATAGCTTCCACTGAATACAAAAATAGAATCTGATCAAATAAAGGGAAGCTCTGAATTAAGGTGTTTTTTACTTTTTCGGCAATATCATGAGTTCTTTTGAGTAAAATTGACATATAATTCCATTTTTTCTCACTTTGTTTTACTGAAGGATTTTTTTCCACCATATAAGGTTTTAAATGGACAGAATATAATTTACTAATTTTTAAAATAATTTTAAAATTAATATTTTAAATATAATAATTTTTAAATTAAAGATAAAAATTACTTTAATGATATTTTCTAAATAATATTTTCTAAAATGTATTCAAAATTCGAGAATCATTAAAAAATTGGATCAGGAAAAAGATTCCTTGAAATCTTTTATTCCCTGTGCAACATTAGACAACAAAATAAATGCCATCCTTTGAGAAGGCCAGGAACCCAGTCCGCAGTCTGGACCTACATACTTAATCAGGTGCCCAAAACGCCTGTAAGCAAGCTTTAATCTTTTTGTTATGAGTGCAGGGGTTTCAAGCTCGGAAACGATTTGTGGAAGATACTGCTGTTCTTTCCAGATATTAGTACAATATCTTTCGTTAAGAATTCCTGCAAGCCCATAGATATCGGTTCGTGCAATCCCAAGCCTGAGGAAAGAGTCTGTATCTTCAAGAATCTTTTTGTCGATTAATTCCAGATAAGAAGGTGTGCCTGCAGATTCAACCCCTATTACATTAATCGTAGGAGCCTCACAGGCAAGGTTGTAGTAAAGAGCAGAATGAAGATGGATCTCTACATCAGCCCCCCATTTGCTTGCTGCTTTGGAAGCACTGGTAAGCGCAGAAATTATATCATTTTCATCAAAAGCAAGCTCAGGATTAAGGCCTATGCTTGGCTCGTCAATAGAAACCGTTGCGATTTCAAAGTTCTTTGCAGCACGCATTGAATTTCGAACAAAATTATTCACACTTTTTGCAAAAAGGGAATAAATATCCGTATATCTGGTTCCACCAAATTCCTTCAGATAAAGCTCGGTTGGACCAGTTACACAAATTCTGACCTTTAAAGTCTCCCCAAACTTCTCCTTATAGGCTTTTGCAACTTTTTCAATGGCTTCAAGCTCTTCAATTTTCGCATATTCAAGTTTTACCTCAAAAGGCCCATCACAGCAATTCGAGTCCCGGATGACCTTGAGAAACTGCTCGTTCATATCCTGGTATTGGGGATAGGTGGGGACTTCTACACCTGCATCTATCTTCTGCTGAAAAGCATCATTAATTACAGTAAAGAGCTTTTCGTCTTCAGCTCTTGTTTTAAAGGCGTTTTTAATCCACTCTTTGCTGATTCCTTCTGGAAGCGGATAACTTCCGATATCGTCAAAGATGATTTCTTTCATGTTCTCTTAGTAGACCTGTTAGAATTTAGCCTTATTGGGAAAAAAGAAAAATTGTAAAGAATAAAAAAGTGTATTAATAGAATTAAAGTTTCAATTAAAATCTTTAGTTTTTATAAAAATCATATAAAAAATTTATATAATTTTATATATTGATATATTGTATCGTTATAATATTCTGAAGTGGTCCGGGATATCTCTATTCATTTGTATATCCATTGGACTTTATGCATATTAATATCATAAAAAGGTTAAGCGTTTTCATTTTTATTTTCTGCATTAAAATCATTGATGCCTTTTGCCGTATTTTCAAGCAGCTTAAAAGCAAGTTCCTGTTCAGGCCAGAAAGCCAGTCCACAGTCCGGACTTGCATACTTTATCCTGTCCCCGAGAACGGAATAAGCAGTTTCAAGCCTGCTTTTTACAACCTCAGGGGTTTCAAGCTCAGTTACAATTTTTTGCATATACTCTTTTTCCTTCCAGGCATTTACCCCATATTTGTCATTGATGGAACCTATAAGACTGGAAATATCTGTCCTTGAGACTCCAAGCCTGATATATGCATCAAAATCTTCCAGAACTTGCCTATCCAGGAGATCCATATAGGAGGGGGTAGCTGCATATTCAAAACCTATAATATTGACAGGAGTTTCGCATACAAGCTCATATTTCAGAGGAGAATGAAGATGGATTTCCACGTCTGCTCCCTGTTTACGGGCATATGTGGAAGCCAGGGTCAGAGCAGAGATAATCTCAGCATCCCCAAGCTGAATTCTATCATTGATTCCAAGGCTGGGCTCATCCAGAGCTATTACTTTAATTTTAAAATTTTTAGCGGTTTCAAAGGCCTGTTTTACAAAATTCTCTATGTCCAGAGCAAGGATATGATATGCATCCGGATACGCCGTTTCTCCGAAGGCCTGGAGATACATATCTGTAGGGCCTGCAATGCAGACTCTGACTTCGAGAGTTTTCCCTGTTTCGTTTTTACATAGTTTTGCAAATTCATCGATTATTTCAAGTTCAAGGATTTTCGCATTTTCTTCTTTTAGCACATAGGGCTCGTAACAATTCTTTTCATCTTTAATGATGTCCAGAAATTGTCCTATCATGTCCCTGAACTGTGGATAGGTAGGAACGTGAACTCCAACATCTATTTTTCTCTGGAAAGTTTCACGTATTAAGGAAAAAAGTTTTTCATCTTCATTTCGATTTTCAGCCGCAGCCTTGACCCATTCCCTTGTTACCCCTTCAGGTGTGGGAAGGCTTCCTCCATCAATAAAAATAATGTCCTGCATACTTATCATGTAAGACAGACGATGTATTATAGGTATTCGGATTAATCCAAATATTATGTAAAAAACCAAACATCATGCAAATAATGGAAGCATTGAGAAGCCTGATTTCCATCAATGTTTTTACTGGAAAATTAAAGACTAGAATTTAAGACTGGAAAATACTGGAAAATAAGACTGTGATATAAAAATTGGGATTTTATATCCTGGAAATCGCTTTGAGGAAACTATCCAGTTCTGGAAATGAATATTTGATACATACACTATAGAAAGGATTTTAAGGGAGTTACAAGTATATAAATAATATTAAATTTTGGGGGACTTAAGAATGCTATTTTCTTTTAATACAGAGGACAGAGAGTTACAAAACTTCTAACTCGAAACATTGTTTCTTGTCTATAAATAAAATCCAAGGACTGTAATTACTCGATGAAAACTTAATTTCTGGGGATACAGCGGTGAAAAATGAAATAATGCTAAATAATAGGTATTATCCGTGGAAAGAGCTTAAATTTGGCGGAGATACGTATTATTTAAAGGGGAATATATTTTTTAAAAATAAACTTTTGAATCCTGAAAAATTGGCTGAGTTAATGTATCCATTGATTTGCAGAGAGAATGAGAGTCAGGAAAAAGAAATTGAAGATTTTTTAAAACAACTCAACGGTCAATTTGCAGTTATTATAGAGACCAGAGATAAAATCATTTGCGTTCTTGACAGATTAAGAAGTATTCCTTTATTTTATTCAATAACAAAAAGCGGTTTTATTCTTTCAGATGATGCCTATTATTTAAAAAATAAATTTAATCAAAACCCGAATGAAAAAAATGCAGCAGAATTCATGATTGCAGGATACGTAACTGGAAATGAAACCCTTTTTGATGAAATAAAACAGATGAGAGGCGCTGAATTTTTAATTTACCATAAGAAAAAGAATGACTTGGAGAACTTTTTTTATTTCAGGTTTTTACATGGAGATTATTACAAACTTTCTGAAAATGAACTTTATGAGATTTTAGACCAGACCTTTATCAATGTATTCTCAAGACTTGTCGAAACTACTGTAAAACAGGGAAAAACGGCAGTTGTGCCCTTAAGTGGAGGGCTGGATTCCCGGATAATTGTTGCAATGCTAAAAAGGCTTGGCGTAGAAGATGTAATTTGCGTCAGTTATGGAAGGAAGGGCAACCGTGAATCTGTAATAAGCAAAAAAATAGCAAAAACACTTGGATATAAATGGATTTTTGTAGAACAGACAGCCCAGAAATGGTATGAATGCTACCATTCTGAAAAAGCCGACTGCTATCGGGCATGGGCTGCGAATCTTTCATCACTACCTCATATGCAGGACTTTCTTGCAGTGCAGGAATTAAAAACCCAGAAGAAAATTCCGGAAAACTCTGTCTTTATCCCTGGGCATACAGGAGATGTGCTTTCAGGGAGCCATATTCCTGAATCCTACATCGATATTTCAAAAATTTATAATAAAGAGACCTTCATAAAAGATTCTTTAAAAATTCATTATAATCTCTGGAAATGGGACTTTGCAAATGAACTTGAACCGGTCTTCAGGGAAAAAATAGATAAAGCTGCATATGGGCTGGAAATCCATGATAATGAGACCTGTGCAAATGCAATAGAATTTTTTGATTTCAACGAAAGGCAGGCCAAGTTTATTATTAATGCAGTTAGAGTGTACGAATTTTTCGGATACGAGTGGAGAATTCCATTCTGGGATCTGGAATTGATTAACTTCTTTTTAAAGGTGCCAGTTAAATACAGAATAGGTCAGGATCAGATCGGAAGAGCACACG
>JBNAKO010000045.1:0-1297 GCA_049706495.1 Methanosarcina sp. | reverse complement strand
CTGGAAAAGGACCTGAAGCAAATATATCAAAAGCAGGAGAAACTATCAACTACCAGATTAATATTACGAACGCTGGAAATTCTGACCTGACAAATATTACAATAAATGATTCTCTGGTTAATTTGATAGGGCCAAATGGAGATAATGCCTCAGTAGGAATTCTCAATGTTGGAGAGACCTGGACATACAGTGGAACCTATACTGTAACTCAGCAGGATATAGATAATAGTAGGGCAAGGGACGGTTTGATAAATAACACAGCAACAGTTGACTGTGACCAGTTAAATCCAAAATCAGACTATGCTGAAGTGCCAATAGAAGGAGTGACAGCTTATACTATTGATAAAATTATCACGGATGTTTCAGGTAACGGACCAGCAAGTTATGTAACAAAAGCAGCAGATACTGTTTCTTATAAAGTTAATATCACCAATGTCGGAAATGTTAGTCTTACTAATATAGCCATTACTGATACGCTTATTGGCCTAACGGGTCCAGTTGGGGATAATTCTCCTGCAGGAATTCTAGATCCTGGAGAAACCTGGACATATAATGGAATTTACAATGTAACCCAGCAGGATTTAAATTCTAACGGCGGAGGAGATGGGTTCATTGAAAACACAGCAACAGTTGATTGTGACCAGCTTGAGCCAAAATCTCATTCTGCAGAAGTTCCCTTACAAATAGTCCCTGCGTATACTATTGATAAAATTATAACAGATGTTGCAGAAAGAGGATCAGAAAGCCCTGTCATGAAAGCAGGAGAAACTGTTTCTTATAAAGTTAATGTCACGAATGCTGGAAACGTCGATCTAACAAATATTACATTAAATGATTCTCTGGCTATTTTGGTAGGTCCTACTGGAGACAACCTCCCAATAGGAGTTCTCAATGTCGGAGAGACCTGGACATACAATGGAATTTACAATGTAACTCAGACAGATCTAAACACAAATGGTGGAGGAGACGGGTTTATTGAAAACACAGCAACAGTAGACTGTGACCAGCTAGAACCTAAATCCCATTCTGCAGAAGTACCCTTACAAATAGTTCCTGCATATACTATTGATAAAATTATAATAGACGTAGCCGGAAGAGGACAAAATTCACCGGTAACAAAAGCAGGAGACATCATTTCTTATCAAATAAAAGTGGCCAATGCTGACAGTGTTGACCTGACAAACATAACCGTTACCGATTCTCTGATTAATTTGACAGGCCCAACAGGCGACAATTTCCAATCAGGAGTTTTAAATGTTGGAGAAGTCTGGGTATATGAAGGAAATTACACAGTAAC
>JBNAKO010000044.1:0-10771 GCA_049706495.1 Methanosarcina sp. | reverse complement strand
AAAACCTGATGCTGAAACTGCAGAAAAATATATCCAGGAAGGCTGTCTCTGGAACAGTGGAATGTTTCTCTTTGAGACAGGGCTTTTCTTTGAAGAAGTTCAAAAATATGCTCCTTCTGTCCTAACCTGTTTTAAAGATGAGGAAGATGTTTCTGAGATCTATAAAAATGTTGATAAGATTTCCATTGACTATGGAATTATGGAAAAATCTGATAAGGTTGCGGTTGTAAAGCTTGACCAGAAATGGAGCGACCTTGGAAATTTTGAAGCGATTTATGATGAGCTTGAAAAGGATTCTACTGGAAACGTAATTCAGGAATGTGAACCTCTTTTAATTAACTCTGATGGGAATTTTGTAAGCTCAAAATGCGGGAAAATAGTTTCCCTGATAGATGTTAAAGACATGGTTGTCGTTGATACCAGTGACGCCCTGTTAATCTGTCCTAAGACCAGCAGCCAGAAAGTAAAGGAGATTGTGTCTGAACTCAAAAACAGGAACGATGAAAGAGCTTTTATAGGTCAGACTGTCTACAGACCCTGGGGGTCCTATACTTTACTGGAAGCCTCTCAGGAACATAAAATTAAAAATATTACCGTCCTACCTGACCACAAGTTAAGCCTTCAGTTGCACTACCATAGGAGCGAACACTGGGTAGTTGTCAAAGGCATGGCCTGTGTTGAAGTAGGAGGCAGGCAGTTTTTCCTGAGACCCGGAGAAAGCACATTTATAAGAGCGGGAGAAAAACACAGGTTATCCAATCCCGGAAAAGTCCCTCTTGAGATTATTGAAGTCCAGCTTGGAGAACTGGTAGATGAAGTGGACATTGTTCGGTTTAATGATGTTTATGGGAGAAATTGAATTCTTTTAATTTAGGCTCTATTTAAAACAAAGACTAATTAAATTTTTAATTATTAAAATAAGCTAAAGTGTGAGATTATTTGTCCGAAACTAATCTATCAAAGCTGCAAAATAAAATCTTGTTAAAATTAATAAGGAAAGTTTTAATTAAAAACTGTTAATACATTTATAATTACTTTTAAAACATAATATAAGTCATAACACTTTATATATTGCAAAATATTCTCTCATTTGTCTATGAGCTGGTTTCAAAATTCTGATTATTCATGTTTTTGATCTATAGCGGATATTTCATTCTGCTCTGATGATCGTGATATCTTTGCTCCAAAAAATTGGAATAGAAGGATTGGAGGTAGTTTTGAAACAAGCTCTATTACAATTCGGTTAAAAACATAGAGAATTATGTGAGTGTAGATAATTATATTATTGATCGAGTAAACAATAGAATAGAGATATGACTCGTTAAATTGTAGATTTATTCCTTTAAACAGTAATTAATTTTATTATAATTAAGAAATTCTATCATAAAATTCTCGAGTTTCAAAACTATAGTATTGGCCGCAAATCTTTACACTTATTTTCTGAAAGGAATCCTAAATATGATGATGTAGACTATGTTGAATAAACTCCTTCAGTTTCAAGTGTAATTCTTCGCGAGAATAACTATAATTGCAGATTTTAGAGTATTAAATAATATCTGTATAATTATCATATTGAGCGATAGGATTTAGGGTAGATCGTTTTCTATTCAAATCAATGATTTTCACCCTAATTGGTTAATAATGAGCTTTCTAATTCTAATAACTGTTTACGTATAATTCTAATTTTGGGTCTACTATAAGTCAAGAATAATGGAGTTAAAAATTGCCTAAAGTTGCATTAATTACTGGAATCACAGGGCAAGATGGAGCTTATTTAGCTGAATTTCTTCTTGCTAAAGGATATACTGTACATGGAATAAAGCGAAGATCTTCTTCTTTCAATACTGCAAGAATTGATCATCTTTATAAAGATCCTCACGAAAGAAATGTAAATTTTTTCATGCATTATGGCGATCTTACGGATTCTACCAATCTCATCCGCATAATACAAGAAACCCAGCCAGATGAGATTTATAATCTGGCTGCTCAAAGCCATGTCCAAGTATCCTTTGAAACTCCTGAATATACAGCAAATTCCGACGGACTTGGAACACTGCGCCTTTTGGAGGCTATCCGAATTCTTGGACTAGAGAAAAAAACAAAATTCTATCAGGCCTCAACCAGTGAACTTTATGGACAGGTTCAAGAAATTCCACAAAAAGAAACTACTCCTTTTTATCCCAGAAGCCCATATGCAGCAGCTAAGCTGTATGCTTATTGGATCACAGTAAATTATCGGGAAGCATATGGTATTTTCGCATGTAATGGGATTTTATTTAATCATGAGTCGCCAATTCGTGGAGAAACATTTGTGACTCGAAAAATTACAATGGCCGCCGCAAAGATAAAATATGGGCTTCAGGAAAAACTTTATCTTGGAAACCTTGATGCAAAAAGGGATTGGGGGTTTGCTAAAGACTATGTGGAAGCTATGTGGTTAATTCTCCAGCAGTATTCTCCAGAAGACTATGTAATTGCCACAGGGGAAACTCATTCCGTGAGGAAATTTGTTGAGTTAGCTTTTAAGGAAGTAGGGTTTGATATTTTGTGGAAAGGCCAGGGTAGTGAAGAAGTTGGGATGGACAAGGACACGGGAAAAATCCTCATAGAAATAGATCCCCGGTATTATCGACCTACTGAGGTAGATTTATTAATCGGAGACCCCACAAAAGCAAAAGAGAAACTTGGCTGGACGCCTAAAGTAAAGTTAGACGAATTAGTTAAAATTATGATAAAAGCTGACGAAGAAGCTATAAAAGCAAATTATTCTTTTTGAACATAGGAAAGTGATTTTATGGATAAAGGGTCAAAGATTTATGTAGCTGGCCATAGAGGACTTGTGGGTTCAGCTCTTAGAAGGAAGCTTGAATCAAACGGTTATTCAAATCTTTTATTCCGAACTCATAAAGAACTCGATCTCACAAACCAGCAAGAGGTTAATGAGTTTTTCAAAACTGAAACCCCTGAGTATGTTTTCCTTGCAGCTGCAAAAGTTGGAGGAATTCTTGCAAATAATACATATCCTGCTGAATTTATTTATGAAAATCTCATGATCGAAGCAAATGTAATCCATGCATCGTATAAGTCTGGTGTAAAAAAGTTGCTTTTTCTTGGTTCCTCCTGTATTTATCCTAAATTAGCTCCTCAACCCCTTAAAGAAGAATATTTGCTAACAGGCCCACTGGAAGAAACAAACGAGGCCTATGCAATTGCGAAAATTGCAGGAATCAGAATGTGTAAGCATTATAATCAACAGTACGGAACCAATTTCATTTCTGTAATGCCGACAAATCTCTACGGCCCAAATGATAATTTTGATCTTGAAACTTCCCATGTTATGCCTGCATTAATAAGAAAATTTCATGAAGCTAAGATAAATAACGACTCTGGAGTAATAATCTGGGGTACCGGAAAACCCCATAGGGAGTTTCTTCATGTAGATGATATGGCTGACGCATGTATATATTTAATGGAAAACTTTAATAAGGATAATATAGGAGAATTTGTCAATATTGGGGTCGGAAAAGATATTACAATAGGCGAATTAGCTGTACTAATTAAAGAAATTACCGGGTTCAAGGGTGCAATTAGAAATGATATTTCAAAACCTGATGGTACTCCACAAAAACTTCTAGACATTTCAAAATTAAATTCACTTGGATGGAAAGCTAGTATTACATTAAAAAATGGAATTGAACAAACTTATGAGTGGTATCAAAATCAAATTCAGTAAAGGATTTAGAAAATTGGTAGTTTGAGAAATTGGTAGTTTGAGAAATTGATAATTTGAGAAAAATCTCGGCTGATAATAGAAAAAACAAACCACAGCCAAATACGATAAGTGTGTTGTTTCATGACAGAACATGCGACTGATTACGAACTAGTTATCCGCCCTAAATACGGACTTCTGGATATAAATTGGCAGGAATTAAAAGAATACAGAGAGCTTCTTTTTTTCCTTGCTTTGAGAGAAATAAAGATTAGATACAAGCAGACAATCATGGGTGCTTCATGGGCATTATTGCAACCTTTTTTTACGATGATAGTATTTACCCTTATTTTTGGTCGACTTGCACAGGTACCTTCTGAAGGCATTCCGTATCCAATATTCTCGTATTCTGGTGTTATCCTTTGGATCTATTTTTCAAATTCTCTTTCTCAATCAAGCAACAGTCTTGTTGACAATGCTCCTCTCCTCTCAAAGGTTTACATGCCTCGAATATTTATACCGACTGCACCATGCCTTTCAGGCCTTCTTGATTACATGATCTCTATGAGTATCCTTGCAGTTATGATGGTATACTATAGATTTATGCCTGGAATCTCAATACTCTTGTTGCCGTTTATTATACTCCTGACATTCATGCTTGTATCAGGAATTGGTTACTGGCTATCATCCATATCTGTGAAATACAGGGATGTAAAATACATTGTTCCTTTTTTCATTCAGTTGCTGATGTTTGTATCACCAGTTATCTACCCTACAAATATTATGGGTGAGAATCTGAAATGGTTACTCTACCTTAACCCATTGACAGGTTTAATAAGTGCTCATCGCGCCTGTCTACTCGGATATACGTCAGTGGATTTTATCGGTCTTGGAATTTCTGCAATGCTGACAATAATAATTTTTTTCAGTGGAATAATGTACCTAAAAAGTACAGAAAAGTACTTTGCGGATTTGGTTTAAATGGCGGCGTCAAAAAAGGAAGAACCGATAATCGAAGTAAGACATCTCTCTAAACAATACAATATAGGTATGGATACAAGTTATAAGACCCTCTCTGAAAGCTTTACTTCTGCTGTGAAACACCCAATAAGGACACTAAAGGACTTTCGCAGGCAAAATGAAACTTTCTGGGCTCTCAAGGACGTGAATTTTGATGTTGGACGAGGTGAGGTACTTGGCATCATTGGTCGAAATGGTGCAGGCAAGAGTACACTTCTTAAGATCCTGTCACGTATTACCTCCCCAACAGAAGGTGAAATCAGGATGAGAGGTAGGGTGGGTAGCCTTCTTGAGGTTGGAACCGGTTTCCACCAAGAGCTTTCGGGTCGGGAGAATATTTATTTTAACGGTTCTATTCTTGGCATGAAGAAGAGAGAGATTGATGAGAAGTTTGAAGAAATTGTGAAGTTCTCAGGTGTCGAAAAGTTTCTGGATACACCAGTTAAACGGTATTCAAGTGGGATGCAGGTTCGACTTGCTTTTTCGGTTGCTGCAAATCTTGACCCCGAGATTCTTGTGGTGGATGAAGTTCTTGCTGTGGGCGACGCGGAATTTCAGAAGAAGTGTCTTGGCAAGATGAAGGATATATCTGAAGGCGGTAGAACAGTCCTCTTTGTGAGCCATAATATGGCGGCAGTTAACAATTTATGTAATAGTGCAGTTTTATTATATAAAGGGGAAATAAAATCTTTAGGTCCAGTAGAGGAAGTCACACGTCATTATTTTACGGAAGGAGTTTTTAACAAAAAAATATTTACTGGTACCATTTTAAAAAGTGCTCAAATTCAGCAATCCAGAGAGGATCTTGAGCTGCTTGTGGAATATGACTTCAAAGATAAATCATGTATTCCTTTTTTAGGGTTTGTAATTAATGATAGCTTTGGAAATCATGTATGTGGATTGAATCCAGCTAATGATAAGGTAAAACATGATGTTACTCCAAAAAAAAGCGGAATTATAAAAGTGGTTTTAAAATATCCAAAATTGTTGAATGGTACCTATACCATTTCATTGTGGTTTGGAGATGGAATAGTGGATTATTTTTATGAACTTGACTGCCTGACATTTGAAATCTTTGATATGGTAAGACAAATCAGGGAGCCTCAAAGCTCATCAGTGGGATGCGTATTCCCAGAATGTGAATGGACTTATGAATGAGGTGATGAATCATTCAATACCTCAGAAAAAAAATAAAAAATTTCCTTTTGCTGAGAAAACTCCCAAATAGTACTATTCAAAATGACTCGATACTTTACCCTTCGATGAAAAAATTCTATGTATTTGGATTGATTCGAGATGAATCTACAATAATTATAGCTATGCATAAAAGAATAACTGTTACTAATACTTTTTTCACTCCGAAATTCTTTTCAGTAATGGAGAAATTTAGGTTTATATATCCTGATTATTGCTCTCATCTCTCACCATATAGTTTAATAAATAGTTTCAATGGCTGTGAATTTTCAAAGATATTACTGTTGCTTTACGCACGTAGTCTTCTTATAAATTCTCTATAATTACTAAGCATTGGGTGACTACAGCTTGAGATATTTAAAGATACTTCATACAGTAGAATATTATTCACCTTCTGTTGGTGGTGCACAGGAAGCTGTAAAACAGATATCTGAAGGATTGGTAAAAAGAGGACATGAGGTAACTGTTGCTACTACATACTTATCCGATCGTAAAAATCATAAAATAAATGATGTTACGATTGAAGACTTCTCAATTTTAGGGAATAGTGTAAGAGGTTTTTCAGGAGATATAAAGAGCTACCAGAAATTTCTACTAGAATCTGATTTTGATGTAATGATGAATTATGCTGCTCAGCAATGGACTACCGATCTAGCACTGCCAATATTAGATAAAATCTCAGCTAAAAAAGTTCTGGTTCCATGCGGATTTTCAGGCCTCTATGACCCTCAGTATAAAGATTACTTTGAGAAAATGAAAACGTGGATAGCTAAGTATGATAAGTGTATCTATCTATCAAACAATTATCGAGACATTAACTTTGCAAGAAGTGCAGGAGTAAATAATGAAATTTTAATTCCCAATGGTGCAGCTGAAGAAGAGTTTACTAAAATATTGGACATTGATATCAAAAAGAAACTTAATATTCCTGACAATCATTTTTTGATATTACATGTAGGCTCACATACGGGTGTGAAAGGACACAAAGAGGCAGTAAATATATTTAAAAAAGCTCAAATTACTCACGCTACTTTATTAATTATTGCAGAGGATTCAAAAAGTAAATGCAGTAAAAATTGCCATTTTTCTGCAAAAAAATATAAATGGAATCCTTTTTCGAGATTATCTGACAAGAACATAATAGTTACACCTTTATCCAGGAATGAAACTATAGCTGCGTATCAGCAGGCAGATTTATTTTTGTTTCCTTCAAATATCGAATGTTCTCCCATTGTTTTATTCGAATGCATGGCATCAAAAACCCCATTTCTTACAACTGATGTGGGTAACACGACTGAGATAATAGAGTGGTCTGGGGCTGGAGATATATTGCCAACGATAAAATTCAAAAACGGATATTGCAAAGCAGAAATTAACAGCTCTGCAAAAATCTTACAAAATTTTTTTGATGACATCGATCTAAGGCAAAGTATGGGGACTTCCGGACATAAAGCATGGAAATCTAAATTTACGTGGAGTATAATTACTAAAAAATATGAGGGAGTTTATGAGGAAATACTGGAAAATGACTATTTATAACCTCATCGGAATAGAGATTGTCTGGAGAAAATATGATAATCGTTAAACTAACTGGTGGGCTTGGCAACCAGATGTTTCAATACGCCCTGGGTCGGCAGCTTGCAGTCAAGAACAATACTACATTAAAGCTCGACATACAGGGATTTAAAGATTATAAACTTCGAAATTATGATCTTAATTTTTTTAATATACTGGAAAATCTTGCGACACCAGATGACCTCTCAGGAGTTATCTCTTCATCAGATAAATTGATTAGTAAAATTGGAAAACACATAGGTATAGGGCTTAAAGGAATCCAACAAATAAAATACATAAAAGAACAAACATTTAGTTTCCAGCCAGAAACTCTAAATCTGAAAGATAATGTCTATCTTGATGGCTACTGGCAGAGTGAAAAATACTTTTCTGATATAAAAGATATAATCAGAAAAGATTTCACTGTTAAAAACGTCCCTAACACCGCAAATGAATCTATCATGAAAGAAATTACAGAATGTGTATCAGTAAGTATACATATCAGAAGAGGAGATTACGTTTCTAATCCTACAACGAGTCAATACCATGGTTTTCTTGGCCTTGAGTATTATCAAAAAGCAATGCGTTTAATGCTTGAAAAAGTAGGCAATCCTCATTTTTTTGTCTTTTCTGATGATCCTGAATGGGCAAGCGAAAACATCAAAACCAATTGTCCAATAACCTACATCGAACATAATGGAGTTAAAAACTACGAAGATTTGAGGCTAATGAGCACATGTAAACATCACATTATTGCAAACAGTTCTTTCAGTTGGTGGGGATCCTGGCTATCGATAAATGAAGAAAAAATAGTAATTGCTCCAAAGAAATGGTTTAATGCTAATACTTCAGATACAAAAGATCTATATCTAAATTCATGGTACAAAATATAATGTTGTAATCCCGGAATCTTAGTAAGCCGTATAGTATCTTTTTATATCAAATCAATAGGTGAGCTATATTTCCACTGGGAGTTAACTGAATTTTCTTTATGATTATCCATTTATATTCAAAATAACTCATTTAACATTCAGGTTATGAATACAAAAATATAATGATAAATTGAATTATGAGAATTAATGATGACTAGCAGCCGGTACAAAGTTATATTTCTCTTTATAAAAAATCTAATATGAAAAACTGTTCCAGACTTTCCGATTTTATTCTGATTTAAAATATTTTGATTAGTGGGAGCGTAAATTATAGAATAAACCGCAATATATCCGATAACATATATGTAAATTCTTAGTTCGGAAATATTCAAATATTGACTAAAGAAATTTTAAAAATAGTATTAGTCAAGTAATAAGCTAAGTAGTATCATTTGTTTTAAAATTATGATATTGGATTAATTTAGTTTAAAGTTTAGACTAATTTTCATCTATGATAATTCAAGCAAAAAAGTGTTGGGATGTTATCCTAAAATTCTATGAATAAGAATAGTATTGGAAAAATAATAATTTTTATGAACATGTTTAATATAAAAGCTATTTTCTCAAATATTCTTAAAATAGATCCTATCCAGCGCCAGAGCATAATTTCATTATTCTGGCAGATAGCATTTACAGCTATAGGCTTTCTCAGTACCATGTACTTTGCGCGCACAGTAGGTGCTGCAACCCTCGGCTCTTATTTCCTTTTTTTAGCATACTTTACCCTTGTTAATATGGTTATTGATGGAGGTTTTGGAGGGGCTGCAATTAAGCGTATTAGCGAATGGGAAAACCCTGATGCTTACTTTAGTGCATATTTTGCTTTGAGATTAGTTTTTACAATAGCTGGAATACTAGTTCTACTTATTTTTAAGGACTACTCTTCTGACCTTAACGAGTCAGGAATGTTTGTCTGGCTACTTTTGGCATTATTAGTGTCAATGGTTTCAGGTCCTATCTCCAGTGGAGTTGCCGGCAAAGGGAAAATGGGGATTCGCAATACCTGTGAAGGCATAAGCAATGTTTTACGTATTTTATTCCAGATCCTAGCGATATACCTTGGATACGAAACTGCGGGGCTGGCTGGCGGAATGGTAGCTGGAATGATAGGGGCGGCAATAATTGAGTACCGATTTTTTGATTTAAAATTTGCACATTTTACATGGGAGCATATAAAAAGCTTATTTGTATTCTCTTTCTGGCTATTTTTAACGTCTGGAGGAGCGCTTGTGTTTTCACAGGCAGATACTGTGCTCATTGGGTATTTCATGTCTACTGAAGATGTAGGCATCTATAGGGTAGTTTTCCAATTCACAGCAATTGCTACATTCAGTTCATACGCACTAAGAAGTACGCTCTGGCCCAGAGTTAGCCAATGGGGTAAAGTCAATGAAATTTCCCTTATAGAAAAATCTTTAAGTCGAGCAATAAGTTATTCATTATTACTCGCTCTTCCTGTACTGGTTGGGGGAATCTTACTTGGAGACCAGCTATTAGGCTTGTTCTATGGTGCAGATTTTGCGCGTGGCTATGAGGCTCTTGTGGTACTGCTCCTTGTACAGTTAGTCAACATATTTCAGTATTTTTTCACAATGTACTTAGATGCCCTTGATCATCCCCGAGAATCATTTAAAGTTACAGCGGTAGGGGTTGGAGCGAATATTCTTCTTAATATAATATTAATTCCTTTGATTGGTATAAATGGTGCAGCTATTGCGACTCTAGTAACATTAACATTAAATGCTTTACTTGCCTGGCAAGTCTTATCAAAATATATGACAATCCACCTCGAGATGGATTCTCTTTCAAAAATCTTGGCCTCCTCGGTTATAATGGGAGTATTTGTTGGTGCCTACCGCTTGATAGTGCCATTCTCCAATATATGGCTCACATTACTTGCAGTTATCCTCGGAGGTGCTATTTATGGATTTTTAATATTGAAACTGGACAGAAAAGTATGTGATGAAATGCGAGGAATTCTAGAGAGAGTGGGTATAGGATATATTTGGCCTGGCTGGCTGTGAACGAATATTATACTCGACACCTTTATTATTGCTTGAAGAATCATTCTTTAGATAAGAGATGGGAAAATGTAATAATTTTTAGATTAACAGGTGGTTTATCTAACTGATCTAACTAGTGTGCTGCAACAATATTAAACCAATATCTACAGTTTACTTAAAGCGTGAGATCACTCAAAAAGCTACGAAAATAAATGTCAGTGATGAACATTGTAGTATATATTATTGTGAATTGTTCCTTTAGCTGGGGGAAAGCATGGACTAAGAGCCTATCCGAAAAGTAAAATAACTACATTTTAGTGTAATGTTGATTAGTGGCAACACGAAAAAACGGACACGAC
>JBNAKO010000043.1:0-1194 GCA_049706495.1 Methanosarcina sp. | reverse complement strand
AAGCAGTAGTTTCCTTATTCAGGATATAATCGACCATTCCCGGGTTAAGTTTGCTTTCCCTTGAAATTTTTGTCTCAATATCCTGGACAGATTTGCCTGATAATTTCATTTCTTTAATTTTATCCAGCACTGTTGATGGAATTGTATAATATTCATTGATGTCTTTTCTGTGGCCCCAGACATCTCCTTCAACAAGTTGAACTCTCTGCATTTCCAGAAACATCTGGATAGATTTTGAGATTGTGTTCATATAAGATTTAGGTATTTGAATAACCTCAATTTTCGGGCAGGTTTCAACAAGTCCGAAGATATCTTTGTTTGAGGGCCGAAAGGCCAGATGCACTATTCTCTCATTCGGATTTAATGTAAAGATTTCTTCTCTTGAACTGACTACACGAATTTTCATATTAGTATCATTTACCTCTTTTAATTTCTTTTAACTTTCCGATAGTATATACTAGTTATACTATCTATAAATATTTATCTCATTAAACTAACATTATTTCAATAGTATTCTACATATACCATTAATTTTCGTTTTTATCTGGCCAAATAAACTTAAAAAATAAATAGTTAATTCAGTTTTAAGAATAATTAGAAAAATGAACTCAGATTTCAGTTTTAAGGACTTTATTTTTATATATTAACTTTTTTCTGAAAGATTTTTTTAAACTTATTAATAATATATTTTTATAATAAATTAATACTTATCTGAATGAGATTTGTTAATTTCTAACTAATTATATAAAAGAGCGAAGTTTTCAAGATAAAGGGTAATATTCTGGACTGATATAAAAATAGGCGAATATTAATGAAGAATTAATGGGAATCAGTTAAAGAAATAAATTAAGGCTACCTATAAAATAAACTTAAAGTAATATTCTAAAAAGTAATATTATACTAAGTTTTCAATAAGATTTACTTAAAATTTTAATTAAAGATTAAAGTAAAAAATCTAATTGGAGAATCTAATAGGAATTATACGGTGACGGCTCCCGCCAATAAATTGACGTGCATCTATGGGCTTACACCAATGCTATACCGCCCTAGAGCAAATAATGTTTGTCTCGCCAACACCGTTCAAACTTTTACCTATAGAACTTCTCTATAGAACCTTATAGTTTAAGTTCAGAGCAAAGTCAAATTGGCCTATTCAGCGTTTACAGCTCAAATAGCAAAGATTTAACAATATGG
>JBNAKO010000042.1:0-5007 GCA_049706495.1 Methanosarcina sp. | reverse complement strand
CTCTGAAAGCTGCAAACCGGAGTGAAGGGACAAAATCTAAACCGACAATTATCCGCTTAAGAGAACGCGGGACAAAGAAGGTGCACGTTTTCAAGGCATGGAAACACCTTGTCGAAGCCCCTAAAAACAAGCCTGACTGGATGCCTGAGAAAATCAGCAAGCCCTTCGTTAAAAAAGAGAAAATAGAAACAATCGAATAAGTATAAAGGGAACAAAAGGAAAATAGGGTCTGTAGTAAAACTTATTTTCCTTACTTTAGACAGCAATATTAATAGTTATTAATGTTGCTATTTTTCTAGTTTTTAGGTTATTTCCTGCAGTTTTTCATGCATATTCCATGAGATTTAGTAAGTTTTAATCTTTTGTTGTTTACGTTTTGCCATGGAAAAAATCTTGTAACTGGCGATGGAACAAAAGTTCTTACGGTTGAAGAGTACGATAAATTTCTACAGGCTATTCCAGAAGCAAAAAGAGCTATTTTTGAGATCAATATGATAACAGGATTAAGGTCTTTGGAGTTGCAGAGACTCTATAATAATCCTGCTTGATATTAAAAAGACAAAAACCAGATTATTCTGCCAAAAGAAGCATGGCAAAAGGTAAAACAGAAGCTTCCAAAAAGAACTATGGATAAACTTCCTTCAACCTTCCCTTACATATTTAAACATTTTGTGAAGGCCATAGGCCACCTGAAAGATTCTCCTGGAATGAGACTTGCTAGATGGTCATTAAAGGCAGAGATAAATCCAAATATCAGAAATAAAACTCCTAGGAAGATCATAGAAAGCTGGATGCTAAAGTCTGGAATTCCAGAAACTGAAATTTACTCAAGACAAGGCCATGATCCAATAACATCCCTTAAACATTACCAGAGTCTTTCCTTTACGGACTACGAACGTAGAGATATTAAGAAAAGACTAATAGAACGGGAGTTTTTAAAAATAGGAACTTGATGTAGATTAATCCTCTTTGATTTGTAAGAAAAAAGCTTAAACTAGTATTTTGAAGGAAGAAAATAATAATATCATAATTAATATTAAATTGTTGTCTGCTTAAAAAATATTTTGTGGGGGAACACTTTTTCTCTATAAACAATATTTTACATAATTAATTTAAAATAATTAGTGGTATAGTGTTATATTTGGAGTTGGGAAGTCGAAGAAGAAGTGGTGGATTGGGGTAAAAATCTACCACGATCAAATAATTGCCTGAGACGCTGATATTTCTTTGAATAATATACTTGGGGCAGTATAATTCGAAGACTGTATTGGGGGATGCAGTAATACAGCGTCTCTGGTATTCTTGTATTTAACTTCTTAATGAGAATACTTTTTCTAAATATTTTCAACTTTGATTTGAATGTGTTTTATCAAGAGCCCTGCTAATATCTATAGATTTTTAGTGCTATAATCTAAATATTACTATTTAATTTTTGATTATTTTGTTGATTTGAAAATAAAATCATGCAATTTTCTAGAAATTAAGTGAACAAAATGTATGATCCTAACGTTTAATCAATATCAGTTGACGACTGAACTTTAATAACCATATTTCTTACTAATTTTTTGTTCTAAAGATTACTGAATAGAAAAATCAGAAAGATGCGAAAAATCAATAGCGTTAAAGCAAATAGATATAAAAAAGTGAAAATTATTCCTTCGATAACTCCCGTAAAATCAAAAAAGCCTGAGAAAAGTATAGGCAAATTTAGAAGATGTATATGGAGTAGAATTGCCTTAGCATATCCAATTGCATATAGTAGCCAGGTATGTGCTATCTATTATCAAAATGTTATCAATAGTGCTGCAAACAAAAGAAAGCCTGTAGAGGCCCATCCTTTTGTAAAAATTGGAAAAGAGGTTCTAAAGCTTGGTGTTGTGCCACGTAATATTGTAAAAGATTTAGAAGAATACCTTAAATTCGTTGAAATGTATACCGCAAAACACAACATAGAAGCCGGTAATAATAATCTAGTTTTCGACCTTCTAAAAAGAAGCGATATTAAATTATCACGCAGAAAAATATTACTCAGTACATTTATAACAACAATCATCGAAAACAATTTCCTATTATTCTCCTAAATATTTTCTCAAACTAGATTTAAAAAATAATATTTTTGTAATAAAAATGAAGAATAAGCATATTCTTAATAAGACTCTATCCGAAAAGTTGTGATAGCAAGTAAAAAAGAAAAAGCGATTCCTTCTTATTTGCTGGGTGGTTTGTATCCCAACTTCGATGCTTTCCCCATGGCCTCAATGCCTTCGTTGAGTGATAGCAACGGTGTAGTCTTGGATATCTCTATAGCACCTCCAGCCAAGACAGCCATAGATAGGGCCGCTGCGCTTACATTATCAGGTAATGATGCTATTTGCACCAACTCATAATCGCCAAGTGAGATCCAAATACCTTTCAGTTTTCCCCCAAGTTTTTCAATTAAAGAGCGTGCCATATCTTCCCGATTTTGAGGATTTGCTACTAATGTAGCTACTGCTTCAGGCGTATATATTATTTGAATTAAATAATCTTGCATTAATTTCCCTCCACTCAATTACTCAATTTAATATCTCAAGTGATTACGTTTATACATATCTATTAAAATTTTTAACTAAATATGAGTATCCCTTATCAGATAGCACATACTATAACATATTTCTTTAAAATCACTAACGGAAGAACGGGCTTATTTAAAGATCTTAGAAATTATTAAGAAAGAAGGCTTGAATTTAATTACTTTCAATAATTTACTCTCTAAAGTTATCTTTAAAATCAGATATTTTGCTTCATATTAGACAATCTCTTGTTTACTTGATTTTTTAATCTCAGTCGGTTAAACCTATCTGTGTGTTTGAGCTAGACTGAATAGCATCTCCAGCACTTGAATCAATACAGGGAAATACATTTACCATATTTGTCATTAGTGGGACATACGACGGCTTAAAACTATTTTTGACAAACTTGCAGACGGAGCAAAAAATGGTTTCAAGAGCTGCATGATGTGCCATTTGGAACGTATGGACAGTTTTTTGATAAATATGGTGTTCAGTGGATTTTCAAAGGAGAGAAAAAAGAATAAGTGACAACTTGTTGACCAAAAAGAAAACTGGAGGATATTCTACGGAAATGCAGTACATTGAATCTCTATAAATTCTATTTTGCAAGATACACAGGTTTTGTGCAATTCCCTAAAATATAAACGTTTCGTCATAAGAGGTTAGTATTTTTGGTGATATACAAGTTTTTCTGCAGAGCCATGAATCATCAAGATATATTTAAATTGTAACAAATGAAATTATGCTGATATGGAAAATGCTTCCCATAATAGAGAGTTATTCGAAAAAATCTCTTTGTTCCTCAAGAAGGAAGGAGCAAAGAAAGTAGCTATTTTTGGCTCTTACGCAAGAGGAGAAGAAAGGCCAGAAAGTGATATCGACGTTCTTGTAGAGTTTTCCGAAACAAAAGGTCTGCTCACTCTGGTCAGGATTGAGAGAGAGCTATCAGAGTTTCTTGGAGTAAAAGTCGATTTACTTACTGAAGAGTCGATAAGCCCATACCTTATTGAAGAAATTAAAAAAGAAGCAAAAGTGATTTCTGCATGAGAAAAAATGACTCGAGTTACCTTAGCCATATCCTCGATTCAATTGAACGTATTGAAGAATATACTCAAGGATGGAAAAAGAAGATTTTTCGGCCAGCAATCTAGTTCAAGATGGGACGATCAGGCAAATTGAGATTATCGGGGAGGCCACCAAAAGCTTATCCAAAGATCTTCGCGAAAAATATCCCCAAATTCCCTGGAGGGATATTGCTGGAATGAGGGATCGATTAATTCATCATTATTTCGGAATTAATCTGGAAGATGTTTGGCATACTGTGAAAGTAGATATTCCTGTTTTAAAAGATGAAATTCTTGTGATACTCGATACTCTGGTGACTGAAAAATAATGATGTCTCTGGTTGAATGGTTCATCACTCTCACCTGAGATAGAAAAGAGGATAAGAAGGCATTTAAGACCAACTAATAACTCTTGGAGAAAACCTAAAGGCTCCGATAAAGCATCTAAAAAGAGTTGGACTCAATATTTACGCAAACATATTAACCCAATTATGAATAAAAAAAATTAGATACTTTGTTTTATATCAGGCAATCTTTTGTTTACTCGTTTTTTTAATCGTGATCTGTTAAGCCTGGCCATGTGTTTGAGCTCAGACTCATTCCAGACACTATGGAATACAAAACTACATACATATGTGAAAATTAACTACCAATAGGCTTATTCCATTTTTGGCATTGGACCTTAAGTTCTGTAAAATCAGAAATCTCAATAGTTATTTAACTATAGTTATTCTTGCAAAGAATTACACTTGAAATTGAAAGGAACCATTTAACGTAGTCTGAATCATTATGTTTTGGATTTTTTTCTAGAAAATAAGTGTAAATATTTGCGGCCAATACTATAAATGTGACACAGTATCCAAAAAATTGAATTTGAATTTACAGAAAAATTAACTCTCTGCCAAAAATATGAATCTTTTTATAAGAATAGACTGTGTTTCTTAGTAGTAATTTAAAAGATGTTTTTCAGAGGTTTATAACTTGGCGACCAAGAAACAGAAAGCTGCAAAGAGAGATAAAAAAGAGAAAGAAACGAACGTCAACGTAAAAAAACCAGTTGCGGAAATTAAGGAATCGGAAGACAAATCCAAAAAACAAGATAAAAAAAGAAAATGAAAATAAAAAAGGAGCTTAAATCAATCCTTCATTTTTAAAATCTAAAAGCCAATTTTGGTAAGTTGTAGCGATAGCCTTTTTTCCTTCTACTTCTTCCCTTGACTTATTCTTAGCCTTCTTATCCAACTTTCCTAGATGTTCTCTTATGACCGCTTATCTTGTTTTAAAATAGCCTAGTCATGAAAATTTAATTATTGGGCATCAATAATTAAACAATGCTTCATGCGTAGTCCCTTTCTTAATTAGAAGGACTGAGAACTAAATTTTCTAGACAC
>JBNAKO010000041.1:0-26700 GCA_049706495.1 Methanosarcina sp. | reverse complement strand
TTGAAAGGATGCGCTTATCCCGAACAATTACAGCCCCTACATTATTTCTAAGGCATGTGGCGCGTTTGCCAACTACAAAAGCTATTTCAAGAAAGTATTCGTCAAGGGACGGTCTTTTTGTCATTATTTTTAATGAACAGTAACTGGTATATATAGCTGTGACGTTAGAAGTTATACCATTTTTAAGAGTTAATTTTAAGTGGAATGAATTAACGGTGTATACAGTGGAATAAATTAAAAGGAACAGTGTATACAAAAAACTACCTTTTAAAGAAGAATTAATATACTGTGTGGAAATACAGGTTCGAAACGAACTAACTTATTAATAATATTAAATTGTTTAGAATGATAGCTTATAAACTTGAAATTAATATTATTTCATATTTAAACTATACCGGATTTAGAAAAATTCACAATTATTAAATAAATCTGATTATAACTCTCACGATTCTGGAATTTATCCAGCTATTATACTGGATTATAAATCCGGATGTAAAGGTTATTCGGATAATTTCAATAAAAAATAGATGCATATATCCGGAGTACTAAATTATGGCAACAGGTTTGACCGAATTTTTAGATAATTTCGTGAAAAGTCACGATAATCGCCAGTTGCTGGCAATCCCCCTGGCAATACTTGCGGTCTCTTTAGGAGTATTGCTGTTTTCCCTTGTAAATAATGGGTCCCCGGTAATTCTTGGAATGGAATTCCAGGGTGGTACTCAGATTTCAGTAGAAACTACCGACTCTCCTGCAGCGCTTGAAGAAATGTATTCAGCCTATCCTCTAAAAGATGTCAGGCAGGCTGGAAGCAGGGTTATTATGGAGTTCGGAGTCATGGATAATGAGGAACAGCGCCAGCTCGAACGCGACGTTACAAGTCGATATACTAATGTAGAAATCAGACAGGTTGGGCCTATATACGGCAGAGACTTACAGATCCAGGCCCTTCAGGCTCTTGTTATCTCTTTTATAGGGATGTCAATTGTAGTGTTTCTGCTTTTCCGAACCTTTATACCTTCTTTTGCAGTAGTACTTTCTGCCTTCTCAGATATCGCAATTGCGGCAGCTTTTATGCGAGTTGCAGGGATCGAACTTTCCCTGGGTACACTTGCAGCCCTTTTGATGCTTATCGGTTACTCTGTAGATAGTGACATTTTGCTTACGAACAGAGTAATTAAACGACGAGGCCTGGTCGAAGAAAAGGTTTCAAGAGCTATGCATACAGGAATTACAATGACTACAACAACGCTTGCAGCTCTGGCGGTTATGTATGTAGTTTCAACATTTTCCTACCTTGTTATTCCTTCATTTACACAGATTACATTGCTTTCCCAGATTTCGATTGTATTAATTGCAGGATTACTCGCAGATATGCTGAATACCTGGCTCCTTAATACAGGGATTTTGCGCTGGTATGTATTGAAGCCCGAATTCAAGGGGAGGTACAACAGATGAGTGATAAAAAAGGCCTTTTAAAAAATGTGAGGGTCGCCCTTTTTCTCCTGGCTCTACTTGCCTCTATTATTGCTATAGGGCCTGGATACAATGCTGAAGAAGGGTTTACTTCCAATCTTAATTTTGGGCTTGATCTTGAAGGAGGGTCCTGGCTTCAAATAAAGTTAGAAGGGGCCCTTGCTCAGTTAAATGCCGACCCGGATGCTCTGGCTCGTGAAATGGTTGAGCCTATAATAGGAGCTCCCATCGAAATCACTGAGAACAACCTTGAGGTCGGAGGGATAAATGATGCAGATAAATCTATCAC
This sequence comes from Methanosarcina sp., assembly GCA_049706495.1. Taxonomy (GTDB): domain Archaea; phylum Halobacteriota; class Methanosarcinia; order Methanosarcinales; family Methanosarcinaceae; genus Methanosarcina. The sequence continues at coordinate 24,935 of JBNAKO010000041.1, read as the reverse complement.
ATTTACGACATCTGCCCCTGTCAGTGCTTCTCAACTTGAGTTCCTTGGAACTGTAAGCGTAGACAAACTCAGTGAAAGTGTAACCCAGGTCACTATCTCTACAAGCAAAGAAATGTTAATTCAGGCTTACGTTTCAAGAGAAGTTGATGCAGAAGTACAGCCCATCAGCACAGAGACAGGAATTGTCTATGAAATCAGGACTGAGATTTCCGAAGCTGACCTGCAGGCTCTTATGGAGAAAGTTGGAGGTACAATAGTCAAGAATGAAGATGGAACCTCTACTTATAAAGAAGGAGTAAGCAGGGAAACCAGAGACCTGACAAGAGACATTCTTAACGACAAATTGAATGCTCTTGGCCTGAAGGATATTCCTGTCAGGACTGTAGGAGAAGACTATATCTTAATCGACTTTGCAGGAATAGATCTTGCAACTGCTAAAGAGATCGCAGAAAGGCCAGGAAAATTTGAGATAAGAATCCAGACTTCAGGGAATGAAACACAGCATGTCCTTTATGGAGACTCCATAGAAAGTGTAGGAATTCCAAGTTTCCATGATGGACAGTGGCACACTCCCTTTACCTTGAAGCAGGAAGGTGCAGTAACACTTCAAAAAGTTGCCCTTGAAACAGGGGCTATTGATGATCCCGATAGTCATTACCTTATCATGTATCTGGACGACGAGGAAATTTATGCAGCTCCTTTAAGCTATTCTGCGGCCGCTAAACTACGAGAGGGTCCTATATATTCCTGGGAAGCTTCCACGGGAACTGACGAAACTGCTAAAACTCAGGCCCAGGCTCTTCAGGTCCACCTGAGAGCAGGAGCGCTTCCTGTTAATGTAGTGCTTGTAGGTTCAGGTCACGTAGATGCAGGGCTTGGAGAACAGTTTAAAACTGCGGCTTTAATTACAGGCCTGGCATCCCTGATTGCGGTAGCAGCTGTAGTCTTCTACAGATACAGAAGACCTGAAATTTTGATACCCATGGTGGGAACATCTGTCAGCGAAGTTATTATGATCCTGGGAGTCGCGTCAGTTATAGGCTGGCAGCTCGACCTGGCATCAATTGCAGGTATTATAGCTGCTATAGGTACAGGAATTGACCACCTTGTGATCATTACAGATGAAGTGCTGTACGAAGGAAAACTTCCTCCGACAAAGGTCTTTGCGTCAAGAATAGGAAAGGCTTTTGCAATTATTATCGGAGCCGCTTCGACGAATATTATAGCTTTATCCCCACTGGTTTTCATGGGCTTTGGGTCCCTGAAAGGTTTTGCCATTACCACTATTATTGGTGTTTTGATTGGGGTAGCTGTTGCAAGGCCTGTTTATGGAGTTGTTATAAAAGAGTTCCTTAAAACAGAAGACGAAACTACTGTACCAAACGCAAATTACTACGTTGACTGAGAGTTGAGGGAAAAAGAAAAATAAAGGTTCCTGAAAATTCTCTGGTATACAAACACTAAAAACAGGTGGATTAATGCAGGATCTCTGGACTTTAAAATACAGGGCACGTACTCTCGATGAGATGCTTGGAAACGAGCATGCACTCAGTACGCTTTCCGAATTTGCCGAGTCTGGAAACCTGCCCCACCTTATTTTATATGGTCCCGAAAATTCAGGGAAAACAACGGCTTCGATTGCCCTTGCCAGAAAACTCTATGGCATAACATGGAAAAACAATTTTGCGTACTTCAATGCCTCGGATTTTTTTGAGCAGGGAAAACGCTACCTTGTCCGAGATAAACGCTTTGTACATTTTCTGGGTACGGATGACCCAAAAAAGATTTATAAAAGCGTAATCGATGTTTTTAAGGAAGTAATTAACGAATATGCTGGAATGGCATCAATAGATGCCGATTATAAGCTTATTTATATTGACAATGCCGAAGCCTTAACTTCAGATGCCCAGCATGCCCTCAGGCGGATCATGGAAAAATACAGCTCAACATGCAGGTTTATTCTATCTACTACAAAACCTTCCAGGCTGATTTCTCCACTTCGTTCCAGAGGTTTTCAGATCTTTTTTACCTATGTTTCTGACTCTCTGTTGAAAAAACATCTCGAGAAAATTGCCTCTTCTGAAAAACTAGATCTTTCTGAAGGCGCATTTGATGCAATTCTGTATTTTGCAAGAGGAAACGTCGCAAAAGCTATTCAAACACTTCAAGTAGTTTCTTTACGAGCTCAAAGTGTAAAAATCACTGAAGATCTAATATACGAGGCAACTTTAAAAGTAAGAGATGAAATGCTTGATAATTTATTAAATGCAGCACTTGCAGGTGATTTCCTGACAGGCAGGCGTTTAATTGATGAAATGATAATAGAAAAAGGGTTCTCAGGGAATGAAATCCTTGAAGGCCTTACTGAAGCTCTTATAGATTCAGGAGAAAGCGACGCGGATATTGCTCGACTTATTGTAAAAATTTCTAAAACAGATTTTCATTTAAGAGATGCTGCTAATGAAAGGATTCAAATTGAAAAGCTTATTTCTATCTTTTCTTAATTTTCCCGACTTTATTTTTGACTCTATTTTTTACTTCAATTAATTTTAATTTGGTTTTATTCTGGTTTTATATTAATTTTTCTGTTTTTCCCTATGCATCTCCTTGGTCATCTTTTCTATTATATAAATAATCCTATTTGGTATTGCAATAAAAAACAAAATTATATATACTAAAACCCAATATTCAAATTTTGAATAGAAAATTATAAATATGATTAAATCTTATCTTTAAGTAACAGACCGGAAGCTCAGGCTTCTCAGGAGTTAAGGGGCTCTAAATGACTTTCTAAAAGAAGCAGAATCTGAATATTTCAGGAAACACCCACAAAGGTGTGTCTGCAATCTTAATGAAGGCAAAGAGCTTGGATTCCTTTAAGTAGGGCTAGAGTCAGGTCTTTCAAAAAATCCACAAAAACCTCCAATTCTCTCCCTGATTGCTCCCTCTTTCAGGGAGATCGCGCTCTTAATATAAACTGAATGGATTAGAAATCTGGGTACTAAATATATCTTATGAATGAAACCAGATGACTAATTCCATAGTTAAAATTAGATAATTTGGTTACAAAAAGTTTGATTTAAATATAAATGTCTGCCTGAATTTCTCCTTCGGCAGACATTCATCAGGTTTTCAGCTTTTTTATTTTTCTAAACTTTTATTTCTTATATTAATTGGCATTATTGCCATTATTCTATGAATCAATGTTTGTAAATTCGACATTAATTCAATATTTATAGTGCTTAACCGAGTGATAAAGGATCACAACGAAGAAAGCAATTATAACGATCAAAAAGCTGAAAAAGCCAACAGGGTCCCAGACAAAGCCTATACCTTCTCCTCCTTCTCCCCAGGATACAAGAACTGCCCCCTGAAGTACTGTGGGAATAACCACACAGGCAAAGGCAAGGACGAAGATAAACACAATGTCAAAAACCTCTGTAAGAGTATTCTTTTCTGCCATTGTTATTCTGCCTCCTCAGTCATAATATTTGAACTCGTACATGTGATTCTTTATCGAATTACGTACTCCAAGACAGCCTATTGCCTCGATCACGATCATAAGCCCTACAAAGATTAGGTAGAGATAGAAGAAATCTTTGGCAACAGACCAGGTTTCGGCAAGAATCTTATAAATTACGAATCCTTCTACACCTACAAGCAGAGCGAGCATACCCACTATAAGCAGGGTATCTGCATTCAGCTTGCTATGGTATTTGCTCTCCATTGCCTTATCATTCATCTCCAACGCCTATCGCCTCCGGTTTTATGTTTTCATTTTGCGAACCTTTGGGTAAAGGCCATCCCATTTCAGCCCAGTCATTTATAACATTTGAGTTTTTGTGCCTGTGGCTAAAGTAGAAGTACGCTATACCGTAGAACACAAAGGCAAAGATCAGGTTATACTTGTAGCCCCAGAACAGTGTTGAAAGAATTGTTATCGCGATTGCAATAGCAAAATAAGCAATAAACGGCTGAAGAGGGCTTACAAACGGCCTGACCCTGCTTGTAGTCTGCGGGAAAAGGTTTCTGAAGCGAATTAATGAAAATGGGATAAGCACATAGCAGAGTAGCCCTGATATGATTGAGAAGGTAATAACCTGATCAAGGAACCCGCTGAAGGCAAAACCTATTGCTACAGGCATTGTGAAGATTACAGCTCTATACGGGGTGTTATATTTTGGATGCACTGCCGAGAACCATGAAGATACATAGTTGTCTCTTGAAAGGGCAAACCAGGAACGTGAAGAATCACAAACACATCCGTTTGCGCTGGCAACGCAGGTAAGGAAAGTCCCAAGTCCAAGGAGAGCTATGAAGATAAATACCCCGCTGTTCTGTGCAGCTTCAAAGAGAGGATATACAGAAACTCCCAGGAGATCCGCAGGAATCAGGACTGCACAAAGGTAAAGAGTCATTGCTGCCCCTATGAGCAGGGTAATCATTCCAGCCTGCTGGCCTAGAGGGACTGCCCTTGAAGGGTGCTTACATTCTTCAGCACACATTGCGGCTCCTTCTATTCCCAAATAGAACCAGGGCCCGAATTGAAGTGCTGCAAAGAGACCTATCATCCCATTTGGTAAAGCTCCCTGAAACAGGTACTCAGGGTGAATATCCAAAGTTCCAAAGGCGCTTGCAAAGAAGAAAACAACTATTGCAATAAAAGCTATCATTGTCAGGACGAAGTTCAATGTAAGAGCTGCAACTACTCCCCGGTAGTTAATAAAGGTCAAAAGTGCAATAACAAGTAATGTTACCGGGAAAACCTGTAATTCCGGGAAAATGCTCTGTGCAATGAACGCCACAACAATGGCATCCGCCGCCTCAAGCGCAATATATTCCATATAAACCGCAAGGCCTACACTGGCAGCCGCTCCTGGCCCGACAAATAATCTTGCCCAATCATAAGGGCCTCCTGCAAGTTTGGTAGCTGATCCAAGTTCACTGGCACAAAGTGCGATCATCACATACATGGTTCCTGCAACCAGCATAGCAAGCAGGGAACCCAGAACTCCACCTTTTGCTACAGTAAAGTTCCAGCCCATGTATTCTCCGACCAGCACAATTCCTACTCCAAGCGCCCACACGTGGAAAGGTCTTAGAGTCTTGACCAGGCAGCCACATTCGGGGTTTTCAGACATATTATCTTACCCCCTTTTTTTCGAAACCTTACTGGCATCCAGTAAAACCCAGCCCATTAATCCAAAAGCCAGGAGATATATCAGCGCGTTTATTATAGTCCACATATCCATTTTGATATCCCCTTTTTTAGACTTGATTATTATATTTATCTTGATTATACTCAAAAAATCCCCATAATTCGTAACATACCTTTATAATTGTTTCGCTTATGTTTTTAAAAAAAATTAGCCAGCGAGATCTCGCTGGCTTTGGGACTTTTTAGTGGTATAACCTTTAAGGCTGTATTTATTTTTAGAATACAAGTCCAAGGTCTTCGAGCTTCTTTCTTGCTCCGTCATAGACCTGCATGTATTCGTCAGTTGGGGTAACTGTCTTTACGTCATAGCATTCCTGGAAGGTCTTGCCTGCAGGAGCGCTTGCATAATTCTTCTCGTAAAGAGCTACAAGGTTGTCAAGGATTTTGTTAATCTCTGCGATTTCCACGCCTGCAGTTGCTCTTGCAACTTCTCCCATCATCCTGGCTTCCATACCTGTAGTCTTGTCGGTAACTACACCTTTTGCAGATGCAACACCTGAGAGGATTTCTCTGCCTGATGCAGTGTCAGTTATGGACTGTGCTGAAGCTTCAAGGAGGCACATTTCAGTACATGGGCCTGCACATGGGTAGTACTGGTTGCCTGAAAGGATGTTAGTAAATTCAGAGATTGTTGCGCATGCCCAGCCTGCAATCGTAAGAGTTTCTCTGGTGTTGGTTGAACCCCAGCGAATGTGGACAGGCCCATCAAGGTGCCAGCTTGCACTGCTCATGATAACAGAGTTGATGTGGGTTGCAATATCGACTATTGTGGTCTCTTCAATGCCACCAGCATATCCCCCGAAAATAGGCATCTGTTCATCCATAATAATGTCGCTATTCCCTTTATAGTGGGCAATAACCGAGATTGCATCCAGGTCAATCTTAAGTTCATTGAGTTGAGAGACCTCGTGGCTGTCCGTGGAAGCCATTCCGCCATAGCAGTCAGCGGAAATGTTTCCCTGAGCGGACAGGGAGGTCTCTGGGCCCTAGACAGCCATGCCAGGCCTTCCAGCCATGGCGCATGCTTGTTTAATTAGGCGGGTTTCTGTCTTTGCGGCAAGGATTTCGTAAGGGCTTTTTGGAATAGGAGGTTTGCCGCGCACTGAAGTCATTACACCATTGACAATGGTGTCTACTTCCTTTTCAAGAGCGTAGCTCATATGCACAGGCATAAAGACGTCTTCGGAAATTGGAGAACCTGTAGGACCACCCTGTACGATTGGTTTTTTCTTGTCCCCTACATTTCTCTTTCTTACATTTACGGCATCTCTGCCAGTACCAAGGACAAATTCTTTCTGAACGTTGTTAATTGCGTCCCAGATTTCGTCTTCAGTATACTTTACTATCCTGTGAGTATCGGTACAGTAGATCCCGGATTCAAGCAACATCTCAAATCCTGCTTTGAAGAGCTTTTCCATCATGTCCTTGTCGGTAGGAATGAACTCTCCTTTGAAGTCAAGCCCGTATTTCTGCTTGAGTTCCATTGCTTTCATTGGGATTTTCATCAGGTCCCAGTCATCCTGGGAACACTTTTCTCCGGTTTTTGCTCTGTCGTAGAAATCGTAGCAGTCAAATGATTTTCTAAATGTCATGTTCTTTTGCCTCCAGGATTATTTCATTATATCAAGAGCTACTTTTGCAGCTTCTGCAGCGTTTTCTGCGGTTGCATCTGCTCCGATTTCTTCAATCCATTTGTCAGATACAGGGGCTCCTCCGAACATGCATTTTACGCTGTCTCTGAGATTTTCTTCTCTAAGCCTGTTCATGAGATCTTTCTGCCCGAGCATGGAGGTTGTCATAAGTGCAGAACCTACAAGGATAATTTTTTCTCCTTTGTGTTTTGCAGCCTCTTCTACAACGGTTTCGTTAAGGACATCGACTCCAAGATCAAGGATCTGGAATCCATTTGCTCCAAGCATTGTACTAACAAGCCTGTGCCCGATATCGTGGATGTCTCCTTCTGCAACAAAAGTGATTGCAAGTCCTGTCTCATCTCCTTCTTTCTTGTTCTTTGCAAGTTCAGGAGTAAGGACTTCCATTGCATTGCTCATGGCTTTTGCGGACATCATGATTTGAGGCAGGAAAACTTCAGCAGCTTCGAACTTGTCGCCAATAATCTTCATTCCAACAGAAAGGCCCTTTGTAATAATATCAATAGCAGGAATTCCTGCATCCAGGGCTTCCCTGGCTAGCTGTGCGGTGCCTGCAACATTTTGATTTACGATCGCATCGCGTAACTTGTCAAACATTTCTTCGTTTGCCATTTTTGTAAACCTCCATCGAATTCTTGTTCCACTCAGTATTAGTTGGGCTGTACAATGCCTCTAGACAAACTCCTATCTGTAAAGGTTTAATCTCAAATATGCGCCCAAGCTCCGCTAACTTTAAAAAAGCATCTGCATGGGGTTCTTACTAGTAATCAACTCCCTGCTGCCTTATTTCAGCCATTAGGCGCGAGGAGATACCTTTACGGAGTTTTACTGTCCATGAAATTTATTCACTATCTGTTGCCATTAATTTTAAAAATATTCAAGTTTACTGTGAATAATTTCTTCTGACATTGTTATTGGGAAATTACTTTTCATAAAGTTTGCATTTTCCGTTTTTCCAGTCTAATTGGACTTTCATATCCCAAAATTGCCAACAGTATACCTGCTGGAACTGCCTGGAATTATCTGAATTATCAGATTCAATTCCTAATTTTAAGATTGAGATTATACTATATAAACGAATAGTATATTTGTTTATTATATATTGCTAAAAAAAATTTTAAATGATTCAATCTCTTTTCCTAAAAGTCACATTATTAATATAGTCATAGAAAAGTATAAATAGTTAAATTGTTGGAAATACTGTCTAATTCAAAATATCTTTTATTCTAACCGATAATAAAAATATGAAGGATTACTCAAAAGCAAAAACTTTATATAATTGATTTTTTTCAAAATTTGAATTGGCCCTTATTCTTTTAAAAACATATCTAGAGATTAGAATCATATTTTCTTTTTTAAGACCTTTTATCAGATTTACAATTTTATAAAAATAAAGCCGGTTTAAGACCGGCTTTGAATTCTTTTTTGATTAATTTTAAAGTATTTTTAGAAAAGCTTTAGAATAAAAGCTTTGGAATATTATTTAAATATTTTTGAACCTTATTTCTATCGATCTAAGGTCCAATATTTAATTTTCTTTTATTCGATGTCAGTACTTGTAACTGATTGCGCATTTAACCATCTGTTGAAGGTTAGCAGTTGGCGTCATACTAACAATTCCGCAGCCTGGAGAAAGTAAGCCTACGCCTGCATCGAGTACTTTCTTTGAAGCTTCTATGACAGTTTCAGGGGTTCCGTTCCAGAGCACAGCTACAGGGTCAAGGTTTCCTATAATAATTGCGTTCTCTACATTACCTGTTGCGGTTTTAATATCCACTCTCTGGTCAACACTGATCCCGTTTACTCCGGTCTTGTCCATGATTGACAGGCCGTTGGTTGTGTTTCCACAAATATGAAGAACAGTAGCTACATCAAGTTCTTTCATAGCGTCGACAATTCTTTTCTGGTAAGGAAGAGCATATTTTTCGTAGAATTCTCCTCCAATCAGCTCATAGCTTGCTGTCGGGTCGATAATGGCAATTGTATCCGCACCGTTTTCAACCATTGCTTTTGCATATGCTATGTTGAAGTCTGTACAGAAGTCCAGAAGAGCAGGAACTATTTCTTCGCCTGTAAAGAGATTTCCAAACCAGGCATCCCCGTTCATATGCTGTGCAAGCGAGAAAGGCCCTATCATAGACCCAATAATTGGGAGTTCTTTCCCATACTTATCAGAAAGAATCTTGATAGCTTTAAGAATTATCCCAATTCTACCATCATTGAGATTATAATCCTTTATTTTCTCCAGGTCTTCTAAGTTTTTCACGACGTGCTTTATCACAGACGGCTGCTGCTTCAGGTCGCCAGCCTTAATCCCGCAGCCAAAAAGTTCAGCTTCCGCAGTAATGTCAAAAGGAACTCTTACAGCTTCAAAACCTATTACTGTGTGCCCGGCTTCTGCAAGAGTTGCCATTTTCTCTGCATCGCCATGAGCATCAGGCCAGTAGGCTCCTGAGGCTTCCATCTGTTCTATAGTTGCAGTCTGGGTAAAACAAACAGCTGGCATTCTGTCCACCTGCTGTTTTCTTAATTTCCGGTATAATCGTTCTTTTGGTGTGTATTCTGTCATCTATAATCCCTCTCTAAGTTATATAGACAGTGTTAATTATCAAAAATCCATACTATAAATAAATATGTATTAAAATAACTTAATTAAAGGATATGTTATAAGTATTTATTTATTAGAAAGTCGGAAAACAGCGGAAATCTCTTCAAAACAAGTAAACTTGTTTTCTTTATTTTCTCCTGGCAGAAACCTTAAAATATATGATCCCAATTGGCTCTCTCTGGTGCTCTAATTGCTTAGAGATGAATTGCTATTATTTTTAAATATGTAAACTATTTTGAGTCTTTTTATATTGAAAATGCCTGGTATAATGGAATTCCAGACATTTATCTTTGAGAAAATTGAATCTCCTAAAAGCTTCATGACCTGAGTTGCCTTATACTAATAGCTTATATAGCCAGTAAGTTCTAAATTATTAAATTATTATATTTCTTTAACGAATTAACAGTTAATTAGAAATTAAATAGTCATATCCCAATTCTTATATCCGTTCTTTATGAGGTATTTATGCTGCCTGATGCCTCAAAATTATTTTATTTCCGGAGGATTTAAAAATGTATGGAATCGCACTTGATCTGGGTACCAGCGGTTTTCGAGCCCAGCTTATTGACCTTAAAACAAAGGAGACTATAAAAACAGTAATAACTATGGGCCACCCCCTTCCTGGTGGAAATGTTATGGACCACCTGGATTTTGCAATCACAACAGGGGAAGATGTAGCCCATGCTGTAATTCTTGAAACAATCAGGCGAATGTTCCACAAATTCGAAGTTGACCTTTCCAGGGTAGAAAGGCTTGCAGTTTGCGGAAACCCTATTCAGCTTTCTCTTTTTCAGAATATAGAAATCAGGGACCTTGCATATGCAGGAGAAAACAAACAAAAGCTGCTTGGAGTACAGAATGTAAAAAGGGATGCCAGAGTATTTCCTGCATCTGAGATTTTTGAACCTGAAGATCTTCCAAACTGTGAAGTTATTGTACCTCCTGCAATTAAACATGAAATTGGAGCCGATGCGCTTGCCATGATGCTCGAGACTGATTTCCTTGTTAAGTCAGAACCTTCTCTTGTTACTGATTATGGGACAAATGCCGAAATGGCTCTGAAAGTAGGAGATAAAATTATCACAGCAAGCGCTGCAGCGGGCCCTGCTATTGAAGGCCAGGGAATAAGTTCGGGGATGCTTGCAAGTCCTGGAGCAATTTGCGATGTAAAACCTGAAGGCGAGTACTGGAAAATAATGATCCTTGACAGGGAAATGGAAAAGCAGGATGCTTATCTTATTCACCCTGTAACAGGCGAGATTAAAGAATCTTATGGATATGAAGCGGTCGGAATTACAGGCACAGGTGTAATCTCAGCTTTTGCCCTTGCTCTCAGAAGCGGATTAATTGAAAAACCCCCCAAACTCCCCAATGGAAAACTTATTTTAGGTCCAGGAATCGAAATAACTGAAAAAGATGTCGAAGAAGCTGGAAAAGCAATCGGTGCTATCCGGGCTGCGCATATGACTTTGATTGTTGCTTCCGGCATTAAATATGAAGATCTTGAATACGCCTATATGTCAGGAGCTTCAGGCGCCTATGTGGATGCCGAAGATGCCCGCAGACTGGGAGCCGCGCCCTGGTATGCAAAGAAAATTGTCCAATTTGGCAACACTTCCCTTGCTCTTGCCCGGGAACTCGTGCTTGATAAATCAAGGCTCGACGAAGTAATCAGAGTTGCCAAAAAAATAACTGCCGACCACCTTATGATGGCGACCAGTGAGACCTTCAATAACTTTTACCTTTGTGAACTTTCATACTGGACTCAGGGGATGCCCCTTGAGATGTATGACCAGATGCTTGATCTCTACGGCCTTCCTCTCCTCCCAAAAATGCTCGAACACGTTAGTATAGAAAAAAGAGTCAGAAAAGACATAGAACAGGTAGGAAGCGGTGGACTTGCAATCCTTAAGGAAATAGGCATAATCCTCGAAGTCCCTGTTACCAAATGTGCTTACTGCAAAAAATGCGTAAAAGAATGTCCTGAAGGTGCTCTTGAAATCGTAGAAATAGATGGCCAGAGAATTGCCAAATATGACAGCCAGAAATGCCTTGGAACAAGCTGCCGCCGCTGCGTTGCTGTTTGCCCCGAAAGTGCACTTGAAGTCTCAAAATTAAAAATAAAAACAAAATAAAAACTGGCCATAAATTAAAACTAAAAGAAGAAAAAGAAAAGATTAGTAGATGCTGTGGTTTTTTCCCTATTCAAATTTCAATTTTTTCTTTTTTACAAATTAATTAAGAATAATAATTTCATAAAGTTATTCAATATTGGTCCCAGCGGAAATGAAATAGCTAATCAATTTCTTTAAATATTAATCAGTTTAAACAAAGTATAAGTTAAACTAAAAGCTAGTTAAACTAGACGGTGAGCTCTATTGGGTGAGCATAATAAGGGAAGACAATGTTTTTTCAAGGTGCAGTTTGGGGCAAGAAAGGCTCTGTCCTTTCAGGCCGATACTTGAAGTGGCCAACTTTCGAAAAGTATAAATAAAAATTGGATTTTTTCCAGAATTCTACCAAAAAACATATATAGTAAATATCATTATTTTATATTATTATTAAATAAATAATCCAGTACACAGGGATCGAAAACTTGGCTCAGACTATTTTTTACCTAGGAGGAAACCTGATCATGTAGATCGAATGGACTCTAAATCCGTTCAGCCGGGTTAGATTCCCGGGGTTTCCGCCACGTTTCTGAATCCCGGAATGGCGTGTACATAACATTCCGCTGAAATCTTTTATGGATTCTGGAAATTTCCAAATTCTATAAATTGTTTCTGTTGTCTGGTAATTTCTCTTTTCCGGGTAGCTGTTAGCAGATTGCTGACATTGCGACTATGTTTTGTAAGTCGGGATTCTGAAATACTATTTCTTGGAAATCATCCGGGCTTTTAATTCCCTAGAGGTGGCAATATGGAGAAAAAACCGTTAGATACTCTAATATCCTCAACCGGGCTCTGGATGTCCAGGACCGGAATGCTCCACAAAATCAAGGATCATGAGGTCTCAAAAAGGAAAATATACATTGAAATGGCGTGTGGAGACCGACTTGTTGTAAATAATTCCAGAAGCAGCAGAACAGCCAGGGCGCTCAGGCACCACAAATATAGAAAAACCTGCAGGTACTGCAGGGTTTCAGACGAAGAGGTTACAAACTTCCTTACAAAAACAACTGAAACCAGTAGCGTGAAAGTTAAGGTAGTTTCTACTCCAAAGGTTAAAAAAGCTCTACCAAAATCCGTTGCAAGAGCTCCAAAACCCCTGGAAAATTCGGAACCTTTAAAAGTGGCAGCAAATGGATCCAGACCCGCGGTCGCTCCTGTAAATGCAGCATCTTCAGCCATAGCTGCCTCAAGTCCAAAAGCAATACCTGCGTCTGCACCTGCAATTCACGCATCGACACCTGTCCCTTCATTCACAAAAAGCCAGATAGATAGGCTTGAAACGCTGATAACTCCTAAAGACAAAATTTCTTTGAATACTACAAAATCCTTCCGGGAACTTGAATCAGCCCTTCTGAATAGAAGAAAAGAGGACCTTCAAAAGTTCTATGCAGAGGAGAGGGAGAATTATCTTGGAAAACTTGAACGTGACGTTACAAAATTTTTCGTAGATAAAGGCTTTCTGGAAATCAAATCTCCAATCCTGATTCCCATTGAATATGTAGAGAGAATGGGGATCGATAGCGACACTGAACTTTCGAAACAGGTTTTCAGGGTCGATAAGAACCTCTGTCTGAGGCCAATGCTTGCTCCAAATCTTTACAACTACCTGAGGAAAATGGATAAAGTTCTGCCCGACCCGATTAAACTTTTCGAAATAGGACCCTGCTACAGAAAAGAATCAGATGGCAAAGAACATGTGGAAGAATTTACCATGCTAAATTTCTGCCAGATGGGATCAGGGTGCACAAGAGAAAATCTTGAAACCATAATCAAAGAACTGCTTGATTATTTAAAAATCGATTTTGAGATTATAGGCGATTCCTGCATGGTCTATGGAAATACAATTGATGTAATGCATGGAGACCTGGAACTTTCGTCCGCAGTTGTAGGCCCTATACCTCTGGACCGGGAATGGGGAATTGATAAGCCCTGGATCGGGGCTGGTTTCGGGCTTGAAAGGTTACTCAAGGTTATGCATAATTTCAAGAATATTAAAAGGGCGGCAAGGTCAGAAGCTTACTATAATGGGATTTCAACTAACCTGTAAGCTCTGCTCTATAGATACTCTGTAATAACCTGGATTATGATAAAAATATAAGAAAAATAAAATTAATAACAAAAATAAAATTAAATAAAATTAAATTAAACAGCTAAAAATAAATTAAACAAATGGCAACAGAAATCAAAATTAAAAATATAAAAGTAAAACAAAAAACAAAATAAAAAACAAAATAAAAATAGAACTCTAAAAGCTTCAAAAAGGCATATAAGGGTATAAAAGAGGCCTTAAAACAATAAATAGGCATTAAAAGGAACAAAATGGCAAAAAAAGTTTAAAACAGGATAAATGGCAAAATCCTGGCAATATTTCGATTCAAAGTGTGTCTTTTAAAGCTAATATTTTAAGGAAATTAGAGAGGGTGAAATTTTGATCCAAAAAATGGCGATTGAAGAACTTGAAGGTTTAGGGGAAAAAATAATTGAAGGCTTTCAACTATCTGATGATTATCTAAGGTTTCTTCTCTCCCTTGAATCAAAAGAAGACTTAGAAAAGCTTTATAATGCAGCCAGAGCTGTAAGAAACCATTATTTTGGCAACAGGGTATTTCTCAACTGTTTTATTTATTTTTCTACCTATTGTAAAAATCAATGTGCATTTTGTTATTATAACTGCAAAAATGAGATTTCCCGATACCGGCTTTCCAAAGCAGAGATCAAAGAAACCTGTAAAGCCTTAAAAGGGGCAGGTTTTCATATGATCGATCTAACTATGGGAGAAGATCCTTATTTTTATGAAAAACCAGACCGTTTTGTTGAACTTGTTGAGGTTGTAAAAGAAGAGCTCGGGCTTCCAATAATGATTTCTCCGGGCGTAATGGATAATGCCACTCTTCTTAAAGCCAGGGAAAAAGGAGCAGATTTCTTTGCCCTTTACCAGGAAACATATGATCCTGAACTTTACAATCAATTAAGGGTAGGACAGTCCTTTGATGGAAGGGTAAAAGCCCGTCTTTTTGCAAAACAGCAGGGATACTGTATAGAAGACGGAATTCTTACGGGGGTTGGAAATGATATTGATTCGACCATCCTTTCCTTAAAAGAAATGAAAGCAAATGATCCTGATATGGTCAGGGTAATGACTTTTCTACCCCAGGAAGGAACTCCTCTTGAAAATTTCAGCGAAAAATCAAATCTCTCGGAGCTTAAGATTATAGCAATCCTGAGACTAATGTTTCCAAAATGTCTGATTCCGGCTTCTCTTGACCTTGAAGGAATTGAAGGAATGGTTCATCGCCTAAATGCCGGAGCAAATATTGTTACTTCAATCTTGCCTCCGGATTCGAGATTGGAAGGAGTTGCAAATTATGACCGCGACCTCGAAGAAAGGGATAGGGACATTATAAGTGTGCTTAGAAAGCTTGAAACCATGGGAATGAAGCCTGCACACCAGACCGAGTTTAAAGCAGTCCTGGGGTGCTAGCATGAAGACAATATGCTTAATCGGAGGGAAACTCCAGGGCTTCGAGGCTGCTTATCTTTCTAAAAAGGCAGGAATGAAGGTAGTTTTAATAGATAAAGATCCTCATGCTCTTATTCGAAATTATGTAGATGAATTTCACTCTTTTGATATCACAGAAGAACCTGAAAAGCTCTTTGAAATTTCAAAGAGTATTGACGCTTTACTTCCTGTAAATGAAAATTTTGAGTGTATCGAATTTCTTGCTTCCATAAAAGACAGGTTTTCCTGTCCTGTTCTTTTTGATTTTGATGCGTATCGAATTAGCAGGGATAAGAAAAAATCCAAAGAATACTTTGTTTCTACAGGAATTCCAACCCCTGCAAATAATCCTTCAAAACTCCCTTATTTTGTAAAACCGCCCTGTGCAAGCAGCAGTATAGGAACCAGAATAATTTATGATGAGAAAGAGCTCGAAACTCTTGGACCTGACATGTTAATTGAAGAATATGTGGAGGGAAAAGTTGTTTCTCTGGAGGTAGTCGGGGACGGAAAAAATTTTGCCGTTGTAAAAGAAACTCTGGTTCATATAGACGAAACTTATGACTGTTATATGGTGACTCCGCTTCCTTTTGATCCTTCTTTCCGGGAAATCTCTTACTTGCTTGCAGCAAACCTTCCCCTTAAAGGGATAATGGATGTAGAAGCAATTTCTGGCCCTGATGGGCTCAAGGTAATAGAAATCGATGCGCGTTTCCCAAGCCAGACTCCAACTGTTGTATATCATTCTTCAGGAATCAATTTAATAGAACTTCTTTTCTCGGCCTTTACGGGTGGTGTAAAGGAAATAGAAACTCTCCCCGCAAATAATTACTGTATATATGAACACCTCATGCTAGAAGAAAGCGGTTTACTTTCTCCTGTAGGTGAGCAGTTGCTTTCCATGGGAAATGATTACGGAAAATATTATGAAGAACTCGGGGTTGAGATTTTTCTCTGTAGAGGGGAAGACCCTGTATTTACTCTGGTCTGCTGGGGGAAGACCAGAGAAGAAACTGAGGAAAGGAAAAACAAAGGGCTTTTACTTTTAAAGTCCCGTTTCTGCGCTTCTGTGTAATATGTAAAGGAAAAGGTAAAAGTTTAGAACTTGATGAAAAATAAGAATTGTTGAATAATATCATTTATAATGGACAAAAAATAATAAAAAATAAAATAAATAATCAAAAATGGAAATAACAGTAAAACAATGGCAAAATAATGGCAAGTATTCCTAACAATCTCAATAAATTGCTTAATAAAAAGGAATAATCCCTAATAGAGATTAAAGATTTTGACATGATAATTATTTTTAATAAAATGGTGGTATAAAAATGGCACTCTTAACCCCGGATGACTTGAAAAACATTAATTTACAACTAGAAAAAGCTGATTCTGCAGTCCGAAAAGTTACAGGACTTGATATAAAGGGTCTTTGCAGTGATTTTTACGGGACAACTCCTAATTTTGAAAAAATAGGGATCGTGCCTGTAACTTCAGGAAACGGTATTATAGGAAGCTTTTCAGAATCCCTGCATGTAATAACTCAATATTTCGGATTTGACAGTTTTGTTACAGATATGCCTGATGTAAGCGGCTATTACCAGGCCGTAAAAAAAGGTGCGGAAATTATCCTTATGGCAGATGACAATACCTTTGTTGCTCATAATCATAAAAATGGAAAAATTGCGAACAACCAGCCCTGTACAGGCATAATCTATGCCGAAATAGCTGCCCGGTATTTAAAAACCGATTCTAAAGAAGCCCTCGTTATTGGGCTTGGAAAAGTAGGTTTGCCAGGAGCGGTGCATTTTGTAAATAAAGGATTCAAGGTTTACGGATACGATACAGATAACGGACTTTTACAGAAGGCTGCCTCTGATCTGGGAATTATTCCTTTTGACCTTAACAGCCCTAAAAGGTTTTCCATAATTTACGAAGCTACTCCCTGTGCAGATACAATTCCTGAAACTTTAATTTCAGAAAATTGTGTACTTTCAACTCCAGGAATTCCCTGTGCGATTTCTGAAGAAATCCAGAAAAAATATAATGTTGATCTGGTAATGGAACCTCTTGGAATTGGGACAGCTTCAATGCTTTATTCTGTACTTTAAGGAACTTCATATTTTTGAGCGATTTTAATACTGAATTATACAGGAGAACATATCTTCCTTCCCTTAGAATTAAACTCCTCAGGATTTTCCTCTTTTGATTTCCTTTTGAGGTTTTTAGAGGGAAGAAATCCTTCCCCGAATTTTGCTTCGGTACTTTAGTTGCGTTATCTGAGTTCCGCTTCGGGACCAGAAAAATTTATGATTTTTCTTTTAGTTGTGATGTAATTCCAACATCAAGAGGTCTGTTTCGGCAGAATTGCGGTTCTGCAGTACATAGCCTGCTTGAGCGAAGCAAAACAGACTATAGGGCCATAAAGGTGGATTTTTCTTCACTTGCTAAGCTGGCTTAAGAAGAATATTATTTTTTAATTTTACTATTTCCTTTGATTGTACCTATCCAAGTAGACTCAACTTTAAAATTAATTTTTTTGTAATTTTTTCTTGATTGGGGATATTAGTCATAAGTTTAATGAATCTCTGTTTTTAGAGCTTCCTTGTAAAGGCCGAGGGTAGTCAGGGTTAATGCAGTTGCATTGATTTCGTCTTTTTTGTTTCCCCAGGCTCCGTTGTTGTGTACGTTTTTGAAGAGCCAGTGGATCGAATCTTTAATCTGGGCTTTGAAGCCTGCAAGAATAAGAGCTTGAATTACAAGGTTGCTTGTTGAAATATGGTTCCATCCATTATCCTGTTCTTTTTTTGAAAGGATCCAGCTTGCTCTTTCTTTAATAAAAGTTTCAAAGTTTTTAGTTTGTGCAAGTTTTTCCTGTTTTTTAAGAGCAGTTATAATCAAGGAAGTTGTTCCAACCTGTTCCCAGGCAGAATAATAGTTTTCATATAACCAGAGGCAGCCTTCTTTATCCGGAGTTTTCATGTCCGCAAGAGCTGATAAAGCGTAAGTTGTGTCGTAAACATCATTATTCCAGGAATCATTAGTTTTTTGTGAAAGCAGCCATTTTTCTGATTCCATGAATACTATACCAGCATTTGAAAGAGCTGAGCAGGCTCTAGAGGTATCTCTAATTGAAGAATCCCAGGACCCATCCTTTTTTTTAAGAATTAATTGAGTTATGTATGGATTTGGACATCCCCAGAGAGAATGTGCAGATACAGTACTCGAGAGCTCCTTAATAGAAGATATTTGCTGGGATGAGAGCCATTCAAAGCCTTTTTTTACAAGATCCAGTTCAGAGTCATTTAACATTTCATTGTGGTTTTCAGATAGCATATATTAAAACCTAACTCAGGACTTTAAATAATTTATATAGTCCATAATCTTCAACTTGTCCTGTAGCCTCTAAATTTATTTTTATAAAAATAATTGCCCTGGAAAATTAGCCTGAAAGTAAGCAATTTGAAAGAAATTGGCCATAACAGAATCAAAATAAGAGAATAAACGTTTTTGTGCCAAATTTTTAGCTTTAATTAAAATATTCTAGATTTAACTATTTTCTTCAGTCCCTACCCGGTTCTCCCGGTGGAAGCCTTTTTGCCAGTTCAGCGTCAACTGCTGAGATTACATATTCATTTTTATCGACGCCTCTTAATTTCGCTATGATGTTGTTGTCATTTTCTTCCTCTTCTACCTGTTCCTTAACATACCATTCAAGGAATGAGGCTGTTTCATAGTCTTTTTCGGCTTGAGCCAGAGCCATCAGATCATTTATTGAACGAGTAATAAATTGTTCGTGTTTTAAGGTCTGCTGGAACATGTCCATAGCTGTCCCGAATTCCATTGGAGGTTCTTTAATTTCCTTTAATTTTACTCTTCCACCCTGATCATTTATGTAATCAAAAAGCTTCATTGCATGAATGTTTTCTTCTTCTACCTGAACCTTAAACCAGTGTGCAAATCCTGGAAGTCCTACATACGAACTGTATGCCGACATAGCAAGATAGAGATAGGAAGAATACATCTCCTTATTTATTTGTTCATTTAGGGCTTCTTCCATTCTTTCATTCAAATTGTTTGCCTCCCATTCTTAATTTACCTACCTGATAATCTTAAATCTGCATGCTTGGTTTATATTTTCTTAAAAGCAGAAGTATAAACCATGAGGACTTTAGATTTTACATGTCTCACTACTTTTCTTGCCTCCCCCGGGCAAGAAAAAAGCATTTCCTATTTTTATTCCCTTTATTTCCATTACAATTATAGTAGTATTAATCTTTCTGCTAAATCCAAAATTTCTGCGCAGGGTTTATTTAAAACAGAACAGATTTTATTACAATTCCAATTTTTACTGTTTTCTCTATTTTCGTGACAGTTCTACTTTCTTCTTCACTATTTCTAAATCTTAATACTTTCAAGGAATTCGGATTTCTTAAAATTGCTTATTTAGAATTGCTTAAGCACCTAAAAATCAATTATTTATTTAAGTGATATTTATAAGTGAACATGAGGTCTGAGATTAGAAATTATCCATCAGTTCAGGACTGAAAGTTTTAAATTGGTTTTGCAGTGCTGTTCAAGTGCAAATTTCTCAAAAGACAGCAAATAACAGGTATTACCCATTACATAATATCATATGCAGGCTTTTCCCTGGATTAATCTTGGAATTCGCTGTTTCAGGAGTTCCCCCTTATTAATGTTTTCTGGGTCGTGGAAAGGAATAAAATTTTATTCAATCCTATCCATACCTTTTACTCCCCATTTACCCCTTTAAGCTAATTTTTTAATTCAAAATCGAGAATCCGATTTTAAATTTAATCGGATTATTTATTCTTTTTATATCTGATTATTGCTGCAATTTTCTAGCAATTTTCCTAGTAATTATTCTTGTATTAACTTTTTATCACTTCTGTGCCTTTCACGAACAACCATAACCGGGACTTTTGAGTGCCTTACGATTTTCTCGGATACACTTCCAATTACAAGCCGCTCATATCTTCCTTTTCCAAAGGATCCTACTATGATCATGTCAACATTATTGTCCTCTGCAAAACTCAAAATCTTTTCAGCAGGGTCTCCTTTAAGCACTCTGGATTCAATCTCCACCCCAAAAGGTTTTGCAAGATTCTCTATAAAGGAAGTCGCATCATATCCTTCTCTCTCAAACTCGCCAAGGACATCTTTTGACCATATTTGATCCAACGGAACTGAACGATAAGGCCTTGTGTCGATAACGTATACAGCATAGACCTTTGCTCCGCTACATCCAACCATCTCTATTCCGAATTCTGCGGCCTCTCTTGCAGTCTCTGAACCATCAGTAGCGATCAAGATTTTTCTTCGTGGCCTGGATCTAAGCTCAATACTCTCTTCCATATCTATTCCTCACATTTTAGGTTTTTATTTTTATAAGATCTTCAAATAGGCTCTTTATACTGACAAAGACCAAGACTTTCTTACTCCCAAAACCTCTTTAACCTGCCGCTTCTCGGGAAAATTCAAGATCTGTTTTTCCGAGCCTTTTTATACAGTCTTTAAATACCCTTAGTAAAGGGGTATCTCAGGAGCTTTTTAATTTAGTCTTTGTGCCCTGTCGAATTTATTCCCTATCTGAATATCCGCACATTCATATTAATAATTTTCATCCAATGTACTTAAAAAAAGCGAAAAATATTCTTAAAATCCAAAAAAAGATATACTTTCTCATATTATTATTAAAGAGGAGGGTATACCTTGGAAATACTGGGAAAAGCACCGGTTAAAATTTTACTTTTAATGTTTTTTCTTATGTCCTTTATTTTCGGAAGCGGATGTGTCCGGGACTTTGAAGAAGAGAGCGGCTACAATATCAGGAACATGGATATTTCAGCAAATCACATAGGGACAGCTTTTGTAGACCTGAATATAACAACATATATCGAAAAATATGATGGAACTGCAAACAAAAATACTTCCCTTCTCCTTAAAGCCTACAGTAAAGAAAGCGGATTACTTGAGGCCCAGAATGAAGTGAAACTGGATCTATTTAAAAAAGGAGAAACAAAATCAGTAAGCCAGATTTTAAGTCTTCCGAAAACCGGAGGATATACACTCCAGTGTACCCTATTTGAAGAAAACAAATCTAAAAGTGATGGACAAATTGAAATTTACAACCTCAACGTTTTGCCTGCAGATGTACACGATATCGGACTTGAGATTTCTGGAATGGATTTCAGGGTAGCAGAGGTTGAAAACAAAAAAGTCCGTGTCGAAAGCGATATTTATTTAACGAATGAAGGTCGGGAAACAAATCCGGATTTCCGTATGCTTGTTAAAGTGCGGGAGATGGATGCAGGGCTTCTTGCCGATAAGATCTGGACTCAAACAGGAGAAATTAAACCTGAGACCACGGTTATCCGAAGCATTAACCTGACAGTGCCTGACCAGTACAATTACATTGTTGAGGTTTTAATCTGGAATAAAGATACTATAGTCAAACGGGGAGAAGGCTTTATCCAGCTCAACCCTCAGATCAGGCTTGAAGACAAAAATACCACTGAAAGCCGGCAAATCCAGACAGATGAATTTGTAAATATAGTAGAAAGGCAGCATCTTCCTGAAGGATCATATTCGGAAGAAGGAGAAGCTACTCCCGGGTTTGGGTTGTTGCTGTCTGTAATTCTAATTTTTTCAGCGGCAATTTTCAGGAGGCGGTTGAAATGACCGAAAGTAGTACACGATCAGAGAATATAGCAAGATCAGAGTATATGGCAGAATCTGGAGAGGAACACAATCCTGAATATAGATCCGGATTCAAGCCTGGAAGATTGCCAGATATGGGAGAAAATTTTAAAAAAGGAATATTTCTCATCGCAATGTTGCTTTTGCTTGTAACAACCTTCCAGCTTTACTTTTCCATAGAGAGGATAATAGATATCTGGCTCGAATACCAGTATGCTTCGATTTTCAAGGCTATATACTATCTTTTTGTTATGCTTTTCAGCCTGTACATTATCAGGCTCTATATTGTAAAACATTAAATGTAATAACACATTAAAGGAACTGAAAATCAGAAAAATTAAATATTAAAACCAATTTAAAATTTCAAAAATTAATTTGAAATCTTTTAACTAATTAGAAGAGTTTAAATCCTCAAGGGGATTTAAACTCTTTTTACTTAAATTTCTAACTCAAGTACTTTCTGTTAGCTTTTTTACGGTTTCAAGCACAAGAATTGCATCCTCTCTTTTTACATCAACCTGATTATTGATACAAAAATCCAGAACATTTTTCACCTTTTCTTCAGGGAGAAGCCCTTTTTTAGCTCCTTCCTTGACAAGCCCGAGATAACTCCTGTCAGGATAATAGGTATTAATAGCAAGTTCTAAGAGACTTTCATATTCCTGTTTGTTTATAATTTCAGAAGAAAAAGCAGACCTCAAGGTTTCCCGCATATTTACCAGAGATACGGAAATAGGCTCGAAAGTATCAGGATTTGTACTTACGGCAACTTCGTCATCGGATTCAATTACTCCATCCCTGTACCACCTATAAACCTTTCCTACGCCTATCATGCCCTGAGTATCCAGTTCTGAAGCTCTCAGGGCTCCCATGCTGGCACCTCCTACTACCTTTACTCCTGCATCAAGGGCAGACATAATTTCTCTATGCCCAACAGCAGCCCTGTCAAAAAAAATGCCGTCTATAATTCCTATTATTTTATATCCTCTCTGGACAAATTTTTCAAGCTGGAACCTGCGCACAGGAGGCTGATAGTTTGCCTTCAGGATCTTTTTTGCATCCGCATGGCTAATGCTGTTTCCTGTAAAGATTACTGTTTTCGGTCTCTTTGGGATCATCTTCTTTTCCACGGTTTGTCGTTTCTATCCCTGGAAAAGTCTCTTTTCTTTCCAGCCGTAAGCCGTTTTCCCCTTCTGTCGCGGTCAATTGTGAACAGCTCAAAGCCTGGAATAATTACTCTGACTACAGGCACTGCAACTTCTTCTCTTGATAGATCCACTACCAGTACTTTTTCAGCAATCCCTTTGAGTTTTTCAAGTATCAAGTCGATGTTCTCTGCAGGGCTATTTCCGGATATATCCTGCACTTCAGAAATGGAAATCTTTTCTCCGTCATTGAACCAGAACCAGTTCAAACGCTTCATTCGATCGTATCCTACGCTCCGGATAAACCCTTCCCTATCCGTATCCTCTCTTGCGCCTTGGATCTGGACTACACGGGACTGAGCGGCCTCGGTTATTGCACGTGCAATTGCAATTTCAGGCTTTAAGTGTGAGCCTGCACCCATTACAAGAAGAGCAGGATCTTTGAGCCTTGTATCATCAGTTGCTGCAATTACTGTCGGAATTCCGACATCTGAAGGAACCAGCCAGACTCTGAGTTCTATATCTGCATTCTTGAATTTTTGAGTAAGCTCGTAAAGATACCCATCCGCTTCAGTGAGGACTATCTCTCTTCCCAGATCTCTGGAAAATTGAGCTTTACTGATTGCATCCCTCTCTATAACTTCAAGAAGTCCATGCAAAATAGCTTCCTCAAGTACATTTCCTGAAGCCAGTCCATTGGTGTTGCTCAGGAAAAGCTTCTGGCACTGGCCTGGGGCATCATAGGGATGATAAACTGCGTTAGCGCTTACAAAAATTTCTTCTTTATTCATTAAATCATAAGCACCTACCCATTCCATCAAAGTCTGGGGAACATAAGGTTGGGGAAGAAGCAAGGCATGAGGGTCAAGCAAGTTATAGCTGTTCTTAGCGTTAGAATAAGATTCCACAAGCACAGGAGCATTTATCTCGCCTGCAATATTTGCATTAATCCCGGACCGTTCTGCAAGGCAGCGCTCAAAACTTTCCATTATTGCTGAAATGCGGGCCCTTTGCTCGGTCGAGCCTTTACCTGAATAAATACTGATTGCCCCTCGAGCTGCAGTCGGGCGGATCGATGAGAAAATAGGGATTCCAAGCCTATCCAGGTTCGTAATATCTGCAATTCTAGTAACGCCTATCTTTTTTATCTGATCTTTTGTGTTTTCAAGGGTTGTGGCTTCATCATATACTCTCTGTGTGCCATCAAGGTATGAAAGAGATCTGTCAATCTTTATCTCGGGCATAGTAGAAACTTTCTCTCTCTTGTTATATATTTTGTGATTTTCAAGACATTGAAATTTTCCTGGAGATTTTACTCAATTCTTGAATGGCTTTTCCTGTGCAACTTATAGCAGACTAAATTCAAAAACTAAGGTCATTATTTTGAAATTGAAATACCGATAAAACTAACCTAAAAATTGAAAGAAAAAAATTTTTCTTTTCCTTCCTTCTCCCCCATGTTTCAATATCTCTGCCCGATTTAATTTTAGGGCAACGTATCTACTTTTTTCATAAAATATTTCTTTGTAGCATTTACTATCCATCTCCAATTAAGTACAATATGAGCAACAAAGAAAATTAACATCAGAATTCCAACCTTATCATGAATCAACCTCAAGAGAGGGCCTCCTGCATGATGGAATAAATACATAATAAGACCTGAGCCTCCTACTAAAATAAATTGAATGAAAAGCATTAAATCTACTAAATAAATGACTTTTAATCTGTTCATAATTGTACACCTTGCTGTAATTTTTGAATTTAACTTTAAGGCGGGAAGTCCCCTTCCTCGAAAACCGAAGGCTAGCAGGTGGGGGATGAAAGCCGTAAACTTCTAAACAATTAACTTTTATTAATTCTGCATAATTATTTATTTTATTAAGTGATTTATATATATTGTTATAAGCAACCCCAATACTGTAGCG
>JBNAKO010000040.1:0-48264 GCA_049706495.1 Methanosarcina sp. | reverse complement strand
GGAATTTGTAAAAGCCCAGGAAGCAGCCGACGAGCAGCATAAGATTTTCATTAATGCTCAGAAGGAAATAAGAGATCTTGACAAAGAAATCTTCAAGCTCAAAAAGAAAGACAAAGATGGAAAATCCCGCGTTGTCAAGTCTGAACTTCAGAAGGATGCCAAATCTATATTCGAAAAGTTCAAAGGCGGAGCAAAACTTACTACAGAAGACCTTATGACCCTTCAGAGATCAGGCTTAGTCTAATTCATCTCATAAAACAATTCTTATTGCTCAACACTTTAATTCGATACAGGTATTTTACCTGCATCTCTTTTTTAGAGCATTTATTTTTTAAGGCATTTACTTTTCAGATAACTTGCTGAACTTTTGTGTTAAACGTATTTATTCTGCTTTAAACCTTTATTTGAGAATTTTGTTTCTTTCCAGGTTTATTCTGAAATTTTCAGGTATTTTTCCCTGAATTCAGGATTTCGCATAAGACAGCATTTTGCATTATAGACCGGGTCTTCTCTTATTTTTTTCCAGATATCCTTTATTTTATCTTTATGGACATTTCCGTACGGAATCGGAATACAGGCACATGGGAGAATGTTTCCTTCCGGGGTAATATGCAGCCATTTTTTGCCTGCCATGCACCCTGTAGTCTTCATAATCTGCGGAATAGGAAATATTTTAGGCCCTTCTTTTTCTTTAGCCGTGGAGACAAAATTTTCAAATTTCCGCATATCCTTTGGGGTCATGATTTCAGAAGCATGGTCCATCCACCTGCCAGTCGGAACTATTTCATAAAAGGAAAGTTCATGAACTCCAAGCTCTGAAGCAAGCGTATAGAGCTCTTCAAGTTCGTTTACATTATCTCTGGAAAGTACAACATATATATTTACAAGCAGCCCTGCTTTAAGCCCGTTTTTTACAGCCTCAACTGCGCTTTTAAAAACCCCTTTTCTTCCCCTTACATAGTCATGTTTATCCTCATATGCGCTGTCAAAACTTACTGTAAGGGAGTAAAGCCCTGCTTCTTTAAGGCTCCTGGCTCGCTCTTCAGTCAGGCTCACACCTGAGGTAAACATACCTGTTATAGCCTTTTCAGGGTCTACATACCGAATTAGCTCTTCCAGGCCCTGGTAAGTTAAGGGTTCGCCCCCGTCAAAGACCACATACGTTGTGCCTATTTCAAGAGCCTGATCAATCGTGGATTTAACAGTTTCCGGAGAGAGTTTTGCTCGATTTTTAGTGTCAGGCAGGGCACAGTGGATACAATTATTCGGGCATTCTTCAGTAATAGAAATTGTAACCTGGTCAGGAACCATTTTTCCTACAATTGAAAAGAGCTGGCTCTTAACCAGCCTGTCAAAGCCAGAACTTGGAACCGGAGGCATCCATGTGGAGCAAATTAACCTTTGCGCTTCTACTTTTGCAGGTTTTTCACCTTCAAAAATTAAAAGGTTTTTCGAAAGGGGAGTTTTCATAAGGATAGAAGCAGCCCCACTGGTTTTCATCCTCATGCGTCCATCTTCGATTTCGGTATAAACTCTTAGAAGTGGACTTTTATAAAAGCCCACTTCTAAGAGTTTATAAAAGTCGTACTGCATATTTTTTCCTGCATTTGATATTGGTACTAATCTATTATTCCTTTTATATGGATTACTTTTTGACTTAATTTCCTCTTTTTAAATCCTTTTTTCCTTTTATTTGTACTTATTAAGCTTTTGAATTTCCTTATTTTTCTTTTTAAGGTAATTTTTAACCTGGTTTCTGTTCTTTTTTCTCAAGCTGATCTTTATTTATTTCTAAGAAGAGCTCTGTAATTTAATAAGGCAGAAGGTTTTTTCTTCAGGAGAAATATAAACACCTGCATTGCCTGCTCTATTGAGCTTCCACGAATGGACGAGAGGTCTTCCTTTTCAAAAACTGCTACCATTTCATCTATTTCTTTATCCGTCATTTTTCTGAGAGTCTCAAGTCCAATACGGCCTATATAGTGTTCTGCCTTAAACTCTTTCTCCCAGATTTTTTTATACTCAAAAAGAGCATTTTTTGATACATCCCCCTTCTGTACGGCATCTGCAGCCACGTTTCCGCAGATCTGGCCTGCTCTCATTGCATAGCCTATCCCTGACTGTCCGGCAGCCCCGCCAACAACCATAATTCCATCGGTTATGTACTCATTCGGAAGAGTTACTATAGGGTCTCCTCCGGAAAGCTGACTTACAACCTCAAGCTCTTTGAGCCCTTTAAGTTTCTTGAAATTTTCAACCCAGGCTTTCAGATAAGGAGTTGCATCTTTCCCGCATCTGCGCACATAAGCTCCTATTGCAGCATTATCTCCCCCTCTTGGGGCGTATGTGGTTTTCCAGCCTGGAGCATGATTTCCTACATAGTATTCAAACATCTCAGGCTTTCCAAGACCTGGAGCCTTAATTTCCAGTTCAATTCCCCAGGCAATATCTTCAGGGTGCTTCATTGTTTTGAGGCCTATGGAAGACGCCATTTTAGAATTTATGCCGTCAGAGATAATAACAAGTTTTGATCTAAAAATCCCTGCTGAGGTCCAGACAACAAAATTTTTTCCTTCTTTTTCGATCCCATGCACTTCTATTCCTGTTTGAAGCTCTACTCCGGCTTTCACTGTTTTTTCTGCATAGAACCTGTCAAATTTCGTCTTATCAACAGCATATCCCGGCGTTTCAACTTCAACGATTCTTCCTGATGGAGAAATAATCTTCATGCCTTTGAGATAATGCACAACATAGGAAGGGTCTGCTTTTTCTCCGCATTTATCAAACATACCTTTGAAAAAAGAATTAGCAGGATGCGGAGGGGTCCCAATCTCTTTTTTCCTTTCGAGCAAAAGAACCGATGAGCCTTTCTGACAGGCGTTCCTTGCTGCCATGAGCCCGGCAGGAGACGCTCCTATTACAATAATGTCTACGCCTTTATGGTGTGCAGTAAGATTCTTATTCATTTTTTCTACCTTTTTACCAGAGAATAGAAGTATATGCCCCTGAATAAATACAGAGCACCACATCAAGAATCATTGACCCGAACATAACTGCCCTGTAATTTGAGCCGTTAAGGAAGAGCGCACCTCCCCTTTCAGGAGTTGGGTGTTTTATAAAATCGAAACACTGTGCAAGCATCCAGAGCCCTGATCCAAGTGCACCCGCAAAATATACAGGTCCTAACTGTGCAGACCAGCCTATAATGATTGAGGCAATAACTCCTACAATCCACCAGAAAGTAACAAATTTGGCAGTAAAGGGGATACCAAAAGTTACTGGCAGTGTAGGGGCCCCTTTCAGTCTATCTCCCTCAACATCCCTGGCAACTCCTCCAAGAGTAAAGGCCCAGTCACTTACACACATCATAAGCCCGAAACAGATAGCTGGTAGAGGAAGGATTATTCCATCTCCTCCTTTCAGGAATCCGGCAGGGTCAAAGGCAAGCCAGATACCTATAGGTACCAGTCCGTAAGAAATTCCAACCGGGACAAAACTAAGGAAGGTACTTCTTTTTGCGAAGATCGAATAAACAGTGATCGTTCCTGCAGCAATAAAAAGGACCAGAAGTGATTCCGGATTAAGATATACGGCTGCTGCGCCTGCAATCAATAATAAGAGGAAAGCATACCCTAGTGCCGACATCTTTGAGACCCTTGAGGAAGGAAGAGGCCGGCCAGGCAAATTTATTTTGTCAATATCAATATCGCAGCAGTCGTTAAAAACATACGAACTTGTAATTGCTGCAAAACCGCCTATTACGGCGATAAGGAAAGGAAGGAGTTCAGGAAGCCCTCCAGTAGCCAGGTAGGAAGCCAGGATTGCACTTGAGGCTGGAAGGGTAAGATCCATGTAATAGAGTTCGGGCCTAAGCAACCTGAGATAGGGGCTAAGTTCCCCGATTCTTGCTGTGAGGGACAATGATTTCACCTTTAGTTTTGTAACTATATTTCAATTTTAACTCGAATTTAATTAAACCTCATTCTAACTTACTTTGTATTCTTATTAATCTGTATTCTAATTTAACTCATAGTCTAAATTTAATTCATATTTTATTCTGTATTTTTATTTAAGTTCTTTAAACCCTGATTTATATAATTTTTTATCAGGAATTTTATATTTCAGATCTCTTTTGGTTTAAAAGGTTGTTTGCTAATAGCCCTATAAAGGTTTGCATCTCAAAAAAGTTTTCTTTTTTATCTCATAAGGTGAGAAGACCCCTTCCTCAGCACGTTCAGGCTTCGCCTGAACGGGACAGGGAGGGGATTAAAGCCGTCAACTTCCCAATCATTAACCGATAGTAGATCTGTTAATCTTAATATAGTTTTAAGATCTCTATAATATAGATGAAAAGAGGAAATAGATACCGAATTTATCCAAATAAAGATCAAAAAGCCCTTTTGGAAAAACACTTCGGTAGTACTCGATTCATCTATAATAAACTTCTTGAAATTAAATCACTATTGTATAAAAAATTTAGAATAAGTATTTCTGAATTTGAACTTAATAACCATCTTTTAGTTCTCAAAGAAGTGTATTCCTTTCCTAGACAAAGGAAGTTAATTCAGGATCACTTCAACAAGCAAGTAGAAATCTTAATTCTGCTTTCAATCATTTTTTCAAAGACGGTTTGGGGAGAGGTAGTTCACCTTCTAAAAACAGGTTTTAGCGAGATTTGGAGAGAACTAAATAAAATAAAATAAAATAAAATAAAATAAAATAAAATAAAATTAAGGAAGAACGAAAAACTGGAAGAGCTGAAAGAATTAAAGAAGGTCAAACAGAATCATAGAAGATTAAAGAAAATTAAAGAAAATTGGGACAATCTGGAAACTAATTTTTGCCAATCAGTCCTTTTTCTCCAATAATTCATTTCTTTCTCAATACCTTTTTATCCATCCAATAATTCTTCTCTTTTCAAAATTATTCCTTTTTCCAGGCTTCTCTGTATATCAGTTTTGCTTTTTTCCCTATTTCTTCAATTAACGGATGTCTAAATTCTTTTTCGCAAACAAAAGTAAACTCAGCGTCTGGATTAAGGTCTATCAGCTTAAGAGTATTTGAAAAGGCTGTATTTAAGGCTTCATAATCCGGGAATTTTGAAATTTCAGCATTAAAAGGGTATACTTCTTCCATTTCAACTGGAAATGCCCCGAAAGGCGCTTTAAAGCTAAGAATCTGGTCATAGGCGCTTTCTCCTTTTAACTGACCTGTCCGAATAAGTACTGAACCCTTCAAATTAAATCTTTCCAGTCTTTTTCCAAAGCGAAGCACTTCCGGCCTTAAAGCCGATTCCGGCCCGCAGTAGAAGTAAGTCCCTTTTGTAGCCGGATCAAACTGCTCAAGCCAGTCTGAATGTGTATAGAGCTTTTTAAGTCCGTCAAGCAGCTTTGGATGAGCTCTGCAGCGCTGCTCCACAAGTTCAAGCAGGTTCCCATCTTTTATGCACTGTTTAATCAAACGAATTTCCGCAAAAGTCGCATAGAGATTGTGCCTTCCCAGAAGTTCTTCCTTATTACCTGCTTTTTTCAGATCTTCAGCCGAATATTTTGAGCAGACAGGACAGGAACAGGGCAGGTAATTCAGCTTTTCCAGGTGGTAAGTTCCATTTACAGTAATATAGCGCCCATCCTTGGCATAGAGGGCATACGCTGCCGAATCAAAAAGATCACAGCCGAGGGCTACTGCAAGCGCAAACATCATTGGGTGGCCTGCGCCAAAAAGGTGAACCGGTGCATCTGGGGAAAGGCCTTTTTTAGAGGCTGCAATTACATCAACAAGTTCAGCGTACCTGTATGATTCCATTAGAGGGACAACTGCCCCCAGAGGATAAACATCAAATTTAAGCTCTTTTAGGTGAGAAGCAGCCCTTTCCCTTAATTCAGGATAAGTTGAACCCTGGACAGGGCCTGCAAGCAACTGTTCTCCTTGAATGAATTTACGGGCAGCTTCCAGCCTTTCGGCTGTAATTGCAAGCTCTTCTTCAGCCCTTCTGTAATGAACATCGGGAGGGGTCGGAATATCCAGAGGGACAATAATGTCGCTGCCTATCTTTTGCTGAAACCCGAGAATTTCTTCATTGGTAACTTCAACAGACCCATAAACTGAAAGCTGAAATGAGCCTGAATCAGTCATAATTGGCCCGTCAAAGCCCAGAAGCCCATGGAGGCCCTTTTCAAGAGCTACACTTTTGAGCTCTTCTTTACGGTAGATAATATAGGAATTTGTAATCAGAATTTCTGCTCCGAAGCTCTGCATCTCTTTCGGGGAAATAAGCTGAATATTGGGATTTATTACAGGCATTACAGTAGGAGTCTCAATGGTTCCGTGAGGAGTTTTGAGCCTGCCTATCCTGCCGCCTGCATCCTTATCAAGAATTTCGAATATTGCTGACATGCCGGCGTTATAGATGCCTCTCAGATATATTTAGCTTTGGGGGCTGGAACCACAAAATAAGTCTAATAGCCGCTTAATTAATTTCTAATCTCAATCTTCTTTTGCACGAGGCATGGCAATAATTTCCCTTACCTGTAGAGAGAAAAAATCTCCACTATGAGCCGGCCTGAGTACAAGGGCAACATCCGCCCCCCACCTTGTGCCTCCAATTGCTATAATTTCAGTATCATCAGAAACCGGGATATGGCCTGAATCAGCCGCCATAATTGCAACTTCAACAGCCACTTTAAAGCCTTTCCCAAAAAGAGACCTGAGAGTATCGGAAATTACTTCTATCCTGGAATAGCCTCCGAACTTTTTAGTCATCGAGCGCTCAATTCCTGAAAACATATGGGATTGGGTTGTGATTACTGCTCCCAGTTCTTCAAGCTTCTTTTTATATTCTTCTTCAACTTCCCACTGGCCTTTTTCTTTTTGGCCGTATTGATGACTTATCCCGATGACTTTTATATTGCTTCCTTTTACTGCTTCTGCCATTTTCAGGGCGGTTTTCCCGCTTGTACTGGCTACTACAATATGGGAAATTTGAAGTTCTTTTGCTCTCTTTGCTGCGGCTTCCACGACTGCCTGCGTATTTTCTTCACCTACAGTGCCAAAATAAACAATAGATTTTTCCATGATTTTCTCCTCCTGCTCTATTTTTCGTTTTCCATACTGGTTTTAATATCTGCAAAACTGCTTGTATTAACCTGCTTGTACTTTTTTAATATCCAAGCACTTTTCTAAATTGGTATTTTATATACAGATCTTTATTGTTTTATGAGTGTTCTTTTTTGCAGTTTTTTTCTTTATTATATTTTTTCCCTGAACAATACCATTTAACAAGATTATTCTAAGCTTAGCCGTCTGATTAGCAGGTTTTCCGAGCAAAAAACAGATTTTATTTATTATTTAATATACTTTACCTGAATTATTTTTCGCTGTCAGGAGAAAAGATATATAGCAATAAGATTCTCTTTTAATAAAAAAGAGGGCTATGGTATTCGCAAACTCGAGCTCATTGCATGTTTTTTGGTAGTGTATTTGAAAAAGTGAATAAAAATATTATAAAAAATGCCAAATAATGAGAAAAAATACTGCAAACTCGAGTTGATGGGAAACTTGTTTATCTAGGATTAGGTCAGATATAATCGTAGGGGTTGTATTTCATCGAGGTGAGGATTTGTCAAATACAGATTTCGACAATAATGATGTGAAGATTATTACCAAACCTGTGCAGTCAAAAAATCCTATTTTGATTGAAGGTTTTCCTGGAATAGGGCTTGTGGGGAATATTGCAAGTCAGCATATGATTGAAGAACTGAAAATGGAATATATCGGGTCTATTGAATCCAGGTATTTCCCTTCTATTGCAGTGCTTTACGAAGGGCTCATAAATATGCCTGTGAGGATTTACGAAAATGTAGAAAACAATCTGATCATTGTGATTTCCGATATTCCTATCAGCCACTCAGTCTCTTATGATGTCAGTAACGCTCTGGTAGACTGGGCTCAGTCTATTAATGTAAGAGAGATTACATCCATTGCAGGAATTGCAATCATGGATACGGGCCACAAAGTCTTTGGGGCAGCTACTACTCCTGAAATGCTGGAAAAGATAAAGGATAAAGTAGAAATTTTCCAGATGGGGACTATCTCCGGGATTTCGGGAAGCGTAATGGCCGAATGTCTGCTGCGCGGAATTCCTGCAATTAGCTTACTTGGGGCTACAAGGACTCAAAACCCTGATCCAAGAGCTGCGTCGGCTGTAATTGGAGTTTTAAATCAGCTCTATGGACTTTCGATAAGCACTGATAGGCTTATAGAGCAGGCCGAGCGCATAGAAATCGAACTCCAGAAGCTTGCTGAAGATATTCAGACTACCGAGCAGAAGGGAGAAGTAAAGAAGGAATTCCCAATGTACGGGTGATTCCATGGAATACATTGCGTTAACAGGAATTGCTGATTCTGTGATCGAGGTTCTCAAGAAAAACCATCTCAGGACTCTTGAAATCCGAAGTCCACAAAATTTCTTAGGAATTCTCGAGCTCAATGCAGGAGACAGTGTTCTCCTTACTTCTACCAGTTTTCAGGACCTTACAGATGGGACATCAGGACTTATAGCACGGATAGTGCAGAGACAGGTCTCAATGCATTCTGTTGTAAGCTCAAATGATTATTACATTGAAGAAAGAGAAGTCGTTTCAGCCCGTATTCAGCTCGAATGCAAGTGCATGGCAAGAGTCAAGAGTGTAATCTCAAATGAAGTTGGAAAACCTGTAAGGGTCGATGCAAGAGAGATCGCTTGTTATGAAGCAAGATAACTGCCTGGCCAAAAGGCAGCATTACTGAATAGCAAATATCAGAATAACAGATACAGAATAACAAATCTAACAAATAAAATTCCTAAAATCTTAAAAACGTCAAATTTCAAAGACCTAAGAAATGGTCTTTAAAAAACGGCTTTTTAACTAGCTTTAAACATTTAACTGGTTTTAAACATTTTTCTTTTAAAAGTGAATTAGGAAAAAATTCAAAAACAGAAAAGAAAGTTTCCGGAAAAATCTTTTTTGATTAATTTCGGTTTAAATTTTTGGTTTCAATTTCTCCGGTAACTCTTAGCTTAATTTCTGGGTATTTTTAAAATGCTTTTAATATTTTTTACATATCTTCTGGCATTTCGCCGCCTGCACCTGCTCCTGGGCCCATCCTTGCGGCTGAGGAAGAAGCAATTACATCATCAATCCTGAGAATCATGATTGCAGCTTCTGTGGCTGCATTAATTGCCTGGGTCTTGATCCTAAGGGGTTCGAGTACATTGTTTTCAAACATATCTTCTACTTTGCCGGTGAAGACATTGAGTCCTGCACGCTTGTTGCCCTTTTCATGCTGGGAGCGCATTTCCACAAGCATGTCTATTGGGTCAAGCCCTGCATTTTCGGCAAGAGTGTGAGGAATGATTTCAAGAGATTCGGCGAATTTCATTACAGCAAGCTGTTCCCTTCCTTTAAGGGTTGCTGCATATTCTTTTAGCCTGAGGGAGAGTTCAACTTCAGGAGAGCCGCCGCCTACAACAATCTTCTGGTCTTCAAGAGCAACGCCAACTACTCTGAGTGCGTCTTCAAGGGCTCTTTCAATTCCCTCAACTACATGCTCGGTTCCGCCGCGGAGAAGAATTGAGGTTGTCTTGCTGTCCTTGCAGCCTGTCACGAAAGTCATTCTGGAGCCTGTGACATCCTTTTCTTCTACAAGGCCTGCATAGCCAAGGTCGGAATCTTCAATCTCATCCAGGCTGGTAATTATTCTTCCGCCTGTTGCACGAGAAAGTTTGTCCATGTCGCTCTTCTTAACTCTGCGCATAGCAAAAATTCCTGCCTTTGTCAGGTAGTACTGGGCAAGGTCATCGATACCTTTCTGGCAGAAAACAACATTTGCACCTGTGTCAATTACCTTGTTCACAATTTCTTTGAGCATAGCTTCTTCCTGGTCAAGGAAAAGCTGCATCTGGTCAGGTGTGGTAATCTTTATTTCAGCTTTTGTTTCTGTCTTTTTGAGCTCGATGGGTACGCTTAAAAGCAGGATTTTTGCGTTTTCCACTACTTCAGGCATGGCTGTGTGGACACGCTCTTTATCGACAATTACACCTTCAACAATTTCTGAGTCCGCAATGCTTCCGCCAGGTCTCTTTTCTGTCTTGATGTCCTCGATATCAACAGTTATTTTCCCATCTTCGCTCTTTTCGACAACAGATTTGACTGCCTTTACTGCAAGCATAGAGAGATGGCTTTTCTGAGCCTCTGCTCCTTTACCTGTAATGGCTGTTGCTGCAAGTTTTTCAAGGGTCTCAGTGTCTTCTGGAGATGCACTGATAGTAATTGTGTCCAGGATCTTTGCAGCCTGGTCTGCTGCAAGCCTGTATCCGCTTGCAATAACTGTCGGGTGGACTCCGCTTTCGAGCAAATCTTCGGCCTTTGTCAGGAATTCTCCTGCAAGGACTGCTGCGGTAGTGGTTCCATCTCCTACTTCGGCATCCTGGGTCTTGGCTACTTCTACGATCATCTTTGCACCTGGGTGCTCGATGTCCATTTCCTTAAGGATTGTTGCTCCGTCATTGGTGATAACGACATCACCCATGGAGTCTACAAGCATCTTGTCCATACCCTTGGGGCCGAGGGTTGTTCTAACTGCTTCGGCTACAGCCTTTGCGGCCATAATATTGTTGTGTTGGGCATCAGAACCATGAGTTCTCTTGCTGCCCTCCCGTAAAATAAAGATCGGTTGTGCTGCCAAGCTTAAAATCTCCTTTCAATGATATGAATTTATATGAATTTTTATTAGTTGTATTCCTGAGCACGTTACCTTTGTGCGTAATTTTCCTATTCTTAATGCAAGCACTTCTATATAAGAATTCCTCTGGAGCCCAGAACCTTTATCTAAAAAATAGAGTCACCTGTATCGTTTAATCTTTCTTTGAGTATTTTTACAGGCAGGTTAAATCTAAAACTTCAGTCCCCTGATTCGGGCTTGTAATTGTAATAAATCCTGTAATAGCTTGGATGGTTTGATGATTTCGCGAATTGTTTCAGGCAGCATGTTCTGCATAAGGTTCTGCATATCTTTCAGCACAAACTATGGAAAAGGTCAGACACATCATACATATTCTTTGAGTAGACGCCCGACTAGAGGTAAATTTTCCTATTCTATAGCCTCCTATAGGTTATTATGGTAGCTACAACGACAATTTGTATTGACCCAAAAGTTAAATCCATGCTCGACGGGTTAAAAATCCATAAAAATGAATCATACAGCTCTGTCGTTGAACGGCTTGTAAAAATGGCTTACGACGAAGAGCCGTTGAGTGATGAAGAAATAAAAGGAATTGAAGAGAGTTTGGAAAATATTAAAGCAGGCAGAGTCTACAGCGAAAAAGAAGCTAAAAAAACGCTAGGTATTGATTCTTAATGTATTCAGTCGAATATACTTCGAGTGCGGTAAAAGATATTAATAAATTGCCACCTGAAGTTAAAAAAAGAATTTTCAATACAGTCGACGAAATTAAAGAAGATCCTTACGAGCATGTAAAAAAGTTAAAAATGTCTGCCAAATCCCCCACTTTATTCTTTGAGAGTGGAAGAATATAGGATAATAATAACAATCAAAGATTCTTTACTTATAATTCAAGTTATAGAAATCGGAAGTAGAAATAAAATCTATCTAAATTATTGAGTTCCCCCGTCTAGTCTTTTTTATAATCAAATCTTTTTTTGCTTCATTTACGTTAGAATCTACCTGAAAAACATTCAATTGCTATAATCTTTTAGCTCGTAGACCTGTAAGAATGCTCAAATAATAGACTGATAGTACCCTTTTGATACTTTAACCTGCTTTTTGGGTAGCTGTTAATTATTTGCCTATTTTATTTACACTTAAGTTATAAAATAACAAGAAATACAATGCTTCAAGTTAGGGAACAGATCAGTTTAATTCCAAGTGTAATTCTTTGAGTAAATCACTAGGGTTTTGAGATAGCTTGTATAAGTGAGCTCTTCCTCAGGCTTTTGTTCTCGTTATATTTCAAGTTGTTCTGGAATACCATAGAGTTCCACAGAGCAGCGCATAAACGCCGTAATTGGACTTTCCGATTTCCATTGTGGAGCAAGCATCATTCCTCTGTCTGGGATATCGCAGAAGGGTGGGGCACTTTTGTAGAGGGTATTCATGATTGTCGTTTCGAGTCGCTCAAGAATTCGAGGCTCCGTGCCTACATCTTCTACGAAAATATGAAATGCTGCTAGTTGTTTTCTGGCAGCTTCCATCAGCTCGCTTTTCCTACGCTCGTACTCTTTGCGTTTCTCTGGAGTCCAACCCCATCCATGCCATATCTCTTTTCGGACCCCGTGTTTCACGGCAGACATATCTAAGATCGTGTAATCTCCGCTCAGGTATTTCCTGGTATGCTCGCGGAAACGTATGGGTATAGGGCGTCGTGTAATTCCTACTGCATAGACTATGTAGCCAGTTTTGTATACAGAGGTCTGCAAATAGACGCCAGGATGCTTAGGGATTGACGGAAGATTAGATTCAGTCTCGAATTTTGGCCATGAGTAGGGCCCTTTCCACTCAATAGACATTGAGTTTTCGGCTCCAATTGGAATATTATCGTAAATGGAAACCTGTTTCGTTCTTTTTTCTTCATCACCCATCGATCATAAATCATGCTTCCTTATGTCATTTACATTCTAAATATAATCTCCTTTCTAGAGATACCCTCAACATTCGAGCAACTAATTGCGAATCAGATAAAAACAAGCTCATTAGATGTTTTTCCCAGTGACCTTAGGTAGTTTAAACGGAAATACATTTGTGAGCACGCACACTTCAAATCCAACTACAGTTTTGAGAGCAATTATTTACATTCGGTCATAATAAAGGACTAGAATTGTAATGCTTCGAGTCAGGAAATGGATCAGTTTAATTCCAGGTGTAATTATTTGCTTAAATAACTTTAATAGGGCTTATGCAGTTGAAATAATCAATAGCTTTAAACTTTTCCTGTCTAAAGCGTGGATTTAATAGTTGCGTCTATTAATCATGATTTTGAACTTCAAGCGCATAAGTCCTATCTAATAAACTGTTAATTCTTAATGCGTTTTTATATATTCAATCATACGGGGAGTTAAGAGAGGAATAATCTCAGGCAACATATTTGGCATTAAATTTTCCATAGCTTTTGGCATAAGCTCAGGAAGCTGTTCTTTCATATAACCTGGCATAGGGACTCTTTTCTCCACAGCTTTAAGCATATCAGGCATTACTCTGGGCATGACTACAGGCATTAGCTTTGGCATCATAACCGGCATCATCGGCTTCATAAGCACATCCATTCCTGGCACATATTTGACCATTTTCATCATTGACTGTAAAGGTGCAGGCATAGCCGCCATCATTTGAGGCATAAGTTCTACCATGAGGTCAGTCATATTTTCCGGCTGCATGAGGGCAATCATCCTTTCAAAGGGGAGCCAGGATTCCAGAGTATAGTTTGTAGAATCCGGAATATTATAACCGAGGCTTCTTCCAACAAGGGCTCCAAGGTCCTGAGCCTCAATGCCAAGGTTATTTTCCTGTGCTGCTATCCTGAACTGAAAAATACAGCATGGACAAAGGGCTGCAATAATATCGGCATTTACATCCACAGCTTCCTGTAGTCTTATTTCCCCGAGTCTATATGCAACAGGAGGTTCGGCAATAAGGCTTACTACTGAACCGCAGCAGTGAGCTTTTTCCCTGTTATTCTCAAGTTCCCTGAACTGGATCCCCGGTATGGATTTCAAGAGCTCTCTTGGGGGTTCGTATATTTTGCCGCCGGCCCTTCCAAGATGGCAGGAATCGTGCCAGGCAACAACCTTGTCCAGGGGCTGCTTGAATTTCGGCTTAAGGATATCAAGCCGCTCTGAAAGGACTTCCGAATAATGCTTTGTCTCAATCCCGAATTCTATTCCGAGTTTTTTTGCCCATTGAGGATAAACGG
Organism: Methanosarcina sp.; assembly: GCA_049706495.1. Taxonomy (GTDB): domain Archaea; phylum Halobacteriota; class Methanosarcinia; order Methanosarcinales; family Methanosarcinaceae; genus Methanosarcina. The sequence continues at coordinate 34,298 of JBNAKO010000040.1, read as the reverse complement.
TATGCCACATGAGCCAGCAGGCAGGGCAGGAAGTGATTACCGTTTTTACGCCTTTCTTTTTCATATTTGAGACGTTCATTCTCATTATTTTCTCAAAAACATCCCATTTTCCTGCAACAAGCATGGGAATCCCGCAACAGGCTTCTTTTTCAAAAAGGCCTGTAAACTCGATTCCTGCATCGTCAAGCATACGGACAGCCCCTATGGCTATATCATTTTCTACAAAAGAGGCTGTACAGCCTGCAAAATACGCATACTCGGCTTCATCTTTCATTTTTGCCCGGATGTCCTCAGGGATCCATTTGTCTCTATCTTTTCTGTAATTTGCCCAGATATTTCTTTCTTTCAGGAGGCTTGCAGCCATAATCTCGAAAGGCGGGAAAGTCATCTTTTTTTCCTCGCCTACCAGTTTGTCCCGCATGGTCATCCAGGAATGTTCGATTGGCATATCAAGTTCGCAGCGGGAATCGCACATCTGGCAGGTTGTACAGGCAAGAAAGGTATTTGTCTGCCTCTGGTCAAGTTTTTCCCGGCTTGCAAGATATTCCTTTATAAAAAACCATTTGCCTCTTGGAGACTGGGATTCCCAGCCCCGGCCATAATACTGGTCGCATTCGCCTACACAATATCCGCATTGGGAGCAGGAATAGGCAAGTTCGGCAACCTCTGCAGGAATTTCCTTTTCGTCCTTGAAGGAAACATCTCCTATTCCTGACATATTCCCAGCTATCCTGCCAAAAGGTTCAAACATGGAACCCATAGAAACCGCAGTATTCAGGAGCCCTTTTCCTTCTAGGGTCTCAGGGTTCATTATCCCATTCGGGTCAGATTCCTTTCTCAAAGCTTCAATTTCAGAAAGCCTGTCTCCAAAAACACTCTTTCGCTTGGAGGCAAAGAAAAGGCCTGAGGAATAAGCTCTCCCTCCATTTTCCTCTGCAATTTTCAAAATACTTAACGAAAGGGCAAAAGCAGTATTGAAAAGAATAGAACGCTCAGAATGGCGCATAAAACAGAGAAGCACGACATTTCCATCGCTTATAACCATGCCTTCGGTAAGCACAGGCAATTTGATTTTCTTTTTGATTTCTTCAAAAGCAGTATCCATTTTTTCAAGCGGGACAAGAATTTCTGCAGGGATGAAGGAAGGCCCAAGTCTTTTTACTTTCATGGATTTGAACCATTCTTCTGTTTCATGTTTTGCGATCTCTTCAGGTAAAACCATACCGCCTGCGTTTTCTATTGCTTCTTTAAGCCCGGAAATATCTCTTGAAGCTGGGTACATGAAAGTTGCAACGTAAGCTACCGGAAGCACAGGCCTATCCTTATCTGCAATTTCTCCGTAATGGAGTTTCCTTGGAGCTTTATTTTTCATATCTGCCCATTCTGGGTTCAGGAAAGAAATTGACCAGAGAGGGATTTCTTTTTCCCTTATTATCTGTACTGCTTTTTTCAGGGCTGAAGCATCTGAAAAACTGGCTGAAACTGCTTTTCTTTCTTCGAGTTTTCTTACTTTTACTGTAATTTCCGTAATGATGCCAGTCGTCCCCATTGTTCCTATCAACTTATTGAGTTCGGGGCCTGAAAATTCCTTAACCTCTCCGGTAGGGAGCACAACCCTGGCTTTTTCCATACTCTCGTAGCCCCACCCGAATTCATAGCTTCCGTACCCTGCCCCGCTTTGAGCCAGCCAGCCGCCTACTGTTGAAGAAGGCGCACTTGAGGGAAGGGCCTGAAGAGAAAGTCCCTCTTCCTCCAGTTTTTGCTCTAATTTTTCCCAGGTGATTCCGCTCTGCACAACGGTTTTTTGCTTTTCAGGATCGATATTTATTACTTTATTTAATGAGGTAATGTCAGCGACTATCCCTCCTTTTGTAGGGATTACCCCTCCGTACCCCGAAGAGGCTCCTGCACGGGGTACTACAGGAATTTTATGCTTATTTGCGAATTTCAGGAGCTTTACCGCATCTCCTTCTTCCCGGATTTTTACAACAGCCGCAGGGTCTGTATTGCCTATAACTTTCTTAACAAGAGGGGGTAAAGCTCCTATATCATGATTATAATAGTGCCGTTCACGCCTGTCAATGTTCACATATCCTCCGAAAATTTCAGAGAGCTCCGTTTTTTGTATTGTCGAAAGTTCAGGCACGCGGGATGTCATCAGCTTTTCCTCCTTGAGTATTTTTCCAGACGTTTAATGTATTTAGTCTTCATCCGTTATTGGTTTTAAATTATTTTCTGTATTTCTCAGGCTGTTTACCCATCATATTTTCAATAAAAACTTATTAAATAATTTTTACAACCTAAAACTTCTAAATAAAAATAAATAAAAAATTGTGATTTTAATAAAAATTATGGTTTTAAAATTGAAGAGCATCTTTAGGGCAGGCAGTTATGCAGCGCTCGCATTTAATACAATCAGGTTTTACATCATTATCGCGAATCTTTAACTGCATGGGGCAGACTTTTTCACATTTCCTGCAGTTAACGCATTTTTCTTTTTCAAGCTTCAACCGGTATTTTTTTCCGCCAATCAAATTTTGAGCTGTTCCCATGGGACAGAAAGAGCACCAGGCTCTAGGGCTCAAGTAGCTGCCAAGAAGAACTGCTATTGCAGTTGTTACAAGGCACATTGTAACAAACACCATGCCGATTTTCTCAAAGGTGTTAAGAGTGCCTATAATGCTTGATATTCTGTATATCATAAAGCCCATAAGCAGGCCAAAGATCGGCAGACGTACCCATAGGCTTCGGAAGACATCAGGAATTTTCCTTTTCTTTGAAATTTTGCTGATCCAGAAATCAACAAGGCTTCCTCTCGGGCAGAGGTTTCCGCAAAACCATCTGCCTCTAAAGGGGCTGCTCAGGAAAATTGCGGCAAAAATTAGCAGCATGAAGTACCCAAGTGCAGGATACCAGAGCCCGCCTATAGAAACAATAAGTACAAGAATTCCCAGATAAGGGGTTATTTTAAGCACGTGTATTCTCTCCACTTTCCCATTTTTCAAGTTCCTGGCCGAGTCGGTCAGCCCAGGAGTTTACAACTGTCATTATAATGTCTTTTATTTTGGCTCTTGAGTAGATTTTATACCTGAAAACATAGCCTCCACCGTCAAGGTTTTGCTGGGACCTCTGCAGGATTTGTTTTTCGTGCAGTTTTTTTACGGAGCGCTGGACAGTCGAAATATCCAGCTTCAAAATCCTTGAGAGAGCGTCCGTATCAACCCACTCTTCTGTTTCATTCAGGAAAAATTTCATAACTTTTAGATCGGCCTTTGTAAGATTAAGGGCACATTTAATTACATCTTCAACTTTGAACTCCTTGCACGCAAAATCTATGGTTTCACTCCCTCTCTTCTCTTGCAGTACTGTAAGATTGTCACAGCAGTATATATACACTGGCAAGTACTGTCCTGTATAGTCAAAAAATAGAAGTACTTTATTTTCTAGTACTTTTCTTGAGTGTCTTTTTTAAGTAACTTTTTGTTTCAATATCCTTTTAAAAATAGGTAATCACAACTTGAGCAGGGTCACAGTTTGTTTAATCATTTTACTTCCCGAATTCATTTTACTTTCCGATTTCATTGAACCAGATGTTGAATTTTGTTCCCTGGCCCCTGCTAAGTTCGATGTGGCCGTCGATCTGTTCGACAAGAAGATTTACGAGCTGAAGTCCAAGAGTGTTTATAACCCGGAAGTTTATTTCTTCAGAAATGCCTATTCCGTTATCTGTTACTTCCATTATATACTGATAATTATCTTTATTGATAAATTTTCTATCTGCATCCAGACATTTGGGATGCAAAGCTAAATTTTCCCTTTTAATCATATTTATTTCGATTTTACCTTTCTTTCCCCGCGGGAAAGCATGCTTTAAAGCATTCGAGACGAGTTCATTTACTATAATGCCAAGGGGGATAGCAGTGTCCATATCAAGATAAACCTGGTCAAGATCCAGATCCAGGCTAATATAATTATTTCCTATTCTGTAAGAGTCAAAAAGGTCTGAGGTTAGTTTTCTAAGGTAAACCGCAAAATCAAGATTATCCAGATCATTCCCTTTGTAAAGTTCTTCATGAATTAAAGCCATTGAAGCGACCCGGTTCTGGCTTTCCTTTAAGGCTTCAAGTATTTTTTCGTCATCGAACCTTTCAGCTTCAAGGCTAAGAAGAGATGAAATTACCTGCAGGTTGTTCTTAATTCTGTGATGGATTTCTTTTATTCGGATCTTATCTATCTTAGCAAGAGCTTCTTCAACCTTTCTGCGTTCAGTTATATCCTGAATTGTCCCTTTCATTAAAACAGGATTATTATTTTCATCAAAAACTACACCACCCTGTTCGAAAACTATACGCTCTGTTCCATCAGGTAAACTTATTCTGAAATCAACGGCATAGGGCTCTCCTTTTAAAGCTTTTTTGAGAGAATTCTCCACAAATCCTTGATCATCCGGACATACACAATTAAAAATTGTCTCAAAATTTAATTTGAATGCCTGTGGTTTAAAACCTAAAATGCGATATGTTTCATCAGAGCAATCTACTTCCCCGGTCACAATATTCCATGCCCAATTTCCAAGGTGTGCCATTTTCTGAGCTTCAGCAAGTTCCTGTTCGCTTTTCTTTAAGGATTCGTAGGCTCTCTGAAGCTCTATTGTGCGCTCTTCGACTTTTTCTTCTAAATTCTGGTAAGCATTTTTAAGGGCTTCTTCTATCTTTTTCCGCTCGGTAATATCGCGTATTATTGAAACTGCATATTCTTCGCCATTTGCCTGAACGAAACAGGCAGATGCGAGCTCGCCTGGAAATATTGACCCATCTTTTCGCTTATAGGGAAGTTCGCAATGGGTCAGACCTGTAGAACTGCGTTCCTGTAGTATGGTTTCAAAGTTTTTATTCTCTTTAAGATTTGGATTATCTATATCAATAATATCTTTCCGGGTAAGCCCAATCATTTCTTCTTCAGCCCAGCCAAACATTTCAACGGCTGCTTTGTTCACTGAAATTATCTTCCCTTCCTCTGCCGTATCTGCCAGGATAATTGCATCTCGACTGTTTTCAATGACTGCCCTAAAGCGCTGTTCACTCTCCCTAAGCGCTTCTTCAGCTTTTCTGCGTTCGGTAATATCCCTGATGATCATAGTAGTTTTAATAAGACCTTTTGTATCTTTGAAGAACGCTGTCGATACTTCTCCAGGGAAAATTGTACCATCCTTTCGTCTGTAATTAAGTTCGCCTTTGAATTTGCCGGTCTTTGCCCTTTCTTCGAGAGCAGGCAAGAGCCTTGGATCGGAAGTATCTACAATTTCATTCCTTCCAGCTTGAATAATTTCTTCCTCGGTCATTCCGAAGATCTGGCAGGCGGCTGAGTTGGCTGCAAAAATACTTCCATTTGGCGATGTGAGAAGAATAGCATCGATACTGTTCTCGAAGAAAGTCCTGTACTGCTCTTCACTCTCTTTTAATTTTTCTTCAGCCTTTTTGCGCTCGGTAACATCCCTAAAAACTGCTGCAAACTTTCCTTTCTCAGGGCTGAACGCATAAATGTCGAAATATTTATTCGCAACATCACTGAAGAGCTCGAAGTTTGTTGATTTTCCTGAAAGAGCCACTTCCCCGAATTTTTCGACAGCTATCCTGCTCGCTTTGGGAATTTCTCCAAGGACAGATTTTCCTAATATCTGTTCCCTTTTTATACCCATATTATATTCATAAGCCGGATTTAACTCAAGGAACCGATAATCATAGGGCTTACCATTCTCATCACAGATAATCTCTGCAAGGAAGAAAGCTTCGGTCATGTTTGTAAAAAGTAACCGGTAACGTTCCTCACTTTTTCGCAAAGCATCCTCAGCCTGCTTGCGCTCTATGAGATCTGCAGCCTGTCGAGCCAGGATATCCAGGTTTCTCTCATCAGCTTCCATTAACTTGTGAGGCTTCCCCCAATGCGTAGAAAGCATTCCCAGAAGGGTACCTGATCTGGAGAATAAAGGTGTGGTTTGCACTGCGCGGATTCCAGTCTGGAGGTACATTGCCAGATCATCGCTACCTAGTATAGAATCACACTTTTCCACATCTGAGGCAATAATTCTTTGGCAGGTACGCAGCGCGATACCGCATGAGCTTTGAGAGGTTGGACGTACCCATTCCCAGAATTCAGCAGCCTGTTTATTAAACCCTCTGTAACCCAGAAGTCGCAGTTCTCCTTCTGGTCCCCTCTCTGGGTAAAACATCTGGATACTCGCAAAATCGGCATGCAGGATAGCCGTTGCAGTATCGAGGATCTGTTCATATAACGCTTCTATACCTTCGGTTCGGATTAATTGTTGGCTGACCTGTTGAAGGCGTTTGGCTGTATCAAGCTCTATAGCTAGATTTTTCTCGCTCTTTTGCAGTGCTTCCTCAGCCCGCTTGCGTTCAGTAATTTCCTGAACAGTACCAATAAGTCTTACAGCACGGAAGTTCTCGAAAAAAGTCTGGCCATTGGCAGCTATCCAGTGCTCCACGCCATCCTTGAAATTGATGACGCGGTACTCTGCATAATATTTTCCGCTGCCTGCAGGGTCTAAAGCCTCATCCACTGCCTTTTGCGTTGCAGCTCGGTCTTCAGGGTGCAGGCCTGCCATAAATGTTTCATATGTTACAGGGTCATCCGGGCTTACACCCCATAATTCCCGCAGGCGGGAATCCCACTGGATAGTATTTGAGATTACATCATAGTCATGTATTCCCAGTTTGGCTGCTTCTTTTGCGATTGAAAGACGTTCTTCGCTTTCTCGCAGGGCATCTTCGACCTGCTTGCGTTCAGTAATGTCTGTTAGGGCTACCACACAGCCTATAATTTTGCGTTCATTATTCCTTAGTGGGGTTGAGCTTAAGAGTAAATAGGATTTCTGGGAATCTTTAAGTTCAAGAGTTGCTTCTACCCCAAGAATGGCAGACCCTTTCAAAGCAATAGTGACAGGGCAGATTTTTCTGCCAGCGTTTTCTCCGCCTGAGAATCTCAAATCTATAATATCTTCGAATCTTTGGAATATCGGATCAAATCTACAGATCCTGGACATTGCATTGCTAAAACGAGTGATCTTTCCTGCTGCATCGCAGACTATTATAGCTTCGGCAGTCTGTTCTATAATTGACCTGGCAAGGCGTTCGGCAGCAACTATTTCTTCGTTCTTTTTTTGCTCACTCAAGTCCGTGGCCACAAGGCACCAGGCATTTGGAGACCCTTCCTCCTTCAATGAGGTAGTAGATAGGTATACTGGTACGGAGGAGCCATCTTTAGTTCGAAGATTAATTTCTCCGGTGCCAATATTCTGCCTTAGGAGCGCTTTAAAAACAGATATGTGTTCAGGCGCGATAAATTCGTCTATAGGTATGCCCACTGCAGCCCGAGGAGGAATCTTCAGGAGTTCTGCAAAATGACGGTTGCAGTAAAGGATAGTCCTGTCACAGGCCAAAGTGACAGTGCTCTCATTCATGGTTTCTACTAAGGTTCGATATGCCCTATCTGCACTATCAAGGGTGAAAATTAATTCCCCTTCCGGTCTATATATTACCAGAGCATCAAGATCGCCCTCGCTGATTGCCCGCTTGAGTTCTTCAGCTTCTTGCAACCTGGCTCTCAGGCTTTCTATCTCTTCCTTTAACGTGTAATTCTCATCTAACAGTGCTTGGTAAGAGACGGGGTCGTTACTTTTTTCTGCTCTATTAGAAAACATTTACAACGCCTATAATGTCCTCATTCCTTAATAGATTTGCATTTTAGATCCATCCCAATTAGAACTCTTTCAGTGTCTGCCATGCTTCCCATGAGTTTCCTTAAGGGTGGGGGGAGCTCTTTTATTAGAGTTGGAGCTGCAACTATTTGACCGTCTTTAGCAAAAATAGGATATTGATAAACATCAATAACCTCTAATTGATACCTGCCTGGCAGATACTCTTCGCATATACGCTTAATATTATCTATTGCCTGTATGGATTTAGGGCTCATCCCAGCAACGTAGAGGTGCAGGATATATTTTCCATTTTCTGCTTTTTCCAGAGCTTCTTCAAAGGATGCTGTGGACACGTTAATTTCTGATGTTTCAGTCTCTTCATTATTTGTCATAAGCATTCCTCTGCAGGGCGAAGATCCAGACCTATTAAAACGCGCTCTGTATTAGAGAGGTCCCCTATAATTTTCTTTATTGGCGGAGGTAATCTTCTAACCAGCGTTGGGACAGCTAATATCTGATCTCCCTTGGCTAATTTTGGATTTTCAAGTAAGTCTACAACTTCAATCTTATACTTGCCACCTAGGTGTTCCTCACAGATCTTTTTTAAATTAGCAAAAGCTGTCAGGCTTTTCTTTGTTTGACCAGCCACATATAGTCTCAAAATATAAACTTCTTGATTAGATATGGTATCTGACTCAAAAGGCTGAGTTCCGTAATTATTTTGTGCTTCATCTTTCATCAAATTTCACCATTGGACCTAAGAAGGTTATTTTTTCCTTGATAGACCATTTCCTAACAGCTTTTAGAAATCCTTTAAAACCACCATCAAAATTAAGATAGATTATAATGAAAAAACCTATTTATCCAAGCTTTAGAGTTACCGCTATGTAAATCACTGCCAATGTAAGGCTGAAGGTCGTTATCTTTTGATCTTTTTTCCTTCATAATATTGGTTTTCGAGTGCTCTAGAGAGTTTTCCCCTAAAGGTCTTTTTCCACTTACAAAATCCATGAGTTTGGGGATATGCACGTCTAGCATTCTCAGAACTCCCTCGTGGTTGGAAAGATCCCCTATAATTCTACCGGGATAATTCTTTCTTATAAGTGTAGGAATGGCTATTATTTGATCAACTCTGGCAAGACCTGGATTTTCTTTAAGGTCTATGACCTCAATATGACATCTTCCCGCTAGAAATTTATGGCAAATTTCTTTTAAGTTGTTAAAAGCCAGTTGGCTCTTCTTATTATTGCCTACTACATAAAGCTTCAGTTCGTAAATATCTTTATCATACTGAGCTTTTCCGGCCGAGCTACTTGACTCTTCTATATTCTCCATTGGGCCTCCAGTATTTATCCGGACTTGTCGTCAGCCTTCCTTATAAGAGCTATCTTACTTCTACCATTTATAAACGCCTTATTTCTTAGTTCGTCTTCGGAAGTAAGCCTATCCAATTCTTCTTGCTCCGCTTCAGCCTCAGATCTCAGGACAGAAATCTGGGCATCGAGGGATTTTAGTTTACTCTCAAGCTCTCTCTTTTTCCTCTCAACATTTTGTCGTTGGTCCGCAGCCTTAGCTATTTCATTAGCTTCTTGGACAGCCCTTGAGGAGCCCATAAGGAGGCCTCCTGATGGACCAAGATAAACATCCTGAATCTTTACACCATGATCTGTGATGAGGTACTCCCTGACCTGATTTGAATGCCCCATACCTCTTGCCTTGATAACTGTAAGCCCGCGGTTACGTTCACTATTATTCTCGAAAAAACGAAGATTAATCCAGGTATCCATTAGGGAAGATATACCCTGCGCATTCATCCCCTCGATAGTTTCATGTTCTACAAGGCTTGTGCACATGGCTGTTATATTTTTGAGCTTCAGGTAATCGATAAGTCTCGTAAGCGTTAATTTTACATCTATCTGAGTACCGACATTGGTCAGATTAGATATGGGATCTATAATTACAGCGGCTGGTTGGAATTTATCTATCGATCTTCGCATCGATATCAAATGCATTTCCAAACCGTATATCATGGGCCGGAAAGCATTGATTTCCAGAAGGCCAGAATCAATATATTGCTGCAAGTCTATGCCTATAGATCTCATATTCCTGATTATCTGGCTTGGAGATTCTTCAAATGCAAAATAAAGACATTTTTCTCCTCTTTCACAGGCCGCTCTACAGAACTGGGCTGAGAAACTGGTTTTGCCTGTGCCCGCTGTTCCGGAGATAAGTATAGTACTACCGCGATAATAGCCCTGGGCTCCAAGCATTACGTCCAGACGGCCTATGCCTGAAGGCACTCTTTCTGTAGATGCCTCGTGTTCCAGACCAACCGAGGTTATTGGCAGAACAGAGATCCCGTCTTCTTCTATTATGAAAGGATATTCATTGGTGCCGTGTTTTGACCCCCTGTATTTAACAATTCTCAGGCGCCTTGTTGCTATCTGCTCTTCCATTCTATTATCAAGAAGGATTACACAGTCTGCAACATACTCTTCGAGTCCGTATCTGGTAAGAGAAGCTTCTCCTCTTTCTCCGGTAACTATGGCAGTAACACCCTTTTCTTTTATCCAGCTAAAAAGTCTGCGGAGCTCGGAACGCAAAATAGCTTCATTTTCAAAACCTGAAAAAAGAACTTCCAGAGTATCAAGAGCTACTCTTTTGGCACCTATCGAATCTATTGCGAGCCCAAGTCTTATAAAAAGGCCTTCAAGATCATAGTCTCCTGTTTCCTCATACTCGGTTTTATCGATATGAACATAATCAACACACAATTTATTCTTAGCAGTCAGGGTATCCAGGTCAAAACCAAGAGAGGCAAAATTTTTGGTTAGATCTTCAGCCGTTTCTTCAAAAGCCATGAAAACGCCAGGCTCATTATACTTTACTGCCCCTTCAACCAGGAATTCCATAGCCATAAGGGTTTTTCCGGAACCTGCGCTTCCACAAACCAGAGTTGGACGCCCTTTTGGAAGCCCACCGTCTGTAATTTCATCCAGGCCGTTTATACCTGTGGGGGTTTTTTCTAGGGCTTTTTCTTCCAGGCTTGTATTATTCTCTCCAATCATCTAATTCCCCTTTCGATATCAATCTATAATCTACTCTAGAGTATAATTCTTCTAAAATTTCTAAATTTTTACATTAATCTCCGGCTATTCTTATGATTGAAAAGACGCAGGCTTTGCCTGTAACGGGGGAAATCTGGTCTCTTCTCCAGAGACAATCGCAATATTTTGAGAGGATTTTTTCTTTTTCCTGTACTCCAATCGTCAAAAACAACTTAAAGATTTATATCTAAAACTTATATTTAATTCTATGTTAGTGAGTTTTGTATTTTTTAGAAAGGCGGATTTTTTGTGACCTGCAGATAATTATGTAAAATCTTTTCTTAAAAAAAGGGTTTAACCCCTGTTTACACAAAATAGTAGATTGTTATTGACAATTTTTACAGATTATTTATAAAAGTTAATTCTATAGTAATATTTTTATATACCCTCATCAATCTGCAATCTGTAGTTTAATGAGCATATCTTGTAAGGCTTTTTCCACAAAGAAGCTTTATTATTGAATCTGTTGTATAATTTTCCGGCTCATTAAAATCCACAAAACTCTATAAAAAATAAAGCCGGCAGGTTTCTCCTTTTTTCCTGCCGGATTCACACACCCTTTTTTTCTTCTACTTTAAGCTAGAACAGCATTAGATTACAACTATAGATCAAAAACAAAATTAAATACAATAAAAATAAATAGATAATTCTTAAAATATAAAAAAATAAAGTAAATAAAAAACACAGGTTTGGCTCTGTCTTTTTACTTTAAATTTTTAAGTCAACTCTGCCTGTGTGTAAATTTGTTTTTATAAGAGGGCAATTTCCTCTGTATTTTTGTATTTTAAAATCTTGGACCTTTTGGGTTCAGGCTCCAAAAGCTGTTTGTGTAATTGTATCTTCAATTTCTTTTTTCAACTCTTCAGGAATTCCCCTGATTCCTACATCCAGGAACCCGCGCACAATCATGCCTACTGCTTCGTCTTCAGTAAGTCCTCTGGCCATCAGGTATTCAACCTGGTCTTTGGCAATTTTTCCTACTGCTGCTTCATGCGTAAGTTCGACGTCATCCACATTTGCTTCAAGAACAGGAATCGCAAGCTGGCTTCCTTTTCCAAGTACAAGCCCTTTGCATTCGAGGTGGCCCTTTGAACCTTTTTTATTTGCTATCATTTCCCCTCTTGCAATTATTTTCCCGCCGATTGTGATTGTTCTTGAAATCAATTCGGCTCTTGTGCCAGGCGCATTGAAAATTGCCCTGCTGCCAAGGTCAAGTTCGGAACCAGGATGAGCAATTGCTATACTGTTAAGTCTGGTTACTGCCCCTTCTCCTTCAAGCCTGACAGTAGGATAGGTCTGGACAGAACGCACAGGTTTTAAGCAAATGTAATTACTTACGTATGTGCCTCCTTCTTCCACACTGATTACAGTCCTCGGGCGAACTCCTATCTGTTCTGCCCAGTTATGAATCATAGTGAAGTTCAGGGTAGCTCCTTTTTTCACGTACATTTCGGAAATTCCAAGGTGCAGTCCTTCTTCTATTCCCCTTTTAGAGGTACACCCTGTTATAATGTCGAGAGTTGCCCCTTCTTCAACCACGATAATGTTATGTACTGTCTGAGCAGCTTTTTTACTGTCCAGCATAAGGCAGGTCTGGACTGGCATTGTGGATTTCTTACCTGCAGGCACCCGGATAAAGTAACCATCAGCATTTTCCAGATAGGTCTTTGCTGTATATTTATCTGCATCCACAGCTACAAGCTTCCAGGAATAATCTTTAAGCCAATCATATTTTTCCAGAGCTTTATGCGTAGACATCAGTTCAACATTGGTATCTTTCTGAGACGAGTGTGAAACTACATTATCCCGCACCAGGAGACTTCCTGATCTCCCTTCCTGGCTGGGCACCACTCCTACCTGAAGCAAAGTTTTCTTACTTTCTTCATCAAGGGTCGTGAGGTCTTCAATGGGATTATCGGTCCTGGAAGCTTCGGCGTATTTTTCTAACTCAAAGTCCTCTCCAAAAGCCGCTTTTTTACTGGCTGCGCTCTCAGCTCTCTTTTTCAGGCTTACTTCATCAGTCTGCATTGTATACACTCCTCATACCCTCTGCTCTTAATCTCTTCCAGCATTTTCAGGGGATTTCCCGAACACATAATTGTTCCATTGCAAAGAATATATCCTCTATCTGCAGTTACATAATCAAGGACCTGACCTGTATGCGTAATAATAAGAGCTGATTTTCCTTTCTTGCAACTTTCTCCCGGACAATCAACACCCTCTTCAAGCAGGTTTTTAATTGTCAGGCCGACCTGTTCTATACTTACAAGGTCTACTCCGGATTCCGGTTCGTCCAGGAGGTAAAGGCTTGGGTTCTGGGCTGCAAGCTGTAAAAGCTCGGATCTCTTAATTTCTCCTCCTGAAAAGCCTACATTTACATCTCTGTCTAAAAATCGGTTCATATCAAGGTTTCTAGCAAGATCCTCAGGCTCTTTCTTTCCTTTTGATGTAACTTTTACAAGGTCCCGAAGTTTAATCCCTGTCATGTCCGGAGGCCTCTGCATCATAATCCCCAGACCAAGGCGGGCTCTTTCGTCTACAGGCATATGGGTGATATCCTGTCCGTTAAAGAGAATCCTGCCTTTTATGACTTTATACTCGCTAAAACCCATAATCGTTCTCATCAAAGCCGACTTTCCGGCTCCATTCGGGCCAAAAAGCACATTGGTATAACCTTTTTTGACTTCGAGATTCACGTCATGGAGCAAAATTTTCCCGTCAACCTCTACAGTCAGATCCTGTATCTCTAACATCGGCATTTTCTCCCTTTGTCTTATTTCAGATACGGTTCCCCTTTTCTTCCGCATCTTGAAAAAATAATTATTCGTATTTAAAAATCAGTTCCAGACACAGAAAAATCAGCAAGAAAAAATCAGTAGATACTGAAAATTTGCTAATTTTATCTGATCCTGTTGTTCCTGATTAATTCTATAATCTTTTCAGAGCATATTGTATTTCTAATTATATATTCTCTATGAATTCATTATATTTCTTTAACTCTTAACTATTAAATTTAAAGCTGGTTTTAAATATAATTTTTATACTATTTAAATATAAAAGTAAACTCTAACTTGATGATAAAATACGAGTAATGCTTAAAAAAATGTTTAAGGTATGGTAATTCGGAAAAGTAAGGGCTGTTTTTAAGCCCAATCTAATTTTAAGTCCTGTACCTGGATTAATTTAAGTTCTCTGTATATAAACTTGATTTTTTTTCTATTTATTGTAGATCTTTATTGCAAATTCAGGGAAAATCCTGCCTCAATTTTGATAAATTCAGCGGGAAATAACTCTTTTATTTTTTCTTTGTGTACAGTACAGTGTCCTGCGGCTATAAGTTCCAGGCCTCTCAGGCTTTCAAACTCTTCACTGTCGTGGAAACCTCCTAAAATTCCCCTTACTTTTCCATAAAGAGAAGCAGCATCTAAAATTGCAGTAAGTCCTGGATGAGCACAGCCTACAAGCACATAAGACCCATTTTCTGTGTCAAGGAGAAGTGCCTGTTCTTTTACTTTGTCTCCTAATTCTCCTGTACTTCGGATGCTTCTGGAAATTTCAAGAGATTCTTTAACTTCAACGAGATTAGCCCTTTTTGCAATTTCCTTTTTAAGATTTCCGGAAAAAGAAGCCGGTACATAGACTGTAAGCTCGGGATTTGAATTAAGAAGTTCCGGAAGCCCTCCGATATGGTCCCAGTGCTGATGGGAAATAATTACTTTATTAATTCTAGCGGGATCTATATTTAGAAGTTTCATATGCTTGAGAAGAAGAAGTCCATCCCATCCAGTATCAAAAAGAAGAGTTTCTGTTTCGGTTTCTATGAGTGCAGCAAATCCCCAGTTTCCTGTAAAATTCTGCCCTGCATTATTGTCGTAAATTATAGTAAGCCTGAACATTGAATGTCCTCAATTTCGTAATTAACCTGAATCTTTTGTTTAAATTTTATTTTAGGTTTACTTTCAGTTTAATTTAGGCTCGTTCAGGTTTTTAGATTCGTTTTAGATTTCTGTCATTGTTTTGTATTCCAGAACCGTAGAAACAGGGTTTGTTTCGATTTTAATTCCTGTTTCTTCAAGGGCACAGACTCCGTTTATTCCTCCCGCAATTGCAATCCCGAATTTGCCTGTCTCAATAGGAGCTCCATATAAGGCTTCATCGATTTCTCCAAAAGCAAAACAGCCCCCAAGCCCTACTTTTTCTGCCTGTCTTATGACTTCTCTGGCTCTGTCGTATGCGGATGAATTGATCTGCCTTACGTTTGCAAGAATCTTCCCTTCGCCTTTTTCAAGCACTTCAAGTACAGAGGTTGGTTTTCGGTTCATGAAGATTTTTATTGGGTCAATCGAAGTCCCGCTATAAGATATAAGGTCTAGAAAACGTACAGGTTTTTTATTTTCTATCTGAAGAATTCCTCCAAATGCAGGCTCAACTGGAATTCCGGCTTTAAGGAAGAGCCCATCAAATGTAACACTGCACACAGTTGCTATTCCAATCTTACCTGGAGGAAGGAAAATTGTTTCTTCGTCTTCTTCAAAAACTTTTACTCTGGGGCTTATCATGTAACCTGCATGTGCAGTATAAGAAATTACATCAATAACAGTTTCAAGGTCATCCTTGTCAAAATAAGAAACGTTTACAGCTACCAGACCTTCATTTGTTTCAGGATTATAAGTAGTCCTGAATGCCATTTCCTCTATTCTGGATATTACAAACCCGAAGCGATCCCCTATGAGGGCATCATTCATCTCACTTTCTCCAAGTTCAGTAAGTGTGCGTCCTGCATAGCCGTGCTTTTCCGTGAACCCTCTTTCGTCCAGGATCCTGAGATGATAGCGGACAGCCCTTTCCCCTATATCATAGCCCCGGTTGTTAAGTTCGTCAGCTATTGCCCGGGCTCCTATAGGCTTGTCACTTTCGTAAATTACCCTCATAATTTCAATGAGTTTTCGCTCGATTTGTGGATCCATCATAGTTAACACCGTTATACTTTATTGTGACAGAAACTGTTAATAATTATAGCAAAATTCTAGCGAACTGTAGTTCTTAATTAAACTTTAAACGCCACCTATTCTTTTCTACTATTCTTTGGAAAGTTATCTTCGACAAATTAACCTGGATCTACTTTAAATGAATCTGAATAATTCTAACCTAATGCCAATAAATGCGAGTTCATTTTGAATTTATATTGAATCTGCATCGAATTTATATTGATGCATATAGAGTTTACATTCAATTAATCTGGATATAATCAAGAAATAACCTGAATTAATTCAAATTAATTTTCAATTTACTTCTATTTCTTTCTAATTCAGGCTAAATTAATTCTAGACTCGGAATAAGTTTTTTTAAATTCGGTTATAGTAACCTTTTTGTACTTAATATAATTGTCTATGTGACATATATGTAAAAGTCTCGGTAAAAACCCTTAACATAATTTCGAATATAGAGTTTACACTATTAATCATGTTAATATGGTATTAAATTACTCTTAAAAAGCTCCTCTCAAAAAAATTACTTTCATAATATTCTGGATATAATTTATATCACGCGGCGTAAAACCACTGCGCCTTTAGCCCAGTGGATATAAGCGTCAACCTTCTAGGCATTACAGGTTTTGGAAAACTCATCGACTCAAGCTTGCAACTATGTAAAGCCGAAGCGAGCGAATGAGCGAAATCAGTAGGGCAGGGACTTCCCGATTTAAAGCCTTTGGAGACTCCAGAAGGTAGTCTATGAATTAGGAAGCTGGTTGGTCTTCAGCCAAGCGGTAGTTCACAATTCTGAATTCAATATACCAGCTATCACCTGGAATTTTTAGAATAATTTTTAATTATAGAGTTTAATCGTCCTGTAAGACCCTCTATAATAAAACTTGTTAGCCAGTATCATTTTACTAATTTTATTATTCCTGCTTCTGGAGAATAAAGTTCGCCTGTCTCCAGAAGCTTCTCAAGAATCCCTTCGAATTTTCCTGCTTCTATTCCTTTTTCAAGGGCTTTTTGCCTGAGTTCTTTAACTTCGATCTTCCCACCTGAAGTTTTTATAATCCCTAGGAAAATTAATTTCTGGTCTTTTTTAGGGGATACGCTTGGAGAAGCTTTATCTTTCTTTTCTGGAATGCTGGTTGCGATTTTAGAACTGAATTTTAAGTTTTCAGGTTCGCTTTCTTTTCCTGTGCTTTCCAGAGAAAAGGTTTCATACCCTTTTCCGGAAATTTCTGCCTGTAGACGCGCCCGATAATCTACTGCATCGCTTAATTCTTCAGAAGAATAAAAAACCCTTAATTTCAGGGTCTGCAGGACAGCTCCGCACCGTTGGCATTTAAGGCTCTTTTTGCCGGTTTCTGTAATCTGTACATGCTGTTTGCATTTAGGGCATACAATAACTGCATAGCGAAGGTTTTTTGGCTTTTCCCCAAAGGCCAGGTTCCTCACTTCCCATATCTTCTCTGTCTTTTCTGAAAATCTCTTATAACTCTTAAAATATCAAGTTTTCTGACGTCATTCCAGTTTACATCTGTAAAATAAAGTTCGGAGTATACGGATTGCCATACCAGGAAGTCCGAAAGTTTCCTGCCTCCTGACCTGATCATAATATCAGGTTCATGTTTTACAAGTAAATGGGACTCCAGCATCTTTTCACTTATATCTTCTGGCTTTATGTTACCTTCTTTTACTTCATTAAGGATAGTAAGAACAGCTTTCGTAATCTCGTCTCTTCCTCCGAACCCAAGAGAAACATAGATAAAAAAATCTTTTCCCGGAGTATTGCTGCTTATTTCCCCTTCAAGCCCGTAAATAGTATAACCCACATCTGGAGGCAGATATGAAAAAACTTCTTCCAGACGATTTTTGAGAGTTGAAGCAATTTCGGTTTTTAATTGAGGGTCTGCTTTGAGAATGTCTACATACGCGCTAATGCGTTCTACATTAAATTTCCTGAAAATTACAAGGGCTGAAAAAAGATTTTCCAGCCCTTTTCTGTCAAGCAGATCTGTTTCCTTAAGTATGATTGCTACATGCCCTGGAATTTTTGTAGCCGTTCTGGTTATTTGCCAGGCAAGATACTTCTCATAGAAGGGATAAATAAAAGAAAATAAATCCATCTGGAAAAAATCCTCCCTGACATGGTAAAGCAATCCAATATTTGTTTTTTTCTGTTTCTTGAGATAAAAATTTAAAATCTTTTTGCTTCATATAATTCTCATATTTCCGGCCGGTTTATTTCGCAGTGGATACGATTTTTATAACATCTCCATTCTTCAGCTCGTGTTTTTCCCCAAGCCTTAACCTTGACCTTCCATCTACTGCGTAGAGGAACCTGTCTCCTATCTCGGTGTGGATCTGGTAAGCCAGGTCGTGACAGGTCGAGCCCCTCTTCATAAGATAAGCATCAGGGAGCATGTTTCCTTTTTTATCTGCCCATTTTCCTTCGTCCTCTACAGGATACGCAACAATAAGATCCAGGAGCTCAAAAACTGTCCTATTTATACATTCCTGAACCCCTGTACTGCCAAGCCTTTCAATTACCTTCTGAATGGTTTCAAGCCCTTTTTTCTGTGTTTTTGTAAGCTCCTCGGTAAGGATCTCAAAACCCCTGTCTCCAGGCGTGTACTTTATTATATTGTTTTTAACAGCCGACCTTAAAGCCAGTTCTGCTGCTGCACTTGTTGGCACTACTATTCTGTCAAGCTCTTTAAGCCTATCCAGGTTTCCCCTCGGGGCAATATCTGCTTTATTCGCAGCAATAAGAAGGGGTTTACTGATTTCCCGGATTTTATCGCAGAGCCGGATAATATCGTCTTCTTTCCATTTAACCTGGTCTACTCTTGCAAGTCCGGTTTCCATTAAAGCTGCATTTACGTGGGACTCGCGCACACCTGCACCTGCTAATTGCTCGGCTATTACTACATCGAGCTTCAGGCCTTCAGCCTGGATTTTTCTTGCAAGCTTTGTCCAGTTTCTTTCAAGGATCCCATAAAGCCACATGGTGATTTCCCTGTTCAGGAAAATAACATCTGCAAGCGGGTCGTGGTCTCCGATTTCCACAGGGTTGCCCTCGGAATCTGTCCCGCCTGAGGCGTCAACTACGTGGACAATTGCCTGGGCCTGCCTGAGTTCGTCCAGAAATGTGTTTCCAAGCCCTCTCCCTTTGCAAGCGTCCGGAACAAGCCCGGCAACATCAATTATATCGATTGGGACCAGCCGCACCCCGTCCACGCATTTCCCGCATCTTTTTTCCTTCTCTGTGCAGGGGCAGTCAGCTCGTACATATGTAACTCCATGATTAGCATTAATAGTTGTAAAAGGATAATTTGCAATTTCAACATCAGCAAGGGTTGCCGCCTTAAAAAAAGTAGATTTTCCAGCATTGGGTTTTCCAGCAAGTCCTATGGTCATCGACATAAATTATAAAAACGAGCTTGTTGCATTTAATCTTTATTGGTATTGATGGCAGGGCGGACGGGTTTCCTTTCTTATTTTTTCTAAAAAATTAATCTGAGATAATTTAAGGAAAAACAAGTTTCAGGAACAAAGTTTATATTCTTGAATGTGCTTATCAGTGGTGCTCGCTTGTGTCCCGATAGGGTAGTGGATATCCTTGAGGCCTGCGGAGCCTTAGACCTGAGTTCAAGTCTCAGTCGGGACGTAAATCTTTATTTATTATATTTTTTTAATTAATTTTTAATCAGTTTTTAATTAATTTTTAATCAAATTTTTAATTCTCATTATATTTTTTACTTTATCTTTTTAATTCCTGCTTTATTTTGATTCTTGTGCCATTACTTCTATTCTTTTTCAAATCCTTCTTAATATCTCAGATATTGTTTATTTTTTCTTTTTATCTTCTATTCCCATATTTTAGCTGAGACCTCTGTTTTATTTGTTATGTTTTATTTTTTCCATTTTATTCTTCTCTATATTTCTATTATTTTCGTATTTTCTGGTTATACTATTTTTCGTGAATCGAAAAGCTAATGAATCTAGGCTTAACTTATATTATAAAGACTAAAAGATAGTGGTGCATATGAAAGGGAAAATTCTGATCTTACTGCTTGTACTTATATCTCTTCTCGCCTCAGGTTGTGGTGAAAGAGATTCTGGACTCATGCCTGAGGACTCAAACACCTCAATACCGAAAGCTGAAGCAACTGAACCTGTAGAAAATACAGTCTCTGCCTCCGGACAAGAGCATATTGTTCGCCTTGAATATTATAAGGTTTTCAGGCCCTCAGAACTGGAAATTAAAGTGGGAGACACTGTTTCCTGGTGGAGCGATAAAAGGCAGGGAACTTATACCCTTCTCAGCAAAGAAGAATTATTTCCTGACACAGAACTGGCTTACAGCGTGCCTTTCAGTTTTACCTTTAATGACCCTGGAACTTACACTTTTACTGTAAAAGACCTTCCTGAGATGAATTCTACTGTGAAGGTAGTTTGAAAAGCTTTCCAAAGGGAATTTGAACATTTTATTTGAACATTTTATATTTATCCCGAATTTATTTTTTGGAGTTTAATGTCCAGGAAATTAAAAACAATAAAAATTATAACAATGTAATTTAAATGCTATTAAAATTAACCTCATTCACAAATAAAAGATTCAATAGAATAAATTCTTAGAATTCAAAAATATTGGAAGAAATCAAGGATATCAAAAATACTAAAATTATTTTATGATCAGGGATTTAACATAATTTAATAAGTAAGAAGTTTAGGGGAGATTTTTTAAACCCTTGTAATCGGCCTGGCTATTCCTTTATAGTGGTCAAAAAGTTCTTTTCCCCATTTAAGAGCGCTCTCATCAAAACTTACAAGATTATGGTTGTAATAGATCCCGCTGTTGCAGAAAAGAGAAAGCGCCATGAATTTTTCCGTAACTATGCTTGAGGCTATTTTCATATTATTATTATTGCAGACATACAGTTTAGTGTATTTCAAATTCAGAAAATGCTCAAGTTCTTTTTTGTAGTCATTAAGCATTCTATCATATACGTATTCTGTAAATACAAGAGTTATATCCGTGCCCTTTGCAGCAAGCTCTATACAAAGAGATGGATAAATGGGCAGGAAAAAGGAAGATGAAATCATTACTTTTTCTGATTCGCATAAATGCTTTACTATCTCTTTTGGGTATTCAAACACATGGTTTCTGTCAGGATTTACTTCAATATATTCTCCAATTTTTCCGATATTGTCCAGAAATTCAGGGGGGATTGAGGTCATATCCTGGTTTATCCAGTAGTCGTGGTTCTTATCGAAGACATTGAATGTTTCAAGAATAGTCTTCATTTTCGGGACTAAAATCTCTCCTATACTGGAGAGCTTATAAAGTCTATTACTTTCGACAACCAAATCCTGTTTCATTAAAATTTTTATCTGAGTCATTATCGGGCTTGATCGGACGTCAAGCGTATTTTTGATCTCTTCAATAGTTTTAGGCCCATCCAGGAGCAGCAGAAGGAGATTTTTCCTTTTTTCTGAGAGAAAGAGAACATCCAGTAATGACGACTCCATCTGATTCCCTCTCTTATGTTTCATCCTGTTATAGATGACATTGTATATATTTCTATACCAGAAGTCTTCAAACTTCCAATACCTTTTTCCCTTGCCATTTCAATTCCCTTACAGGAGAAAGGTCTTTTAAGATCTAAATTTGGGGGTATAAAAAGAATTACCATTTTTTATGCAACACATTACTACTATGAAATATATAATTATTTTTCAGTATTTTTATTTCTTATCTTTACAAACAAACTTTTTTAAAGTGTTATTCAAATGTCTTTCCCTTATCAGCCTATCTTGGGGAAATTTTGTAGGCCAGGAATGTCAGGGTTCATTCCTTAAATCTCTAAGAGTCTTATACTTTATTTACCTGTCTTGAAAGCCTCTTAAAATAGTCAAATAGTTCCTGTCCCCAGCGAAGAGCCCCGATTCCAAAGCTCATAATAAATTGCTGGTCAAATCTTCCGTTTTTATCAAAAAGGCCAATTAACATTATTTTATCCGTTACTGTAATTTCAGTAAGCTTTATTCCTTCTTTTGAGACATACAGGCTGACATTATCCATATCCATTAACTCATTTATCATTTTTGAATGCTCATTTGAAAGATGGTCCCAGACTGACTGTGTAAAATTCAGGGAAAGTTCGGCATCTTTTCTTCCAAGCTCTACATAAAGCGGAAGATAGGTAGGGTTGAAATAAGAAGCAAAAGTATTAACTCGTTTTGCATCAAGCATACTATCAATAATTTTTTGAGAGGGTTCATACATATGGTTCAGATCCGGCTCAATAAGGATACAGTCTCCAAGCTCAGATATCCTCTCTAAAAGATGTCTGGGAATTGCGTTGAGATCATGGCCTGTCCAGTAGCAGTTATTTTTTTCCACAACTTCAAGAGCATACAGCAGGGGCTTTACTTTTTTTATGATAAATTCTCCTAAAACTGTAAGTTTGTACATCCTGTCTTCCTGGACAATAAGATCATTATCTATCAGTTTTTTAATCTGGGGAAGAATCGATGTAGCTGTGACATCAAGTTCCTTTCTTATCTCATCGATATTTTTAGAACCTGTATCAAGTAACATAAGTAAGTTTTTTCTTTTATCCGAACGGAAAACAAGATCAATAAGTGAAGAATCCATGTCCCCTTACTTCCTGTAGCTTAATCTCTCGCATTTCTTGCCTTGTTCTGGCAGATTGATTCCTTGGCTATATGCGCGCAATTTCTTTCTCCGGCTTTCGAATCTCTTTTATTATATAAAAATCTTCATTTCATTCATTCGAAAATCCCGGGGTACAGACCCCTACAAAGGTTATTTTTGTCTCCATAGGAGTATGTTTCCAGCCTGGAGGGGAAAGATATTCTACATTTTTATCTATTTTTATTGAAGTATCGGGAACTCCGAAATCTTTCATTGAGTCCAGGATAAGCTCTTCTCCGGTCTTATATGAATATTCCATAGCCATTCTATACTGCTCAAACTTTTTCCTTCCTGCCGGAGTAAATACCAGAAAGTTCTGGTCCGGATTTTCCATTGATTGCGGCCTTATAGTTATCTCAATTCTTTTAATTCCTTTTCCTACAAGCGCTCCGACTGCGTTTCCCACTCTGGCCTGTTCGGGAACTATTATATCCGCATCAATAAGCGCCCTGAGTTCTTCATGATAAGCTTTTACAGGTCCGCCCAGCAGAACTATAGGAATATTAATTTTATACTGGGCAGGAATTTCTCCTTCGAGAATTTTCTTAATTCCATCTTTTCCTCTGCCTTCCATCATAAAAGACATCAAACTATAAGCCATATTTATTGCAACCTGATGCTTTATTTTTTTGCAGAAAGCATGGACTCCCATCCGGGTAAAACGAGAAAGCCTTTTTGCTCCTATCTGGGCAGCTTCTACATCCCATTCCGTATATTCTCCAAGCACGTGCAGTGCATCTGTAGGAGTAAACCCTATTGCCTGAATTACACGCTGCTGAAGCAGGGAATCAAGAACTGCAGGGGAGGGAAAGCGTTTCATTTTATTTAAGATATCATGAATTGAAAGAGGTTCATTCCCAATAGCTTCGAGCAGCTTCTTTTCGCTCTCTGAAGGATTAATAGGAGTTATTCCTGTACTGACAAAAAATTTCGTGGGCTGCATATGCTCATTAAGCATTGTTCTTAAAGGAATCTGGGTTTTTTCCAGTTTTTCTTTAAAATTGGGGTATTTTACTGCGGCATAACAGAGTGGAATTACTCTCCTTGGGCCCAAACGAATGCATTTTTTAAACCAGACATGGCTGTCTCCCCCATTTGCTGAACTTTCCATTTTTATTGCTTTTACAAGGGTTTGCCAGCCTCCGACAACAGCTCCTTTCTCGCATAGTTCAGGAACTCCATTTTTTATCATAGAGACATCGGTGCTTGTACCTCCTACATCGATAACCGCGCAAGTTTTCAGGCCTGAAAGATGAGATGCTCCTATAATGCTTGCAGCAGGCCCTGAGAAAATAGTCTCAATAGGGCGAAGTTTTGCTCCTTTTATATCTATGACTGACCCGTCACATTTCAGCATGAGGACTTTTGCATCAATATTCCTTTCCTTTATCTCAGCCATAATAGAATGGATAAACTGAAAAGTTATAGGGATGAGCTGGGCATTTAAAACTGCAGTTGCTGCACGTTCATAAGCCCCAAGCTGCTGGGAAAGTTCGTGCCCGCAAACTACAGGATGCCCTGTCAATTTAAGGATTGACTGTTTAATTTTAAGTTCATGTTCCGGGTTTCTTGTACTGAAATATGAAGACACAGCAAACGCAGACACTTTTTTCTTCAAGCTTACTGCAAATTGTTCCACTGCAGTAAGGTCAAGAGGATATATCTCGTCTCCATTGCTGTCATGTCCTCCTCTTACGGTAATACAGTAATCTGCAGGCAGTTCTCTTGGAATAACATAATCTCCCACAAGAATAAGGCCAACAGGATATCCGGTTCTTTCAAGAATAGTATTTGTTGAGAGTGTTGTAGAAACAGATACCAATTTCACGTTGCTGAGATATTCGGGATTTAACTTATCAAGAGCATTCCGAATCCCTGTCATAAGGTTTGGATAGGTGGTAAGCGCTTTGCTGGTATCAAGGATTCGACTATCCGAATCTCTTAAAATCACAGTATCTGTGTAAGTCCCGCCTGCGTCAATACCAAGACTATATTGCATGTCAAAACAGCCCCATTTTTAATCTATTTTATGCGATCCGTATCCTTTTTTAGCTGTAACATCCTTTTTATACGGACTAAGAAATAATTTCCCAAGATATATATCTTTACTTATATTTTACGGCTAAAGCTTTTTCAAGCAATTTTATCAAACTGCAATTACGGTTTTTGGAATCCCTATTCCCACGAAAACAAGTTTTGTCTCGAGGGGCACATCGCTCCAGCCTTTTGGGGCCAGGTGTTTTCTACTTACATCTATCTGTATTTTCTCTTTTGCAAGCCCTGCATTGAACATATAATCCATAACAAGCTGTCTTCCAAGTTTTTCTGCATACTCAAGAGCTTCGTTATAAGTCTGGAATATTTTTCTATCAGAAGGAGAAAAAACAATGAATTCGGTTTTTCTGTCATGTTTTAAGGCCCCTTCTATAACACAGCTCTCATGGGTTGTTTCGTCTATGTTTCTTTCTTCAGCTTTTTTCTCTTCAGCTTCAGCTTTATCAGGAGATTTTGAAACGATTCTTGTTTTTATGAGAAGCTCGACTCTTTTAATTCCTTTTCCTACAAGGGCTCCAACAGCGTTTCCAACATCAGCATATTCGGGAACTATAAATTCTGCACTGACAAGTTCCTCGAGAAGTTTTACATATGCCTTTACAGGCCCTCCCAGAAGGACTACAGGAATTCCGACTGTAAAACGAGTAAAATTTTTGCCCATGAGCACCCTGTCAATTTCATTTCTTGGCATGCCTTCTATAAGATAGGCAATTAAATCTTCGGCTACATTATGTGCAACCCTTCTTTTTACTTCCTCACTGAAAACTTCAGGACTCTGCTTAAACATTCTTCCAAGCATGGATGCTCCGATTTTTGCAGCCTCCACATCCCATTCCGTATATTCTCCAAGCACATGCAGAGCATCCGTGGGGGTAAAACCTATTGCCTGGATCAACCGTTTCTGGATCAGAGAATCCAGAATTGAAGGGGAAGGCCTTTTTTTCAGGGCTATTAGCAGGTCTCCGAAAGAAACAGGTTCTTTTCCTATATACCTGTAAATTTCCTTTTCTCCTACTTTTAGCTCGATTGGCCTGAACCCGGTTCTCACGAAAAACTTTGTTAACTGAATATTTTCACAGAGATATCCTTTTGCAACTCTATTGTGCTTCAGTTTCTCCCTGAATCCGGGATATATAACAGAAGCCCTGCAAAGAGGAATCACCCTTCTTGGCCCTACATTAATCCTGTCGCCTTTTACCCAGATATGGCTGTCTCCGCCTGTTGCTGAGGTTTCCATCCGGATAGCTTTTACCCGGGTCTGCCAGCCCCCAACGACTGCCCCTGTATTACTTAGCTGTGGAAGCCCGTTTTGCATCATGGCGACATCGGTACTTGTCCCTCCAACATCGATAACAGCACAGGTATCAAGCCTGCTCAGGTGAGATGCTCCCACAAGGCTTGCAGCAGGCCCTGAGAAAATAGTCTCTATGGGTTTTTCAAGGGCTTCTTCAATCCCCACTACCGAGCCGTCGCATTTCAGCATCAGCATGTTTGCATTAATTCCTCTGGTTTCGAATTCTCCGATTATCGCCTGAATAAACTTATGGGTAATAGGAATCAACTGGGCGTTCAAAAATGCCGTTATAGCTCTTTCATAGGCCCCAAGGTCCTGGGAAAGTTCATGGCCGCAGACTACAGGGTGCCCTGTAAGTTCTTTTACTGCCTTTTTGACCGCGAGCTCATGTTCGGGGTTCCGGTTGCTAAAATACGAAGAAACTGCAAAAGCTGACACTCTACTTTCTACTCTGAGCGCGAATTCTTTAACAGCATCAAGATCAAGCATCTTCAGTTCTTCACCATCACTGTTATGCCCTCCGGAAACGCTGATCCAGTAATCCGTGGGAAGATTTTTTGGAATTATATAATCTCCAACCATAATCAAGCCCACAGGAAAACCTGTGCTTTCAAGGATAGTATTTGTTGACAGAGTAGTTGATACGGATACCAGCTTGATATCCTTCAAGTACTCAGGATCAAGTTTATCAATGGCATTTTTCATCCCGGGAAGAGGATCGGGATATGTTGTCAGGGCTTTACTGGCTTGAACTACTTCTCCATCCGAATCTCTTACGACTACGGCATCGGTATAAGTGCCCCCTGCATCAATTCCAAGACTGAAGTGCATTTTCTTGCTGACCTCTCTGTATATTAAATATAAATTCCAGGCTATTGCGCCTAACTGAGGCAAAATTAAAGCTGCTATTAAATAAAGACAAATGAGATTGTTAAATATATAGTAAATATACCTATTTTTCCGGCTGAAAAATATTGGGCTGCAAGTTAAAATCAATGATAAAATTCATGATATTTGCATTAAAGGACATATTATATTATATAAGTATTATAAAAGTGTTACACATATTATAAATCTGTTTAATAGGTTTATTTTTTTCTAAGCTTATTTTTTCTGAGTATTATTTTCGTTCCAGGTTTATTTCCCAAACTCCTTTTACTCTTTTGTGTGAATTCTTAGCTCTGCAAGTATTTTTCATATTTTTATTTATTTTTTAAATTATTTTTTCTGGCAAATTTTAAACATCTCTGTTTGAACCTTAAATCACAAGCTTCCTATTTCCTTCTTCACAACATTTATTTAAATTTTGTATAGGTGAGCTTTTTAGTGAACCTGGTTCTACTTTTATAAGTGCATATACATCTTCTTCAAAAGCTGTTTTAAGTCTGCTCTCTACAAGATTTGTAATTTCAGCAGCTCTTTGAATATTTAGAGAGTCATGCACTCCAATACAGGCATTAATAGCTATACCTTTCCCTATTCTTCGAGTTTTAATTTCCCCTGATCTGGCAACACCTTCGGTTCTATCGATTGTCTCTCTTATTTTTTGATTAGTTTCGTAATCAAGCGAGGCTTCTATAAGCTCGTCTGTTACCCGGTAAAGAAACTTTCCTGATTTTCGGAGAAGATATAAACTTATAAGGACAGCCCCAAGAAAATCTGTTGCACCAAAAATCCTGCCTGGAAGAAAGGTACCTGCTATTCCAAGAATTACAAAAGCAGATATTCCCTGATCTGTAATACGGGGATCTTTCTCATCTAAAAAGAGGCTTGGAAAACTTCTCTTCTCTGAGAAATCACTTTTAAGGCCTGATTTCGTATCTCTGGCATTTCCATGTTTGATAGATTTCTTATTCTCTGTAAAAGCAAAAAATACACTTTTTAAACAGAGGATTAGAACTGCCCCTAAAAGTGTAGTTGTTTCAGTATGTGCAAATTCTTTTCCTTTTATAAGTAAAAAGATATTTTCAAGCCCGAGAGAAAAGGTCTTGATGCTTACAAAAAAAATAATAATTGCACCTGTCCCCATAAAAAGGGTTGTAATTTTTCCATGTCCGTAATTATGGCTTTTATCTGGATTTTTTATAAAAGCGCTGTCCAGAAGTTTTGCGGCTTCGTTAATGCAATCCGAAAAAGAACGGACAGCATCGCTGAGAAGCAATACGCTGTGCCCTGAGATTCCAGCCAGAAGTTTGAAAATAGTAAGCAAAAGGTTTAAAGCAAGTCGAGTGTAAGGTCCGCTTCTGGTTTTTTCCAATTTTTTGTCCGCTTTCATTTGAAATTCATCCTTATGAATTTTCTAATTACTGGGTAAAGCGGACCCACTTGGGTCGGGCAGATAAGCAAATTTCCTTTAAATTAAAATATGGCCTTGATAACCTTTATTTTTAAAATGGCGTAAACATACTAAATCCAATTTAATTTAATTTAATTGACAGATCGGAGAGGGTTGAATAATATTGAAAACACAGACTAATCCGTGTTTTCAAAAGTTGGAAATATGTCTACTAGACACTATTTTTTCTAAACACTGTTTATCCGTTTTTTTTCAATTTTTCAGTTTGTCGTTTTTATTAAGGCTATCAAGGTAAATGAGTTTCCCGGACTGTAATTTTTCCGGGTCTACTTGTACTGGATATTTTTATTTTTTTATTCGCATTAGACTTTTATTTTATAGCGGAGCAACTGTTTTTCCGTGGACTTCATTCATTATCATGGCCAGGGCTGTGTAAAGAGACCCAAGTCCCATAATAAGTCCTACATATCCGGCTATTGTAAGTAATCCTGTGTTTCCGGTTGCATTCACAACGGCAAGCAGCATAAATAATATAAATAAGGTAACAAATACGAACTGAAGGGCTCTGACTCCGATTTTAAATGTAATAATTAACATAACAAAGGTATATACGCCCCAGGTAAAAAGATACGCTGCCATTGCGGTTCCGGAAGAAGCTTCAGCCCAGCCTATTGCAGGCATAATGATCAATCCGGCAAGTGAAAACCAGAATAACCCGAAAGCTGAAAATGCAGTCCCTGCAAAGATATCTCCTTTTTTCCAGGACATGATTCCTGCAAAGACCTGTGCAAATCCGCCAAGGAATATTGCCATAGAGACAATCATTGACTCAACAGGGTATACTCCTATATAGCTAAGACTTAACAGAACTGCAGAAAGGCCCAGGCCTGTAAAACCAAGAGGGGCAGCATTTGCTGTCTTGTCCACTATTACAGTAGAGGTTCCTACGTTTTCGCTCATAATTTTCCCTCTGAAGAAAATTTATATGTAAAAAATGAAAAAAAAAAGAAGTTTAGGGCTTAGAGCCCGTAGTTTTCTGGTCTGAAAACTGCAACTTCTTGCTTGAATTTGGTCAGGTTGTCGCTCATGAATTTGTCAGCGTCATCGGTAAGAGCATCAAGGTCTGCTTTAACCTTTGCAAGAGCAGTGGTTTCGAACCTTGTAAGTTTCAGCTTTCCGGAGTTGGCGCCTTCTTCGACGATGTTACAGCATTCAATTGCTGCGTTCTTTGCACGGAGATAGTTGTTGTTTCCGTCTTTTGCGATTGCCTGTCCTACCTTGTAAGCGTTGTCGTAGGCGAGCACATAGCCCTGTGGGTCTCTGAATTTGTCAGAAAGTACAAGGACGTCTCTGAGGTCTTTTGCTTTTCCGGTCTTAAGAGCAACGTTCATCATGGAACAGTCGTATGCAAGGGTTTCGGACCAGCACTGAACTGTGGTACCACCGAATTCTCCGTGGTATTCAACAGACTCGTTTGACCAGAGGTCACAGCACTGCATAACGAGGTTACCCATAAGGTCAGAGTGGGCGCAGGTAGAGGTCTTACCTTCCTGAGTGATTGGGACACCAGAGATTGATTTTATGATGGAGTTCTCATAACCGCAGTCCTTTCCAGGGCCTACTGCGCCTGCTTCGTATGCACAGAGGGACCTTGCTGCAGAGATTGCTCTTGCAACGATTGCAGTTGTGTGAGCAAGGTTCTTGTCAAGGAGACCACCTGCAATGAACATTGCAGTGTTTGCCTGGGCACAGTCTGTGTCACCGGCTGCAACAGTTCCAGTCTTCTTTGCGATTGCTGCAATGTCAGACCAGATCATTTCCATATCCATGCTGCCGAGTACGCCGATACCGAAGAGGATACCTGCAGTGTCGTTTCTCAGGATAGAGTAGTCGAAAACTTCCTTACCACCCATGCTCTCTACTGAAAGCAGGTCTGCACCGTTCTTGGCACACTGTTCGAAGGCTTCGATAAAGGTGTTGTATTTGTCTCCTCCTCTGAGCTGGAGGTAGTCACGGTCTTCACGGATGTCACCGATTGTGTGGCGAAGTGCGCACTTTATGCCGTATTCATCGTGGTATTCTTCCATGATGGTCTTCTGAGCGTGAGCAACAGCACCTCCCCATTCTGGGTTGTTGGACATCTGTTCAACGTGTTCGGTTTCAAGAACTACGGAAGGAGCTCCGATCTGGACCATCCTTGCCATGATGTCAGTGGTGATTCTCTCGTATTCTTTTACGAGTTTTTCCTGGGATTTGCCTGCCTGAGGTCTTGGGGCGTAGTTAACTTCAGGGGATGTGTAACCTGCACCAATTTCGAGGCCTAATCCAGCTTTTACCGGGAATTTAGCATTTCCGAAAATAAGTTCATCTGCATTAGCGTAAGCCATTGAAGTGTATTTTTTTACCATTTTGCTCCCTCCTTAGTGCTTGTGGAATTCCTCTCTTAAGGACGTGATATCTGTGTTACCTGCAGCGATTGCGTCAGCAATCTTTGGTGCATCTGCGGCTTCTTCACCGTATACACCGAGGTCATACTGGGACACGAAGTCCTGGTTCACAGCACCGCCACCGCATGCGAATGGGATCTTGATTCCCTTTTCAAGGAGTTTGTCATTGATTTCCTTGAATGCATACATAGTGGTTGTCATGAGAGCAGTACCTGTGAGCATCATTGGCTTTTCTTTTGTAACTGCATTGATGACTTCGTCAACAGGAACATCTCTTCCAAGGTCAACTACATCATAGCCGTTTGCTCTCAGGAGAGCAGCAACAATGTTCTTTCCGATGTCATGGACGTCTCCTTCTGCGACATGGCAAACAACTTTGCCTTTTGGCTCAGGGACTTCTGTGGTCTTGGTCTTGGTGTAGTCAATACCAGCCAGCATTGCGTCTGCTGACATCATAACGTTAGGGAGGAAAATGATACCGTCATCGTAAAGCTGAGTTACAACACCCATGCCTACCATAAGAGCGTCATCGATAAGAGAAATAGGGTTCTTACCTGCGTCAATTGCTGCCTGAAGCCCTTCAACTACGTCGTCTTCTTCTCCTTCAAAAATAGCTTTTGCAATTGGGTAGATGAGTTCGTCTTTGGGGTAAAGCTCTTCTGCGGCTTCTTCGGGTGTCATTTCCTTTTCAAGGGCGACGTTGTAGCGTACTAATATGCCGTCAATGTCTTCCAGTTTAAAATCCAACATATTTTAACCTCCATTTAGTAAACGGATCTCGGATTGCTCAGATCGTTGATCCAGCAAGTCACATCTCCCTGAAGTTTTCAGGCTTCCTTTTGCCAGACACTTCTTGAATACAAAGGAAAGAAACTCGAAAACCTCCAGATCGAATTTCTTTTCCATTGTAGGGGGTTTGGATAACTTCTTGGTGTGATATATTAAGTCCAGCAGGCTTAGAATCAGACCCTTTTTCCGTTTTTAAGCTTATTTATCTGCTCCTTGGGCTCTGGGGATTTTTGTCGTTTTTATAGCCTGTGGACCTTTTCTTTCTGATTATTGAAAGAAGTACTCCCTTTTGTATTCGGGAACATACTTGCAGATGACAGTTAGATTTAATTGCATATACCTTCACCGATAGTAATTTTTGAGCGACTATAATTTTATAATTATCACTCTAATTTTCTCTGCAGATGATTTTATAAAAAAGAAGATTTTTTTTGTTCCTATTGATTTAAACAATAAGATCAAAAATTATAATGCTATTATTTTGTTTTTTAAGCTCATATTATTTGCAGAGGACTCTAATATGGAGGTTTATTTTTGAGCTCTGGAGATTATCAAGTGGATTTGTCTTTTCTGGAAGCTTGAAAAAGACAAAATAAGTTGCTTGAAGTTCTTTTTTAAAAGCACACAAGTAAAATGAATATCTATTTTTAATTCATCTTCTTTCTTTAAGATATTTCCTTCTTTAAAGAATAGAGCTATGTGCTTTCAAAACTCCAATTTTTAATTGTTTTTAAGTTTATTTAAACTTTATTTTTTGATTTTTTTCTTCTCATTTTTAATTAAACCAGGTCTTTCCCCTTCCAGGTTATAATGCCTCTGTTTTTAATTTCTTTATAAGCTGATTATCAAAATTTTGTGTAGAATTTCTTACCTGGTTTAAAAGCTAATTCTTTTCGGAAGTTAAAAATCCCTTTTTTTATTTAATCAGGACATTCTAACAGGGCAAAGTTCGATGATATTTTTATAATATATAAAGTTTTCTTGTGTTGCGTCAGTATTGTCCTGAACCGGAAATATCTTTCCGTTAGAAACTTCCCTGTTTTAAAGGAGCTGGTGTTATCTGAACACAATTGTTGCGGCTTTTCTCTATTTTTTCAAAAGACAGTTTATTGTTTTGAAGTTGTTGTGTTACTATTATATTTACTATTTTTATCAGCTCTTTTCTGGGAACTGAACTTACTGCAGAAAGTACTCGAAGCTTTGAATGAGATTTTGCTTCTTTTTTAAAGACTTCAATCTCAGGGCTTGAGAATGCCGAAGTTACACTTCCTTTTACAAAGTTTTCCTCATGAGAAAAGAAGAGCTTAATATGGCCTTTAAACTCAGGATTCAGCTTTTTTACAGAGCTCGTAATTTCTTTTAGAATTTGCTCTGAAACCGAGACAGCCTTTTCGAGTTCTACGTCCCTTGAAATTATTTCGTATTCGCACGAATACGCAGATATCCCGGACATTTCTACTGAATTCTTAGAATCCCCATTTCTTTCCTTTCTGCCTGTTTTTTCAAGCAGTTCAAGGAATTTCTCAAAATTTTCTCCTCCCTGCCTGGCTGAAAAATGAACCATTTTAGCTTTCGGGTTTATTTTGCGCAGGAGAAGGCAAATCTCAAAAAGTTTTTCACAATTTATGAGTTCAACCTTGTTGATCCCTAGAATTTCGGCATCTTCTATCTGGTTTTTAATGAAATTTTGCAGATCTTCCGAACTGGAGCCCAGAGAGCTGGCATCCACAAGATTTGCTATGGGAGCGAATTTTATTCCCGCAAGATCCATACTTTCAATGTTATTTTTTATCTGTCTTGGAAAAGCTATTCCTGTAGGCTCTATTATTATAGTGTCAGGGTTGTAAGAAGCCATAAGGTTCCTTATAGTATATTCCATATTGATTCTCAAAGTGCAGCACACACAGCCGTTTGTGATTTCTCTGGTTTCTATCCCGCCTTCTGAGAGGGTTTCCCCATCAATCCCTATTTCCCCTATCTCATTAACTATAATTGCTGTCCTTTGTCCCTGTTTCGTCAGCTTTTCAACAAGCTTCCTGATTGTTGTAGTTTTTCCGCTTCCAAGGAAGCCCCCTATTATTATACACTGCATATCTTTCCACCTGCCATAGCCTTTCCACTTTTCTCTAAGAATTTATAGATGAGAATCATAATAAATTGAAATTTTCAATTTTGTATTTTATCCGGTATCTGTTTTCCAGAATAGAGCGCAGCCCCAATTCCTGTTGGCTCTATCAGTTGTGGGGCCTGCTATTTTTTTGGCGTTTTTTAACTTCCAGCTTATTTTTTTCAGCCCTAAAATGGCAAAGGGCTTATTTATATTTCAGGAGGTTTTATCTGCAGTCTTTCTTTAGAAAATACATAAAATGGCAAACCTGTACTTCTGTAGATGTTTTTGCAGATTGACTCGATTTTTGAAAGTATGATAACACTGCCTAACTGCATCTTTTGGGAAAGTGGCTGGCAGTGTCATCAGCGTGATGCGTGATTTTTTTATGAATTTTTATTCAAGTTTTTATTTTTTATTTTTAGATCTATTTTTTAAAATAAAGGGATTAAACCCTGAGTTTTTATTAATTCCCATAAATTATCAGGAATTCTTTGAATTAAAGTCTCATTTTTTAGGTATAATTTCATCTATTCTAAGAATATTTCTTGCATTTTCTGTTGCCGCTATAATTGCAAGCTTCTTTACCGTTGCTGAATCGTATACTGGCTGGCCTTTATCTGTAACCTTTCTTGTAATGTCTATTCTTACTTCTCTACCCTTTGTATAGCCGCTTCTCATCTGAGTAAGAGCATCTACAGGATTCATCCCCATATTTCTTGCAAGAATCACAGGAATTTTTTCCAGGGCTTCTGCATATGCAAGGATTGAAAGCTGCTTTTTTCC
>JBNAKO010000039.1:0-8144 GCA_049706495.1 Methanosarcina sp. | reverse complement strand
CCTGAATTTTAACGAATGTATCGGATCTGCGGCCTTTTTCGGAGAGCTTGGCAGGGATCCGGAAGATAAATTCCGAATCCGCCTTTGGAATCTTTAATTCCCGGGAATTCGAGGATTCTATGATCAACATATTTTTTGTCTCATCAATCACTCGTCCGCGGGCTCCTGTATATGACGGATTTGTGGAATTAATCACCTTGAGTTCAAGCCCTATCAGTTCATGAAAGATAAGGGTTGAAGGGAGAATTTCCACTTTAGATTTCATTTAGCTCATGCTGAATTGTCTTTATCCGGGCAATCGTTCTCCTGATTTCTCCGATCCTTCCCGGGTTATCAGGAGCTCCACCTGCAGAGGTGAGGGCACGTTCCCTTACAAGCTCATTTTTCAGGGTTTC
Source organism: Methanosarcina sp. (assembly GCA_049706495.1). Lineage (GTDB taxonomy): Archaea > Halobacteriota > Methanosarcinia > Methanosarcinales > Methanosarcinaceae > Methanosarcina. The sequence continues at coordinate 7,749 of JBNAKO010000039.1, read as the reverse complement.
AAGTTCGTCAGCCCTTTCTTCAAGGGACATGGTCCGGATTTCTGAGGTCCTGAGAATTGACATTATTCCTTAACCTCCTTATGAACCCGTGCCATTGGATGCCAGTAATCATGGCTTCCATGTTTGTGCTGCCAGATCCCATTGACCTGCCTGCGCATTTCTTCCGAACCTTCGACCTGAATAATTTCAGCGTCCTCAAAGTCTTCTGAGGCCTGAGCTACAATGTGCTCTTCTTCAGCTTCTTCAGGCTCTGCAACCTCAGCTTCGACTTCTGGAGCAGGGGCTTTTACCGGTTCTTCAACTGGTTTTTCGACTGCCTTTGCAGGAGCCGGAGCCTGTTTTGGCTTTGCCGCACTTTCCTTTTTAGGGGCTTCAGCGGGTTTTTCGGCCGGTTTTTCGACTGGCTCAGGGGCAAGTTCTCCAGTTTCCTTGACTCTGTAGGAGTCAGGCAGGACAACCCCTGGCTGAATAATTCTGACTTTGCATCCAAGAGTTCCGAGCTTTTTGACTGCTACTGCAAACCCTTCGTCTACAACTTCCTGTACAGGGTTTCCAGAGTGTTTTATGTACCCGTCAACGAATTTTTCAACTCTTGACCTGGCCCCTGTAAGTTTTCCTGAGATTACAACTTCACAACCAAGTGCACCAGCGTTCATGACTGCACGAATGGTGTTATGCCCGGCTTTTCTGAAGTACCAGCCTCTTTCGATTGAAGCTGCAAGCCTTGAGGCCATCATCTGTGCATTGAGTTCAGGTTTTTTAACTTCCTGGGCATCAATCTGCGGGTTTTCGAGGTTGTATTTTGTTGCAACATCCCGGGTAAGTTTTCTGATGACCTTTCCAGCTTTTCCGATTACCATCCCTGGCTTTTCGGAAAAGATAATAATCTGAGTGCCCATTGGGGTCCTGTTAAGTTCCATACCGCCGTATCCAGCTCTGTTAAGCTGTTCTGCAAAATACTCGTCCATGGAAGCTTTAACATACCCGTCATTGACGAACTTTTTCTCTATTGCCATTTAGCGCACCTCGGAAAGAATCATCTCGATATTTACGGTTTCCGTATCTTTAGGAGTAGCCCTTCCTCTGGCTCTTGGCATAAACCCGCGAATTGCTCTGCCGCGCTGAATTGCAGCGTGAGTAATAAACATGTTTGCAGGTTCAAGCCCTTTGTATTCGGCATTACTTTCTGCATTTTTCAGGATTTTTAAGATCTCCTTAGAAGCATTCACAGGATACCTGCCTGCAGCCATAGGCCCTTTTCTGTGGCCGGTTCCATCGTGGTGTCTTTTGAAGGGAACTGCTTCTTTGAGAGCAATTACGTTTTCCAAAAACTTCCTGGCCTCGGAAACTTTCATGCCCTTAATTTTACAGCAGACTTCTCTCGACTTCTTAGGGGAGATGTGAAGTTCAGAACCCATTGCTTTAGAGGAAGTTTCAGGGTCTGCATTAATGGAATAATTAATTCTTGCCATTCCCTTTCACCTCATTTCAGGGGTACGAACTTGCTTGAACGGGTTGCTCCAACACCTGCACTGCCGTGGTTGACTTTTGACCTTGTAGGGGCAAATTCTCCGAATCTGTGCCCGAGCATTTCAGGCTGGAGATCTACACTTACGAATTGCTTCCCGTTGTGGATTTCAATTGTCTGTCCGATCATTTCCGGAAGGATAATCATGTCTCTGTGGTGAGTTCTGATATTTTTTCCTTCCTTAAACTCGTGCAGGACTTTTTTCTGCCCGTCAGTAAATCCGCGCTTTATGCTCCTGCGTTCTCTTGAAGGCAGAAGTTCCGCAAATTCTTCAATGCTTAATTCCTGAAGTTCAGAGACGGTTTTCCCGCGGTAGGTGTACTCACCCTTTCTCTTTGGTAACCTTGATGATGATTTCTTAACCATAACGAATACCCCTTATCAGCGTTTCATTCCTGTCCTTCTTGCTGCAATCAGCCCTACCTTTCTTCCGGGCGGGGCGTTTCTGCTAACAGTAGTTGGCTTTCCAGGGTGTTTCCAGGCTCCTCCACCGAACGGGTGGTCCCTTGGGTTCATTGCGACCCCTGAAACTCTGGGATACTTTGCAGCTCTGGTTTTCATTTTGTGGTACTTTTTCCCGGCTTTTAACCAGGGCCTGTCCACACGGCCTCCGCCTGCAACAATGCCTACGACTGCCCTGCATTTGGGGTTAAACCAGCGAATTGTGCCTGAAGGCATTGAAACTGCAGTCCTGTTTGGCTCGTGGGTTACAATGGTTGCGTAAACTCCAGAAGAGCGCACGAATTTGCCGCCATCGTTTGGCTTTGACTCGATGTTGCAGATAAAGAAACCTTCAGGGACCTTGCTTATAGGAACAATGTTTCCGGGTTTTACTTCAGCATCGTCTCCGCACTCAACAATGTTTCCAATTGCAATGCCTTCGGAAGCAAGTACAAGGAGTTCTTCTCCGTTTTCAAAGGCAACCTTTGCAATCGGAGCTGAGCGAGCAGGGTCATGCTCGATTCCTATAACTGTTCCGTTAACCGAGGTATTTTCGTCAACGCGAGGGTGCCTCAGTTCGGCTTTGAATTTGTGAGAAGGAGCTCTGTATGTAGGAGTTCCGCGTCCCCTGTTCTGTGATATAAGTCTTTTACCCATGTCTCACACCTCACATAAGTCCTATCCTGGTTGCAATCTCGTGTGCGGATTCAGGCTCTTCAAAGGTCAGGACTGCTTTTTTCGTACCCTTCATTGTGGTCATTGTGCGTACGGACTTAACCTTAAACCCGTACAGCCTTTCAACATCTTCTACAATCTGCTTTTTGTTTGACCTGGTATCAACGATGAACTGGAGCTTATTTTCTTCAAGCAGCATCATCGCTTTTTCAGTAACAAAAGGATAATTAACAGAACTCATTGGAATGCACCTTCCAGCTTCTCAATTGCAGATTCTGTCCAGATAGTAAGCCTGCCTGCATGTGTGCCTGGAGCGAGCAGTTCGGCATTTAAGGAATCCACAGTTGCAACGTCGACTCCGGACAGGTTTCTTGCAGCCTTCAGGACAGGGGTTTCTTCCCCAGCAACGATAAGGATGCTCTTTTTGTGCTTGTATTTCCTGCCTCTGAGCTTTCCGCGGCCTGCTCTGATATGTCTTCCTTCTTTTGCCCTTAAAACATCAGAATAGACTCCGATAGCCTGCAGAAACTCAATTACCTGCTTTGTCCTTTCAAGGTCTTCAAGCGCATTTTCTGCAACAATTGGCAGGTCAGCTTCATAGATGTGCCCTCTTAAGCTTACAAGGGTCGGATCTCTGGTTGCTGCGATTGCAGAGCGAATTGCATAGCGGCGCTCTTTGGTGTTAACTTTCTCGCTTCTGTCAGTTTCCGGCTTTGGCGGGTGAGCTCTTCTTCCACCTTTTGCGTGTGGGACTCGTGCAGCTCTGCTGCTGTTTACGAGCCTTGGAATCTGGGCAACTCCACGGCCTGAACCCCAGGATCTTGCTGAGGTGTCCATCCCTGAATACAGGCGAGGTCCATACGGCTGAAGCCTGTTTGCCTGGGCTGCAAGCACTGCCTTTTTAATAAGGTCAGGGCGGTAGTCCACATCAAACACAGCAGGCAGTTCGATTTCCCTGACAACCTTTCCTGTAAGGTCTATTGTTTTTGCTTTTCCCATTTTTCTCACCCCTGCTTGGATTCCCTGCTTATGTGCAGGATATTGGGTTCGCCAAGGTCAGCTTTCTTTGCCCGGATAGGGTCTCTGAGCCTTATAAGCCTCTTTGAAGGCCCTGGCACGCTGCCTTTAATGAGGACGTATTCTCCACGCACAAGCCCGTAGTTTATGAAACCGCCTTCAGGAGTTATTTCTTCTCCATCGTCTCCTATCTTGAGGATACGCTTGTTGAATTCTGTCCTCTGGTGGTAACCCATCTGCCCCATCTGGGGAACTCTCCAGGAAACGTGTGCAGGATGCCACGGCCCAAGGGTCCCTATCTGCCTGAGACTGCCCTGCCTGGAGTGCTTGTTCTTCATGAGCTGAATTCCCCAGCGCTTTACAGGGCCCTGAGTCCCTTTGCCTATAGTTATTGCAGCAGTATCGACAAGGGTTCCGTTCTTGAAAACATCGTTGACGGTTACAAGGGTTCCGAGGATTGATTTTGCGTAGTCGAATTTTGCAGAAACGTCCCTTGCACTGATTCCGGATTCCATGATATCAGGAACTTTCTTGGGGACGCCTGTAAGGCTCTTTGGCAGGGTATAGGTAACTGCCCGAATGTCGCTGACTTTGCCTTCTGCAATCATTTTTCCCATGTTGTCCAGGGACTCGTCAAGGTTTTCTGTCCCGGGGATGGGGATCCTGCGCTTGAGTTCAGCATCAAGGTCTCCTGCCCAGGCTTCAGCGACTGCGCGCTCTCCGTTGCTGTCTTCAGCATAAGCCCTGATTGCTGCAACTCTGATTGCAGGGGTTTCGATGACAGTTACAGGGACTGAAATTTCCATGCCCTGGGTAAGACTGTTCTTTATGTCATCCACCATGATTACATGGGTCATACCAACTTTGTACCCTGCAAAACTCTGTAGTTTCGGCTCACCTGCAGCCTCGGGCCAGGCTCTGAACCTTGGAATGTGGCTCTTTGCCCTTTTGCGCGGACTGAATGCAAGAGAACCTCGTTTTGGTCGGTGTATGCTTGCCATATTTCTACTCCGTAAATTTTAATTAAAATACCAGCCCCTCCGGTCGGCGCAACAGAAGCGGCAAAAGAAAAACGCACTGGATTCCCCGAACGCTACCAGGTGGGGAGGGATGTCTTTTCAGACCTGCCTGGCATAAAGCCTCGAGCAGACCGACCTTTAATTCCGGTACCCTACATTCCTTCAGGTATCTGCAAATCTCCGATCCTCTTCCCAGCTTGTATAGCAGGAGCATACGCTTAAAGGACCGTTTTACGATCCTGGCAGACCCAAATCCAGGCATCCGGCCTTGATTTGAAACATTTAGCAATCTGATTTGAAACTTCGTATTTCAGGGGTTTGATTTTATCTGATTTTAAAATTCAGCATTTTACCCGAATTCAGTAAATCGAAATTTAGCCAATTTTAACTAATTTAACCAATCCAGTCAATTAAACGAATTCTGTTGATTCTGCAATTGATCCGGTTTAACTAATTTGAGCTAATTTATCTAATTGGCCTGAGTTCTTTCCCTGATATGAATCAGTAATCTGATTTGAAACTTCAGTAATTCAGTAACTGCATGCAACCGCGACTCATCGAAAACCTGAAACAGTTTCGTGCGATTTTAGGCGCGAGGCGCCGAAAGCGGGCGTTTCAAAGCATTGGCCCTTTGACACTCATGTTGATCCGACTTTTCTCACTGGATTTTATCTTTATGAAGGCATTCTTCCGTTAAGCACGGTAGAGCCTCTCACTTCCCGGAAAGCCCGGGAAATTATATTAGCATCACATTGATCTTGTAAACAATTTCAAGCCTTAAATGCTTGAAATCTCAATCTAGGATGTACTTTGCCTTTAAATAGCACATCTCATATATAAAGCCTTTGCAGCCTTTAAGAAGAAATAAAAAGAGGAAGCAGAAGTAAAGGAGCAGAAATTGCAGGAAATTAAATTAAAAGAAAAAATCAATTTTAGTACGGGAAAGGCCTCTACTTCTGATATTAAGATCTGGTTTTACAAAACAAATTGATCCAAGACAAAATAAAGAGAATATCAAAATAAAGAGGAAACTTATGGAAAAGATTTAAGCACTATGTGTCGAGTCTCTAGCGTGCCATTATATCTGGCATAAATTTGCCCTGAATTGGAGTAAATTTAGTCGCTATATATTATACATAGGGGAGTACAGTAACTTGAGGTTTTTAAGATTTGAAAAGTCTTTAAAAATTGTGAGATTAAGGAAATAAAGTAAAATATTAGAAAAATATGGCATTTAAGAATAATCTTTAAAAATACTGTAGTCACCTATGTATAATAATGCCCAGATCTTTTTAGATTCAATACTTAACTTTACACTTTTCTATTTCGCAGCTAACTCTTTTATCCTGCATAATTCAACAAATTTTTACTCTTTTAGAATAAAGCTCAGAATTATAAGAAGCTCATAGAAAACAACTGATTTGAAATTAGAATCTAAACAATTAGATTCAAAAAAATATAAGAGCTCCTCCGGCCACTTCAGTTTTCATTAAGATTCTATATCAAGGTTTTACACTTTTTTACATTTTCCTTTATATTTTCCTTTAATTATAGATGGAAGTACTGAGATATTTTTTTAAATCAGATCTTGAATCTGTCGCCAGACCTAAAGCAGCTAAAAAGCAACTGGGAGTTCAGGATAAAGGAGATGCAGTTTTGAATCTGAAAAGGAGCTTTTTAATGATATCTTCCCAGGATCTAGTTTTGCTTTAAAACTTTTAATGTAAAAATTTATTTTAATATAAACAAATTTTTTGTGTAATTAATTTAAAATAATTATAATAATACTATAGTGTGCACTGGAAGAATCAGAAAAGTTTCACGTAAAGTATGAGTACTTTATAAAGAGCAGTCCGAAAGTAAATATCATCATGTGGTGAGTTTATTTTCTGAAACATTACTATGTGCACGTATTAGAAAGGAGATTACCTGTTTATATCACGTGCAAAATCAGGAAAGAGAGGAAAATCACAGACATTGTGATTTTAAGCATATTTTAAACAGTTGACCGTCTACTGCAACCAGACTCACGGCTTAACTGCTTAAATCTTAAGAATTATTTTAATCTCAAGGGGGTTTTATTTACGAAAAGTCTCAAAATATGTCCAAATTGCCATGCGGAATTGAAAACACATTCAGAAAGCGAAACCCAGTACTGTACGGTTTGTGATTACTGGACAAAGGTAGGTACCGCAAGACTTGATTCGATAATGATTTTTGCATAAGGTCTTTGTATAACCTTATGCAAAGAGTCTGCATTGGAAATCTTAACTTTTTTTAACTCTAAGGCGGGAAGTCCCCTTCCTCGGAGCGAAGCGACAGGTGGGGGATGAGAGCCGTCAATTTCATTATAATACATTTAACAAAAAACTATATATTCTTTAAAACCGTATAATCTGTCATGCTAAAAGCCTATAAGTACCGAATCTACCCGGAAAAAGATCAAAAAGAAATGATAAAAGTCAATTTCGGAGCTTGTAGATTCGTATATAATTGGGCTTTAGAACAGAAAATAAAAACTTATGAACAACATAAAAAGTCAATATCAAGATTTGACTTGCAAAAGATTTTAGTTCACGAAATAAAACCTTCTAACGAATGGTTGAAAAAAGCTAATTCTCAGGCTTTGCTTGCATCTTTAGTTAATGTAGAATCAGCATTTACAAAATTCTTCAGAGAAAAAACCGGATTCCCAAAATTCAAATCAAAGAAAAATCCAGTACAATCTTATCAAATGCCACAACATTATATGGTAGATTTTGATAGAAATATTATCAAACTTCCTAAGATCGGAGAAATAAAAGCAGTACTTCATAGAAGGTTTGAAGGAGAAATGAAGACCGCAACCATTTCAAAATCAAGTACTGGAAAGTTCTTCATATCTATTCTTGTAGATGATGGAAAAGAATTACCTGAAAAACAAGAAATATCAGAATCTGCCACTATAGGAATTGATGTGGGTATCAAAGATTTTGCAGTTCTTTCTAATGGAGAAAAAGTTGAGAATCCTAAATATCTGCAAAATTCTCTGAAAAGAATGAAATGTTTACAGAAAAGAGTAAGTAGAAA
>JBNAKO010000038.1:0-5198 GCA_049706495.1 Methanosarcina sp. | reverse complement strand
TTTCTACTTACTCTTTTCTGTAAACATTTCATTCTTTTCAGAGAATTTTGCAGATATTTAGGATTCTCAACTTTTTCTCCATTAGAAAGAACTGCAAAATCTTTGATACCCACATCAATGCCCATAGTGGCAGATTCTGATATTTCTTGTTTTTCAGGCAATTGTTTTCCATCATCTGCAAGAATAGATATGAAGAACTTTCCGGTACTTGATTTTGAAATGGTTGCAGTCTTCATTTCTCCTTCAAATCTTCTATGGAGTACAGCTTTTATTTCTCCAATCTTAGGAAGTTTGATTTTTTGCTTCTCAAAATCTACAGTATAATGTTGTGGCATCTGATAAGATTGTACTGGATTTTTCTTTGATTTGAACCTTGGGAATCCAGTTTTTTCTCTGAAGAATTTTGTAAATGCTGATTCTACATTTACCAAAGATGCAAGCAAAGCCTGCGAATTAGCTTTTTTCAGCCACTCGTTAGAAGGTTTTATTTCGTGAACTAAAATCTTTTGCAAGTCAAATCTTGATATTGACTTTTTATGTTGTTCATAAGTTTTTATTTTCTGTTCTAAAGCCCAATTATATACAAATCTACAAGCTCCGAAATTGACTTTTATCATTTCTTTTTGATCTTTATCCGGGTAGATTCGGTACTTATAGGCTTTTAGCATGACAGATTATACGGTTTTAAAGAATATATAGTTTTTTGTTAAATGTATTATAATGAAGTTGACAGCTCTGATCCCCCACCTGTCGCTTCGCTCCGAGGAAGGGGACTTCCCGCCTTAGAGTTAAAAATTCGATTGACTAACAAGTAAAACCATTTAAAAATCTAATTTAACCTTATTCTTTTTATCGTTAACTCATTTGATTATTGTTTTCATATTTCTTTCGCAGCAAATTTCTTTTTATATTTTTAGCATTGAAATTATCCTGTTGGAAATCATTTAATTGAGATTAAATTTTGTTAGAGAAGGTTTTTTAGATTCTAATTTGGTGTTTTTCAGAGGAGAGGCTATAAAAGCGTAAAAAACCGATGTATACATTGTAAACGATCAACGAATCTACATATATAATAAATGTTAGCAGTAAAGATTCTATTGATTTGTAATTACTGATTTGTAATAGGAGATATTAAAAGATATTAAGAATAAGAAATATCAAATTAAGAAAAAGGAATATCAAATTAAGAAAAAGGAATATCAAATAAAAAGACTATATAAAATCAGGGAAATAAAAGAGGATGGGTAGTTAGTATGAGTTCCGATGAACGAAAAGAAGAGATCTCTACAAAAGAGGGTGGGGAAGAGGAAACTGAACAAAAAAAAGTTTCAGAAGATCTGTATGTCCTGAATGATTCAGGAAATTTAGGACACCAAGAGGTCAGTAATGAAATTCAGGCAGCGGAATTAAATGAATGCGGATTGGATTTTTTAAGGTTGGGTAAGCTCAATGAAGCTGTGGTTGCTTTTGATAAAGCAATTGAAAAAGATCCACAGAATATTTATCTCTTAAATAATAAAGCTGCTGTGCTTGAAAATCTAGGTAAATTCGAAGAAGCTCTTGAACTTTATGAAAAAGCTGTTAAATTCAATCCTGAAGACCCGGACCTCTGGAATAACATGGCTTTTTCTTTTTCCCAGGCTGGAAAATATCAGGAGGCTGTTAAAGCCTATGAAAAGGCTCTTGAACTCAGGCCTGACTATCCAAATGCCTGGTATGGAAAAGCTCTTAACCTGAGTCAGGCTGGAGATTATGAGCAGGCAGTTGGTGCCTATGATAGGGTACTTTCAGAAAGCCCTGATTACAAAGAAGCCTGGGTCGGAAAAGGTATAGCTCTGGGCCAGATGGGAAATTACGATGACGCAATTGTCGCGTACGATAAGGCACTCGAGCTTGACCCTAATTTTCTTGAAGCCTGGTATTATAAAGGCGTAGATCTGGACAGCCTTGGAAGTTACAGGCAAGCTCTAAAAGCATATGAAAAGACTGTTGAACTTGATCCTGAGAACGATGATGCCTGGAATAATATGGGCATAGATCTTGAAAACCTGGAGCAATATGATGAGGCAATTAAAGCCTTTGAGAAAGCAATCGAAATAAATGCCTCAAATGCCGATGTCTGGTATAATAAAGGGTTTACTCTCAGCCAGATGCAGAGATTTGAAGAAGCAGTTGAAGCTTATAGAAAGGCCACAGAATTGGATCCGGAGTATTTGGAAGCCTATTCGAGTCTGGGTTTTGTTCTTGCTCAACTCAAACGCTTCGAAGAGGCTCTTGAAGTCTATGAAAAAGCACTTGAGCTGGATCCTGAGGCTGCAGATTCATGGTTTGGAAAAGCTATTTGTTTGAGTTATCTCGGAAGAGAAGAAGAGGCTGAAGAGGCATATGGAAGAGCTGTTGAGATTGATCCAAGGTATGCAGATATTGGAGGAGATATCCAGTAACTGGGAATTCTATATCCCTATTTTTTTAAAATAAAAAAATTAAAAAACGAAATAACTCCCCAGCAAAATTTCATATTTTTGGTTCTTGAAATAGTAAGAAAAACTTTTGATTTTAGTCAGGTAATGCAGAAATCAGGCTTTTTGAATTTTGAATAAAAGAATTCCATTAAGGAAATTAAAGCTAACAAATCAAGCTCAATCAAAACCATTTCTTTTAAAATAACAGTTGTTTTTGACAGAAACCAGCTTGATTAGCAAAATTTTAAATTTAATCTAAATAAAAAAGAAAAACGTTTTTAAAAAGTAAATTTAGGTAGTTTATCTAGATTTCATTTGTTATTAAATCGCTTAGTCTTCTGTAACAATTACAGTTCCTTTCATAGAAGGATGAATTGAACAATAATACTCAAAGTTACCTTCTTCAGTAAACAGAAATTCATAAGAATCTCCCTGATTTAAAGTCTCAGACCCAAAATTAGTTCCTGTGCCCGTAACCGTATGAGTATGTGGATCAAGGTTTGTCCATCTTACAGAATCACCTGTAGATATTGTCACTGTACTTGGATTGAAGTTATCGTTTTCTATTGCTACCTCGATATTTTCTCCACTACCTGGAATTTCAGGTGTCCTTTCAGGATTTGGATCAATAGTTTCTTCAGACGGTGATTCGATTGTTTCGGCTGGAGTTACCGGCCTTTCATTTGCTCCACTTTCATCTGCTCCAGGTTGATCTTCAGCTCCCTGACTAGCCTCTGGCCCTCCTTGATTACCTTCATCTTCCGCGTTATCATTTCCAGTATCTGTACATCCTATTGCAAGGAATACGCTGAACAAGACTAGTAAAATAACAAGTTGTCCTCTCATTGTCTACCCCCTTGAAAAATCAAATACTATATATTATTCTTTGATTTTATAATTGTTCCTATTAAAATCAGAATATAGTTATTCCTTTGATTTATTTATTATACAAGAATTACTACATTAGCGCTATTCTGTCAATTGACTAATCTTTTTTTCCGATTTATTTGGTTTATAATTTGAAATTAATGTTGAATAGGCCTTAGATTACACATGAATTACTGATTCTTTGTATTTAAGCTATAAATGGCCAGAAAATAAAATATATATTACAAAATACCAGTTAGAAAATACAGATTATAAATAATACCGATTATAAATAATCCAATAATTTTTTGTTATGAAAATAAAAGCTTTATTAAATAGGAAAAAAGCACGCGCATATCGCGCATATAGGACTAAAAGTAAAAAATGATAATCGTTTTTTAATCTTAAAAAATATATTAACAAATTTATACAAATTAAGTAGCTTTCGTTTTTGTTATATTAGAAATGATTTATATTTATATATTTTATTAATCACCCGTACTTGGTGTTACTTTAATTACCGCTCCTTCCTCTGTATCATCCGTAGTTGGAGTCTGTTGTATCATGGCTCTTTTTCTTTCCGTGCTGCTTAGTACCCTGTCCTCATCCTGGGCATCTGTTGTATTTTGATCTTCAGTCGGAGTCATGCCCTCAGTTACAGTTTCCCTTTCTGTCATTGTTTCTTCTTCATCTGGAGTCTGGGTTGTGGCCCCGCCTTCGGTTACTCCTTCAGCCGGAGTTACTTCTGTTACTGGAGTTTCTTCAACAACTTCAGTTACTGCAACTACTTCCTGTACAGGAGTTACAGCTTCTTCGCCTGTTACAACCTCAACTTCGGTTACTGCCTGTTCAGGAGTGCCAGCTTCTTCTGCTCCTTCTTCTCCTGTTTGGTTTTCGGTTCCTGCACATCCTATTGCAAGGAATACGCCAAACAATACCATTAAAACAATTAGCAATTTTTTCATATCTTCACCCCATTCAATTGGATTTTATTTTATATTGAATACTTTATATTGATACTAAGATTTTATAACAATTCCTACTAGATTCTGAACATAATTCTCTTTGAGGATCAGATTAGGCTCTAAATTAAGAGTCGAGATTTCTGAGGCGAGAATACGTTTAATTTACAGGACTATTTCCCTTCAAAATCTTGCTCTTTATTTAATTCCCAGAAAATTTCGAAAAATAGAATTTAAAATCTGGAGCTGGAATAATTCAAGTTCTTAAAAACCTGGACTGCAGGAAAATTAAATATTTACACCAAATTGTTTTGCTTTAAAAAAGCTTTAATTGGGATCCAGGGATAAATTAATTTAATTAATTCTAAATGTTTAATTCGTTTTTTTATAATAAGGCTAATTTTAAAGACTTGCTCTAAAATACATTTTACCGGAAAGGGCAAAAGATTCTCGATTTATCCCTTTTCCGGTAAAAGTGCTTTTATTTTTTTAATTTAATTTCATTTATTTTGAATTAAAAATACTGTTAATTCTTAATTCAAAAAAATGTAGACTACAGGCAAATAGTTTAAAATTTATTATACAATTTCTTCAAGCCAGTTTTTTCCAGAATTTTCCAGAAATTAGAATCATCCAGATTCACTGGCGTAATTGAATTTTTGCGTATTTTAACAGAGAAATTTTAGTCGCCTGTACTTGGAGTAACTCTGATTACATTTCCGTTGCCTGTAGTTTCTTCTGCTGCTGTAATTTCTTCCTGAGCTATCTCTTCTTCTTCTATTGCGCCTCCCTGTGGGGTCATGCCCTCAGTTACAGTTTCCCTTTCTGTCATTATTTCTTCTTCATCTGGAGTCTGGGTTGTGGCCCCGCCTTCGGTTACTCCTTCAGCCGGAGTTACTTCTGTTAC
>JBNAKO010000037.1:0-16106 GCA_049706495.1 Methanosarcina sp. | reverse complement strand
TTTTGAAAATCATTTTCCGTATCATAAGATCAATTGATTATTTCAAATTCCAGATATAGTAACATAAACTTGAGTTTTGGGATAGGCTCAGTAAATTTTGCCGATTTCAGAAGATACCAAAAGTCTAAGATAGTAAAAAAGAGGGTGAAATAGTGGATGCAAATGAGAAAAAGCAGGTAATCAAAGAAACATATGGAAAAATTGCAATGGTAGGAGGATCCTGTTGTTCCAGTGGATGCTGTGGAGATTCAAGTGCTTCAGACCTTTCTAAATCTATTGGCTATTCTGAAAATGAAATCAACAATGTTCCGGAAGCTAATTTGGGTCTCGGCTGTGGGAACCCAACAGCATTTGCTGAGTTAAAGTCAGGCAATATTGTGCTTGATCTTGGCTCCGGAGCTGGATTTGACTGTTTCCTTGCAGCAAAACAGGTAGGAAGTTCAGGAAAGGTCATAGGAGTCGATATGACTCAGGCCATGATTGAAAAGGCGCAGGTTAATGCCCTCAAGTACGGTTATTCAAATGTTGAGTTTCGGCTTGGAGATATCGAAGATCTTCCTGTTGAAAACGAGTCCGTAGATGCTATTATCAGTAATTGCGTAATTAACTTAGCTCCGGATAAAGAAAAAGTTTTCAAGGAAGCCTTCAGGGTTTTGAAGCCGGGTGGTGCAATGTACATCTCGGATATGGTTCTCCTGGCGGAGCTTCCTGAAGACTTAAAAGACGACAAAGACCTGCTTACAGGCTGCCTTGCAGGGGCCCTGCTTAAAGAAGATTATCTCAGGCTTTTAAATGAAGCTGGGTTTTCAGTTGAAATCTTGAATGAAGATCTCGATATAAGCAAAAGGCAGTACAGTGGGTTGCCTGCTGAGAGCTTAAAAATTAAGGCATCAAAGTAAAAGTGTCCAGCTTTTTATAGTAAGCTTAAAAATTAGATTGTATAACTTATATAGACGCTGCAATCATATTCCTTAGACTGTTTTATGTCAAGGAATTTATCTCTTTTTAGCATAAGTCTACTATTAGTAGTCTATTATATTAATTTATATTTTTGTGAAAAAAGTTCTAATACCTCCGAATTCGGTTGAAAATCTCTTTTTTCCGACAAGGAAAGGAAAATAATTGTTGATAATATAAATAATCGGCACCATCAGGAGAAGATTCAGTACTGTTAAAATGAGGGCAAAAGAAGCATTGTAATACAAGTGCTCAATATCAAACCCAAAGGTTAAAACAGCTAATTTTGTAAGGATGTCTTTCAGAGGGAAATGAAGTGCAAGTACAATAATACTGTTTCGTCCGTAATATTCCAGTATCTTTGAACTCCCGATTTTTTTAAATGAAAAGACATAGGCAAAAGTTCCCAAAAACGCTAGTAGGTAATAAGAAAAGAAGCTTCCATATTGCAATATATTCATATACATAATATCTATTTTAGGAAATTTTAAAAGATATATTATATATAAAAAGTTTAGAAAGATAAGGGCCACAGTAAAAATACTATTATATCTAAAGAAAAATTTAATAAATTTTGAATCTGATCTTAACTTTGAATGAACTCCAAAGCTTATTTCTGATTCTACGAATCTTTTAAATAGATCTCCTGCGCCGTAAAAAACTACAGCAGTAAGGGCTACATCTGCATTCCAAGGCAGCCTGAATGGCGTATACATTGCATAAATATAACCTATAATTCCAATCGCAATAAGCCAGAAAGTAAGTTTTCTTGGTTCTGTATAATATCTCTTCGCAAATCCATAAAAAAGAAGTTCTGTCACGAAAAGGCAAGGTAAGAACTAGAGAGGTGGATTATATGAAATTAACGGGCCGAGTGCATAAAAAATAGAGTAGATTCTATAAAAGGTGTTGGGTTCACAGAACTCAATATTTGTAACCACTGGCTGGTATGCCGTGTCAAGTAAACAATAAAATAGGCAGGTCAATAATGCAAAAAGGAAGTATGGGACAATAAGAGACCTAAATCTTACTTTTACAAAACTGAGTGCTGAATCTGCGTATTTCCCAAAATTAAAAAGAAATCCGGAAATAAAAAAGAAAAGCGGCATATGAAAAGAAAATATATAAGTATCTAGCGCTACAGGTAAACTATGGTGTCCAAATACCACAAGCATAATTCCAATACCTTTCAAAGCATCAATCCACTGAAATCTCATGTTAACCCATTAGTACAATAATTGTTATTTTTATATTATAATCTTTAGCTTTTGACGTTTTTTTATATATTTAATGGCTTTAATACTGCACCATTTAAGTTTGTATTTTTATTTTTTAGGTCTTTTCTCCCAGTTTTAATCTATGCAGATGATTTAGAATACTCAAATACTTAATCTTTTGAAATAAATTCAAAGTAATAATAACAATAATAATTTCAAACATCATTGAATTCTATACTGATATTACCTGCTTTTTTTGCCAGCGATTTAGAAAGAAAACCACCCTCCAATCTGCAGAGATTAAGTATAGCGCAAGGTACAAGACAATTTGAAGAGCAATTAGCTTCCTGAGCTTTGTCAATTACATAATTATTCTTGATGTCTAAGGTTTCCATTATAGGTATTTCCGTATGGGAAAGTTTCTTTATTTTTTCACATGGGGTATCAATATCAACAATAATTTTATTCCCTTTTTTATTTCCATGGATTTTATGGACAAAACCACATATCGTAGAATTCACAGTAATTTCAGTCAGTCATACACCTTCTTTTCAATAGACAGGATTTCCCAGCTAACTTTTGCTCAATAATTAACAGTCTAATAGCTACCTCAATCAATGAATCTCATCATCATTATTTTAGAAATTATTTGAAAATCTAACGCTTGATTGATACATAGAGTTATATTAAATCTCTGAGGCAAATCAAGTTTCTTTGATATCTCACTTTTCGTATTATATAAATTGGAGTAGTTGATTTAATTGGAGGAAAAAAATGCCATTTTTGAATGAAATATTACCTGATACTGCTGAAGCATTCGGTAAATTGAGAGATTCAATCTTTGAAGGTGGAGAACTAGATCGCAAAAGTAAGGAACTTATAGCTGTTGCTTCTTCAGTTTTGATGCGCTGCCAGTTTTGTGTTGATACCCATTCTCAGAGAGCCTTTGCAAATGGGGCAACGAAAAAGGAAATTGCTGAAGCTATTGCTGTTGCTATGTTTATAGCTGGAGGCTCCCAGCTTGGTTGGACAAATGTCTACAATGAAAATGTGTATGGGCTTATCTTTGAAGAAGGTAAATCTAAAGAGCCAGAAAAAGATAAAGGCTGTTGCTGTGGAAACTAATTCCAATTGAAACTTTATCTCTGAGCCAACAAGCTTTTGAATTTTTCTTCTCCTTTTTTTCATGTTTTCAGATCTTCGTTTTTTAACCTGCTTTTTTCTTTTCAGTTATTGAATCAGCTTAATATAAATTTTAGACCGATCCAATATTTTAAAATATTCATATCTTATTTTTAATTTGAAAAAAATTTAAAGATTAAATAATAATCGTGAATATGATTAAAAAATTAGTTAAGCCCGAACTTAGCTGGACTGCAAGATTTCAAGAGTCTTTTCAAGAGCTTCTGAAACTTCATTATCTTTAAGATCTTTCTCCTTGGTTTTTTTGATACCAAGTTCGGAAATCACTATTTTATCATCTACTTTGAAGCCTGCTAATTCGAGAGTTTTGCTTGCACAATTTACAGGACAACCATCAATTGCAATGATCCTATCTGAAGCCTCAGCAGATTTCATAAGTCCTGAAGCTCGAGCTCCAATTCCAGCTGTGCACATGAAGTTCCCTACGCCTCTTTTTTCGAGTTCTATCGCAATTTTATTGGAGATTTGTCCAACATTTGCTGCTCCAACGCAGGGGAAAATTGTGGTGATCGAATCCCCGCAACAACTGCATTTCTTATTTTCTGCCATTACTGTTTTCCTTCTGAAGTTTTTGCTGTACTTTTTTTATATCAGCTAGCAAAATTGTTTTTTAATTTATTTCCCAATCCATTTTTTGATATCTTTTTCATCAGGTACTTTGCCTGTCATCTTAACTTCTCCATCAACAACAACAGCAGGAGTAACCATAACTCCATAGTTCATAATTTTCTCAATGTCCTCCACCTTGACAACTTCAGCGTCAGCTCCGGTTTGCTTTACTACTTTGTCAATCAATTCCTTTGTCTTTTTGCACTTTGAGCACCCTGTTCCAAGGACTTCTATTTTCATTAATTTTCCTCCTTTTTCTGGATTTGATTTTTGTACGAATCAAAGTTTTTTTGTTAATTTTGTTTAAAACCTTCAGATTTTAAAGAATTACCAGAATATTTACAACACAATATTGAATAAGTATCCTGTAAATATTATTGATACAGCTACTATCGAGACAAAAATTGCAATTAATTCTTTTTTGAGCACTTTTCTCAAGATAATCATCTCAGGCAGAGATACGGCTGTAACAGACATCAGAAAGGCCAGAGCAGTTCCTACAGGGAGCCCTTTTCCAATCAGGCTTTCAACAATAGGAATCATAGCCATAACGTTAGAATATAGAGGCACACCAATCAGAACAGCGATTGGCACTGCAAGCAGGTTGTCTTTGCCTGCATATTTTTCAAGAATTCCTTCGGGGGCATAGCCGTGAAAAATACCTCCTATGCTGACCCCTATAATTACGTAGATCCACACCCTTCCTACAATATCTTTTACGTTTTCATAGGCGCAGCTTATTCTGTCCTTTACTGTCATTTCTCCAGAAGTGCCAGTTACCTGTCCTACTTTCATTTTAAAAACAAAATCTTCAACATACCTCTCAAGTTTCAGAAGCCCAATTACATAGCCCCCCAAAACTCCCAGAACTACACCTGATACAACATAAATTATTGTTGCTTTTAGGCCGAGGGTAGCCCAGAGCGCAGCAACTGCAGCCTCATTTACAAGGGGAGACGTAATCAAAAAGGCAAAAGTAACTCCTAAAGGCACCCCAGCTTCTACAAATCCTATAAAAATCGGGACAGATGAGCATGAACAAAAAGGAGTAATTGTACCCAATAAAGATGCAAAAAAATAATACTTTATTCCCTGTTTATTTCCAAGTACCTGTCTGGTTCTCTCAGGAGTAATATATGTCCTTATATAGGAAATAACAAAAATCATGAAAGCAAGAAGGATAAAAATTTTCATTACATCATAAATAACAAAATTAACACTGGCAGCAAGCCTGGTATCCGGAGCAATTCCTAATAGCTCATATGTAACTTTATCTGCAATCCATTGAAGGGGATAAAAAATGTCAACCATTTTGAGATCCTTCTTTAAGATTTTCTTTTAATTTTCAGATAACATTTCCCTTAATTATATCAATATATATTGATATTGACTTCATGAAATATAACATTATCGCTGAAAGTAAAGTAATATAAAAGTCTAATAAAAGTCTAGATTTAAGTGTACTTTTTAAAATCTATGTAATTTAAAAATTATTGTAATCTTTCAGATTAATTTTCAAATTAAAATTATTCTCTAATAGCTTCTAGAATTTTCCTTATTTTATCGTTCTGTATTGAATACAGCCTCATCTTCCCTTGTTTCCTAACTTTAATAATTCCCCAGTCTTGTAATTTCGCAAGATGCATTGAGGTGTTTGACTGGGTTCTACTAATTATTTCTGGGATCTCGCAGGCACATAATTCTCCTTTATTGCCATATTTCAGACTTTCAGATGCTGATTCTGCTTCAAGGAGAGCCTTAATTATTCTGTATCTTGTATCTTCGCTAAGGGCTTTAAAAAGCTGCAAATCTTCTTCATTAATCATATAATTAAATATTGAATGGAAATTCTATTTATAGATTTCTAGAGCCTAAATACATAAAAATAGAGTCTTAAATAGAAAGTAAAATAGAATTTCAATTAATTCCAATAGAGATTTAATAAAAATTCATTAAAATTAAGTAAAATTAAGTAAAAATGGAGAAGCTTCAGGAGCTCAGAAAAATCTTAGCATCATCATGCCTGATTTAATAATCCAATCTGGTCTCCTAATAGAACCTTTTCCATTCAGTATTACTTTTTTAGTTTACTTATCGAAGAATAGAATCATAAGCACATTCGCCGTGAAGAGAAATATCCAGACCTATTAATTGTTCTTGATCTGTGACTTTCACAGGAGTTATAACATCTATAAACATCAACATGACATAAGTGAATATAAACGCGTAGATTGAAGCCCCTGCAACCACCAGAACCTGTTTTATAAAGAAGGAAGTCCCACCGTAGAGAAGCCCGTCAGCTCCTGCCGGGTTTATTGCAGTTGATGCGAAAACTCCAAGGAGGATAGTGCCTGTAACTCCTCCGATCCCGTGAACTCCCCAGACATCAAGAGCATCATCCCATTCCATTTTATTTTTAATATGGACTGCTCCATAACAGACGAGTGATCCCAGGATACCCATTATTGCAGCTACAGGTAAGGTCACAAAGCCTGCTGCAGGAGTAACAGTAGCAAGGCCTGCAACTGCACCTGTCATAAGCCCAACAAACTTTGGTTTTTCTTCTCTATACCATTCTATTACCATCCAGGTAATTGCAGCAAAAGACGCTGCAATATCGCTATTAAGGAATGCAAGTGCAGTTATGCCGTCCACATTG
Source organism: Methanosarcina sp. (assembly GCA_049706495.1). Taxonomy (GTDB): domain Archaea; phylum Halobacteriota; class Methanosarcinia; order Methanosarcinales; family Methanosarcinaceae; genus Methanosarcina. The sequence goes on along the minus strand of JBNAKO010000037.1, from coordinate 9,461 downwards.
AGTTCGCTACCTGCATTAAAGCCATACCAGCCAAACCAGAGCAGGGCAGTTCCAATAGCCATCAAGGGTATGTTGTTTGGTTTTGTTTCTCTATTTCTTCTTGCACCTACATAAAAAACCGAGGCAAGAGCTGCAAAACCTGCTGTTGCATGAACAACAATTCCTCCCGCAAAATCAAGAACTCCCATTTCTGCAAGCAGGCCTCCTCCCCAGATCATATGAACAAAAGGATAGTAAACAAAAATTTGCCAGATAACAAGGAAAATCAGGTAAGCTTTAAATGTAATTCGATTTGCAAATGCTCCCGTAATCAAAGCCGGGGTAATTATTGCAAACATCATCTGGTAGGCTACAAAAACGAGTTCTGGAAAGCCTCCGGATTTATATAAAACATCCGGAGTGATTCCTTGCAAAAATACTTTGTCCAGGTTTCCTATAATTGCTCCTTCGCCTCCACTGAAGCATAAGGAATAGCCAATGAAAAACCATAAAATAGTTGTCAGTCCCAGAGATACAAAACTCTGCATCATAATTCCTAAAATATTTCGTTTGCATGCAAGTCCACCGTAAAAGAATGCCAGACCAGGGGTCATAAGCATAACAAGACTTGTCGCAAGCAGCATAAAGCCTGTAGAACCAGTATTTAACATCTTTTCATCCCATCTACTTTTATACTATAACTAGGAAATCTCAAATATCTTACCTTTTTCCTACTTTATTATACTTAATATTTTCCACAGTTTATGATATATATTTCAAATATATATTTTTCAAAAAATGCGACTCAGGTTTCAAGTTAGGAATAAAAATCAATGTAAGCTAAGGAAATAGGAAAAAGGAGAAAATAAGAAAAAAGTAGATCAGTTTAAGAAAAAATTAAAAATATAGATGGGATAAGGGTTTATAGAGGAAATAAAGTGAGAATTTAATATAAGTAAAAATTTAAAAGTACAGGTATTTGCCTGTACTTATATGTTATATGCAGCTTCACCGTGCTGGGTTTTGTCAAGCCCGATGTTTTCTTCGCTTTCGCTTACTTTCAGACCGATTGTCCTGTGAAGTACAAATCCGATAAGTAAGGTACACAGGCCTGCATATACAGCAGTAAATACAACACCTTCAAACTGAGTCATTAACTGGCCTGCGTTTCCAAGCAAAAGTCCTGTAGAGTTTACACTTGCGTATACCCCCGTCAGGAGTGCCCCGATTATTCCGCCTACACCGTGGACTCCAAAGGCATCAAGGGAATCATCGTATCCAAATCTGTTTTTAAGCATTACAGCCTGGTAACATACAAAGCTTGCAACTATCCCTATTGGAATTGCTGCTATAGGAGTTACAAACCCGGCAGCCGGAGTTATTGCAACAAGCCCTGCGAGGATTCCGGTTGCAAATCCGAGAGCAGTTGGGCGCCCGAGATGGAACCATTCCAGAGCCATCCAGACAAAACCTGCAGCTGCAGGAGCTATGAGCGTTGTAATGAACGCAAGGGCTGCGATTTCATTTGCAGCAAGGGAAGAACCTGCGTTGAACCCAAACCAGCCAAACCACAAGAGGCCGGTTCCAAGCAGTGTCAGAGTAATGTTGTGAGGTTTTATTACATCAATCCCATATCCTCTCCTCTTACCAAGGTAGGTCAGGATTGCGAGTGAAGAAATTCCTGCAGTTATGTGAACTACAGTCCCGCCAGCAAAGTCAAGGGCTTCTCCAGTAAGGAATCCGCCTCCCCAGACCCAGTGACAGACAGGTGCATAAACAATAAGTCCCCAGAGTGCGATAAATGCAATATAAGATTTGAACTTAACACGGCCGACAATTGCTCCTGAGATAAGGGCCGGAGTAATAATTGCAAACATTCCCTGGAATGCAACGAATGCATAAGTTGGAATCGTGCCTGTAACTGAATACAGATCAATTCCGTTCAGAAGGAAGTTATCAAGTCCTCCCACAAACCAGTTTCCTGGACTGAAAGCAAGTGAGTAGCCTATTACTATCCATTCAAGCGCCATCACACCCATTGCAACAAATGAGTGCATCATACAGCTTAAAACGTTTTTACGCTGGACAAGCCCGCCGTAGAATAAAGCAAGTCCGGGAACCATTAATAATACAAATGCAGATGAAATTAATACCCATACAGTGTCTGCTGCTTCAATAGCCATGTTTTACCCCTCAAATAGCATCAGGCCCGGTTTCGTTTGTACGAATCCTTATTACATTTTCAAGTGGCAGCACGAATATCTTTCCGCTTCCGACATAACCGTCACTGCCCTTTGCTCCTGTTTGAATTGCCTCGATAGTAGACTCCAGGAAATCATCATTGACTGCAATTTCAAGTTTAATTTTTTCAAGCAGGTTCACTTCATACTCCATTGCTCTATAGATTTCCAGATGTCCTTTTTGAGCACCATAGCCAGAGGCGGATGATACTGTTAATCTATTTACCTCAATTTTTTGAAGCTCTCTCTTGACTGCATCGAGCTTTTCCGGTCTTATAATTGCGATTACATATTTCATTGCTACCACCAGTAGGTATCCCATATCCTATTTATTAGTATTTAATCATTTCGGTAAACGCTTGGAGTTTTATTTCAATACAGAAATTAAGTCTAAAAATGTAAAGGGCACGATCACGATATTATATTTAAAATTCAAACAAAAAAATGTCACGCATTGTAGCAATCCTAATTTGATTGAATTTTATATAAAACTCCAAATTACGAGATTCGCAAAATTAGTAACTTTTCTATAATCTTTGTATGAAATTTCTTTATAATTATAATACATGATTTTCTATTGTTTATTTTTCTGTATATAACAACTATTAAATAATTTTAAAACACTATATTAGTAGAAGCATTTCATAGAGAGTAATTCTTCATACTGATACGTGATTCAGCATTATTTGCTACTGACCACTTCTAGATTGGGTGGAAAAAACTATGTCTACCTATTGTTAATCACTTCTTAGAACTTGAATGAAGTTTCTTTGTCAGAATTACCAGCTTTCAAAGGTGAAGATATGGGGCTATTTACTAGATCTAAAAAATTAGATAATATACAACCAATTAAACTATCAAAAGAAGAATTACTGCTTAAAATAAATGAATTAAGTAGAAATGCTAGTTTAGTAATTACAGATACTATTGATGGTCAAATAACAGATGATAATATAGATTATTTCAACCAGATTAAAAGTAATTACGAAAATAAAACAGATATTGAATTATTTGAGTTAATTGAATGCTTCTGGGGTGGCAGTGTTTTAGGTTATTCCTACGCAGAAAATGATATAAAAAGCATGGAAGATCCTCAAAAAGCTGAACTGCTAAATAAGTTATACCCTACATATATCAATCTCAATAGTTGCCACGAAACATGCTTACATAAAAAAATTAATTTTTATCCAACAGATATTCAGCTTATTGACAGAATGTATGATCATTGCAAGAAAAGGTATCCAGATAAAACAGAGGAGCAACTAATCGAATTAATAGAATGGTATTGTGAAGGAATCCTTAGCTCTTTTGGACGAGTGATGGACATAATAAAGGAAGAGTATTAAATTAATGTTTAATTAAAAGGGAAATCTAGCTTAGTATGTCTTTTTATTTATTTTTTAATTACTGTTCTCTCGTAAAGTAAGAATTAAGATATATTAATAAAAATTTGATTTAATTAATAGGTACTTTCAGAAGCTTTTTTATCTTGGCTTTTAAAGCTATAAGAGGGCTTTTATTCTCTGAGATCGAATTTATCTCATGTTTGAAGAAATTGGGAGTATTAAGAACGAGGCTGATGAGAATTCTTTACAATTCCTTGCGCTTTTTAAGGACAGTTTGAGTGAAATTCGACTGAAAGAACCAGGCCTGATAGCTGCATATTTCAGGCCTGAGTATTCTCATTACTTTGTGGTGCATACGCCGCTTGGGATTCAGTTTAGTGAGAAAAGAGAAGAGTGGAATTTGCGGTTTAGCAGGGAGGTTGGAGTTTCGATTGTGGAATTTGTTGGAGCGGAAAATGAAAACGTTTATGTTAGAGGCCTTATGGCGGCTAATGGGGCAAGGGTTTATGATATTCTTCCTTTTACGGCGATAGATAGCGCGAAAGCCGGGAAAGCGAAGTTTCTGGAAGACCGTATGGCCAGGATGAGGGGAATTGTATCTCCCATTGTGCTTTCAGAAATAAAAGGAGATTCCATTCTGGATATCGGCAGCGGGTTTGGAAGCTTTACACTTGAGCTTGCAAAAAATAATCCGGACTCTAAGGTTTATGGAATTGATGTTCATGACTCGTTAGTTTCACAGGCAAAAATGAATGCCAGAATTTCCAGGATTCAAAATGTGGAATTTAAGACAGGCAGTGCTTATTCTTTGCCTTTTGAAAATGAGAGAATAGATGCCGCCATGTGTTTTTTGATGCTTCATCACCTTGAGGATATGAGATATGCCCTTTTCGAGATTAAAAGGGTGCTGAGAAAAGGGGGAATGTTGATAGCAGTTGAACCGCTTGCAAATCAGCATCATCATGGGCCTCAACTTTCAGAAGAGGAGTGGAAAGAACTTTTTGAAGAGGTTGGTTTTAATGTAGAAATCCAGAGCCTGGAGGGGGCCGCTGTAGTAAAAGCTGTAAAAAGAGATTAAAATCCTTAAAACAAAGATAAATCCGGAAAAATAGTTTCAAAAATTAATCTGAAAACTCTCCGCAACCTAATCTGGCTCTTGCCGGTTATTATTTCCTTTTAATCTTTTCTCAATACACTTTCACATTTTCCGGGTCTCTTTTGTATCTCCAGTGCTCTCGATGTACCCTTTTCTATATGCAGCAATCATTTTTGCGTTTATTTTCGGTAGTCTTCGAGATTAAATTTTATAAGAAAAGGATTTCACTTTCTACTTAATCTTAAAGAAACTTTTAACTCTTGTAGCATTTGGATAGCTCATAAAATGGTACACATGTACAGGTTAGGAGATTTCATTTGAGCCTATAAGAGGTATGAATTTAATTCCTCTTGATGTGGCTGAAAATTGTAAATGATATATAGTGAATCAAAGTAGTTCTGTAGATTCTGCATTAATGCTTTTTTAAGGTTTGGAGCTGACTAAAAAACTCTCTCCTGATATATGTTGTTGAATCTAAATTTTTAAAAGTTAGTTAAAATGTTGATTGTTAGATACTTTGGTCATATGGGTTATATAATATTTTAAGATTGTAATATTTGGAATTCAATCGGATGAAAAAAATTGAATTCCGAAATCTGGAACATAATAATAAGTTAGTATAAGACTTGTGCAGTTGAACAGAAAAAATCGATAGCATCTAACCTTTTTCCTTCAAATTGTGTGATCTGTGACAGAGGGTCTGATGTTTTATTTTACTTTTCAAATGCGTAAGCACATATATGGAGGCTGATAAAATGTCAAAGAAACTAGGTATAATTGGAATTTTAGTGATCTTTATGCTAGCGGGGACAATCCCATTTGTAATGGGAGCTGAACCGTTACCTGCCGCTTTAAACCAAAAATTGATATCAACTAATGTGGTTGTTTCTGAAAATATGAGTGTTTCACACTCAATTGTTCCAAACTACTCCCCTATAAGTCCAAATACATGGTATTATGGCAAAGTGGATGATGTTTGGCCCTGGATGGTTTCTGATTTAACTACCTTTGATTTAAAAGATGGTAATAAACTTTATAATTTCTGTGTGAAACCTGTAAGTACTGTTGATGGCTGGAACAACGCATTTATGCAAAATCAGATAGTTGACTGTCTCATCGCTGCTGATACGAATAATCATTACATAAATGTGCACACAGACGAAAATTCTCAGGTCGATCAGGTAAGACTGACTGCTACTAGAAAATAAAACCAATATGAGACCAACGTTTTAATGTGAAAGTACACGAGGATTTCTTTCTCTTGTACTCTCACATTCCTCCTTTCTCATAATTGTGATTATCCCACCTGTATTTTAATAAACTCCCAGGATAGTAGCTCAATTTCTACAATCCTCTTCTTTTGGATAATCTCTTTTAAAATTCGTTTCATCTACTTATCATCATTTTTTTTACAAAATACTATATTGTCTGCCAGATTATTGTAGTATCATTCTTTAAAAAGCTATAATCGCTTTTGTATGTCTATTAATTTATTTTTTCCTTTTAAAACTTTTTTAACCTGCTTTTTTCTTCCGCCGACTGAGCGATCTGAATCAGAATTCCTCTTGTTACCTTTGATCCTCCTTTATAATCTCCTCATTAGTATTTCTCTCATATTAGTGTATTCGAAACAAGACTGAGCTATGAAACAAGTTTATTTTCTGTAAGAAAATCTTTAAAGTTGCCTTTTTAGCAAGTAGGGTTATCATGCCAATTTCTTCAATACTGGGGATTGAAATCAATGTTTTCATCTCGCGCATTTCCAGTATAGTTAAATAATTTCTTAATGAATTATAAATCGAGAACTAACGTCCCCAGTTGATTCATGTTCAATAACATAGCATTTTTCTGACGTACTCCCATTATTTAGGCTAAAATTCCATCATTTCTGGTAGAACTTTGCAGATTTTTTCACCACATCTATTAAGAATAGTAGTAATCAAAAAAGTTTAAAAATGTCTAAGCGGCATGATTTGTTTTTGATCCAGCCAAATAATAATTAGTATTACTTAATTATCTGGACAGTAGAATTTCCTAAAAGGGCAATCTGGCATCCATGATTAAGTCGTATTTGGACCTTCAGTAGCAATTCAGTAATTAGTTTATTGACGTTTTTGAAAAACCAAAATTAGGACAACCTTTCCGCCCAAAATAATGAAGGTTCACTAATAATCCAAAAGGTAATGTGAAGAGTTGATTTCAAAATTCCGCTTAATCATATATCTGACCAAAAGTACCTGTTCCATTCAGTTTTTATAATCTTGATTTATCTACTCCGAAAAATTGGCATGAAGGATTGAAAGCGTTTTGAAATAAGCTCGGAAAGTATTTCATATTTTATCCATTTATTTAAAGAATCTCATACTCTTTATTAGAATAGACTTAATATTAGATTTAAAATATGTTTATGTATTTTTTAATCTTAGGAAGTAACTGGAATTACACAATTATATGCCTAAAAAAACAATTTAAATGAGTTTAAAATTAAATAAATGTAAAAACGGAACTTTACCCAAAGAATATGTAATTTTATAAGTTGGTAAAGCTAATTATAGTATCGGTCGCAAATCTTTACACTTATTTTCTGAAAGGAATCCTAAATATGATTATTTAGACTATGTTGAATTAGCTCTCTTAGTTTTAAGTGTAATTCTTTGCGGGAATAACTATAATATAGAATTAATTTTGTAAATATGCATGCCAGTTATCCAAATCACTACTGATACTTCTTATTCTTTTTTTCGATTTTTGGATTTTAATATAGTTGCTAAATATAGCTGTAATAAAAATAAGAGGATAAAGAATAAGAGGGTAAAACTTTCTTTTTAGAAGGTAGTTACTTAACTTTATGCGGCGCTTCGAAAAGCGCCGCCGATCATTGGACAACTATGCTAAACAAGTTTTGTTTTTTAAACTATTTTACAATGGTAATCGCTGATTGAGATTCTTCAGGTCAGTTTCCAGTTGCTTTAATGATATTTCCATTTTCATCAATTGTTATTCTGCTGACAATTGGAATCTTTGCCCCATCTTCGGCAATTACCATCTTCTTAAATGTAAAGGTCTTTACATTCGAAGGTAAAGCCTTAGAGTGCTCAAGCCCTAGCTTGCACTCAACTTCTTTAGGGACAATGCGTTCTTCATCCTGAACTGTAGGTTCCTGGTCTGCCAGTTCGGGAGTATCTTTTTTAATGAATTCTTTAACAATTTTTTTCAGTTCTTCATCTGTCAGGCTCATTCGATCTCCTCCATATGTGCTGAGGGGTCAGCAAAAATCACATATTCCAAAAGTGTCTTTTGTTCGGTCTTATCAAGATATCCCTTGTTTTTAATAGATTCCTGGGCAAAATCCTGCTTGGCCTTTAAAAAAGCTTCTCCAAAACTTAAGCCTTCCTTAATACGCACAAAAAATTTTAACACCATAAGGTCGGCATCGGTGTTTGGAGGTTCTGCAGGCCCGTAAGCAATCTTAGTCGAACCAACAAAACAGGCAGCTTTCTTTGCAAGAAACTTAAGAGATAAGGCATCTTCAACTTCTTTTTCGATAATGTTCGCTCCGTAGCATGCCTCAGTACAAATCACAGCGTTTTCAATATTCACATCTTTCAGGTTGTCAGGAGCAAAAGCTACAGGGTAAGTATAATCGTCCTGGCCGTACCAGTTAGCAGTATCTTCCGATCCATGAAGGTTGAAATAGAAGTATCCTTTTTTATCTATCCATTCCTTCTTTAGATTATCCGATTTAACAGGGGGTGAAAGTTTTAGATCCTGCCCTTTTTCAATAGTATCATAAACAGCTTCTGATGCTCCCTTCCACACTTTGGCTGAAAACCCAAAGGATTTTTTCGAGGCGCTCTTAACTCTTACAGTAATATTCTCAATCAGGGAGAGCAGGAAGGAAGGATTTCCAGAACTGTCATCTGGAAGTCTTGCAACAACTTTTTCAGGAATAAGGAAGTCATCATCATCCGAAGCATAAGGACTGTCAGAAGGCACTTCAGTATCCCCGTCACCTTCACATGGGTTTGGGAGAATGTGGAAGGGAATGATTGAATGTCCGCCAATAATAAGTATATCATGAGGGGACAGTTTCTCATAAAGTTTATCAATAAGTTTCTTTATCTCAGGGGCATTTTCAGGATTAACAGGGCTTAAACCATATTTCTCCAGAGAAGCTGCAGAATCCACATATGCAAGAACAGCGCCAACTTCAGTATTTTTAAGAGCCTGGATATAAGAGCTGATTTTTGCCTCTATTTGAGCAAATGATTCTCCTCCATACTTGTTTTTCAATTTTTCCTGACTGGTTATGATTAAAACAGAGGGCTTTGGATCGGAGGAGTCCGACAGGTCTGATACATAAACTCCTGCATCTGCAAATCCAACAATCTCTGCACGTCCGTCCCCTGTTAAGTCAGCAAGGAATCTGGGGTGTTTTTCTACCCTCCACCCGCCAGCTTCGTAGCCGAATTTATCAAGAACCAGTTTAGCTGGTTTAAAAGTCCCATCCCCGTTGTTAAATGATACATAAACCCCTGCATCTGCAAATCCAACAATATCCGGACGTCCGTCCCCTGTAAGGTCAGCAAGGAATCTGGGGTGTTTTTCTACCCTCCACCCGCCAGCTTCGTAGCCGAAGCTACAGATTACAGGTTTTGGTGCCTGGAAGGTACCGTCACCGTTGTTAAGTGATACATAAACCCCTGCATCTGCAAATCCAACAATATCTGCACGTCCGTCCCCTGTTAAGTCAGCAAGGAATCTGGGGTGTTTTTCTACCCTCCACCCGCCAGCTTCGTA
>JBNAKO010000036.1:0-7592 GCA_049706495.1 Methanosarcina sp. | reverse complement strand
CGTCGAACTTGTTGACGTGCTCTCGCCGTACCAGTAAGGGACCGTAGGGTAGCTTGGTCCATCCTTCGGCGTTCGGGACGCCGGAACCTGAGTTCGAATCTCAGCGGTCCCACTCCCCTATTTTCCGGGTACTGGTATCCAGGCAGTGTACTGTACAAAATATTAAATACTATCATGCTTCTCAATTATCGGAATTCATCGGAGCGTTTTTAAGTTTCAGGGTGATCAGTTGGTCAAGGAAAAGTATACCCGGTTCGAGCGTGCACGAATTGTAGGTGCAAGATCATTACAAATTGCGATGGGGGCTCCTGTCCTTGTCGAAGATGACGGGAGGCTGGATCCTCTTAATGTTGCTATTAAAGAGTTAGAAGCCGGAGTTATTCCTATCACGGTCAAACGTAAAAGCAATTGAAAACGTAGTGGGATACATTTTCAGATCTTGAGTGTATTTTATTGTTGATTCTATATTATGAGGTGACTTTATGGAGGAAATTGAGCAAACAGGACAGGAGGAAACCGAAGCACAGCCTTTAAATGAAGAAAATCTTGAGGCTGAAGCAAAACCTGTACCTGAAAAGGAAGCAGCAAAAACAGACGCTGTGCCTGTAGCGGCTGAAGACGAAGCAGTCGCTAAAGAAGGGTCCACATCCCTTGTATCTATCGATGAATACCTTGCAGCAGGTGTTCATATAGGGACCCAGCAAAAGACTCAGGATATGATGCGTTTCGTATACAGAGTCAGAACTGATGGGTTATATGTGCTTGACATTCAGTCAACAGATGAAAGAATTAGAGTTGCATCAAAATTATTGTCTCATTATGATCCTTCAAGGATTCTTGTTGTTTCTTCAAGGCAGTATGGGCAGCACCCTGCAAGAATGTTCTCAAGAGCTCTTGGCACAAGGGCAATGCTTGGAAGATTCATCCCGGGCTCCCTTACTAACCCCCAGATTCATGGTTTCTTTGAGCCTGATGTAATAATCGTAACCGATCCTGCAGGGGATGCTCAGGTCTTAAAAGAAGCTTCAAGTATCGGAGTGCCTGTTGTAGCCCTTTGTGATACTAACAACCTTACTTCAAATGTGGATCTCGTGATCCCAACAAACAACAAAGGCAGAAAGGCCCTCTCTCTTGTCTACTGGCTGCTTGCTAGAGAAGTTTCCAGGCTTAATGGGACTCCCTTCAATTATGAGATGACAGATTTCGAAACGCCTCTATGATATTAAAGAAAGTCCCTGCACCCTGCAAGAATATATAAAAATGGCCCGTATTTTATATGGGTGATTTTAAATGAGACAACCGGCAGTTGCAGGGCAATTTTATCCCCTGCGTCCTGAATATCTTGAGAAAGAGCTTAAACGATGCTTTGAAGGTCTGGAGATCCGGGAGAGAAACGTGCTTGGGGCGGTTTGTCCTCATGCAGGTTATGTTTATTCCGGCAGGGTAGCTGCACATGCTTATGCAGTTCTTCCAAAAGCAGATACTTATATCCTTTTCGGGCCTAACCATACGGGATATGGCACCCCTGTATCCGTATCTACTGATACATGGAAAACTCCCCTGGGAAATCTTGAAGTCGATACCGATCTTGCAAATGGTTTCCTGGGAAGTATTATTGATGCAGACGAACTTGGGCATAGATACGAACATTCAATAGAAGTCCAGCTTCCTTTTCTTCAATACCGCTTTGAGCGAGATTTCAAGATTCTTCCTATCTGCATGGGTATGCAGGACGAAGAAACTGCAGTTGAAGTCGGAGAGCTCGTAGCAAACCTAGTTTCCAAAAGCGGGAAAAAAGTGGTGTTTATTGCATCAAGCGACTTTACTCATTATCAACCTGCGGAAATTGCAAGAAAAATTGATAACGAGGTTATAGACGCTATCCTGAACATGGATATTTCCGCAATGTATGTCCGGCTTTACCAGAGAAATGCATCTGTGTGCGGATATGGGCCAATTGCGGCAATGCTTGCTGCCTGCAAAAAATTAGGCGGAAAAAAAGCTACACTGCTTAATTACTCAAACAGCGGCGAGATCTCAGGCGATACAGGTGCAGTTGTGGGATATGCTGCAATTACTTTAGAATAAAAAAGGTTATAAATAAGAAATATTAAAAAAATACCACTTCTTTTTAATTATTTAATTGAATAGAAGATTCTAATTGAAATAAAAACACCCGGGGTGCATAAAGGTTAATATTCCCGGATAAATTTTTATAAATTTTTGTTTCATTAAATGCTTTATTATTTCTTAAATTTATATGATCAGTTAAATTTTATGAAAACTTAGCTATCCAATAATTTAAATTCAATTTTGATTTAATCAAGTTAAAAATACTAAATCGAATTAATTCGAATAAAACAAATTGCAGCTAAAGTAAATTTCAATTAAGCAAAGAACTGCATTATATACAGTACGTATCTTAATTGTCCATATATTTTAAATAATTCAAATCCTTCATTAAAGCTTTAGAGGAATTATATGGTTTTGTGTTCTGCCCCCGGGAAAATCTATCTTTTCGGAGAACATGCAGTTGTTTATGGAGAAACTGCAATAGCGTGTGCGGTTGAATTAAGGACCCGGGTAAGGGCTGAATTAAATGATTCACTAGTAATCCAGTCCCAGATAGGCAGAACAGGAATTGATTTTGAAAAACACCCCTATGTCTCTAATGTTATTGAAAAATTCAGGGAAATTGTATCTGTTGATGGTGTTTTCCTTGATGTCAGTTCCGAACTGCCTGTTGGGTCAGGGCTGGGGTCTTCGGCTGCTGTAACGATTGCAACCATAGGGGCTCTTAATGAATTATTTGCCTGTAAGCTTTCTCTTGAGGAAATCTCAAAATTAGGACACGAAATTGAAATTAAGGTACAGGGTGCTGCAAGCCCTACAGATACCTATGTTTCTACATTCGGAGGGGTTGTTACTATTCCTGCCCGAAGAAAATTAAAAACCCCTGACTGCGGGATTGTTATAGGGGATACAGGAATCTTTTCTTCTACAAAAGAACTCGTGGCAAATGTTCGGAGACTTCGCGAAAGCTATCCTGAGCTTATAGAGCCTCTTATGAGCTCTATTGGCAAAATCTCAAAAATCGGAGAAAGTTTTGTGCTTTCTCAGGACTATTCTTCAATTGGCAGGCTTATGAATGTCAATCAGGGGATTTTAGATGCGCTCGGAGTAAATATTCTTGAACTTTCCAGCCTTATTTATTCAGCCAGGCAGGCAGGAGCCTATGGAGCAAAAATTACTGGAGCTGGCGGAGGAGGCTGTATGGTAGCCCTTACAGCTCTTGATAAATGTATCGAGGTTGCAACAGCTATTTCCAATGCAGGAGGAAAAGCAACTGTGACCCGGCCCACAGAACAGGGTTTAAGAATCGATTAATAAAAGCATGAAAAATAAATGAAAACTCAAATTAAAAAGTTAAATCAATACCTGGGTGTTGATTTAAAGCTTAAATCCAAAAACTAAATCAAAAAATCAAAATCATATTTTAAAAGTACATTTGAAGTCTCATTTCATGCCTACAGATCTCAATTTGCCATTGATTTACTAAAATTTACTGACATCTTTGAATTTATGATTTGTTCATATTTTCGTGCTTATTTATTTACTGGAATGCTTATTTATTGAACCATTATAAAAAGTTCTATCTATTAATTAAAATAAATTAAAGAATTATTTATTTAATTAAATTTGACCTAGTGATTAGTGATTATATGAATTTCTCAACAGAACCTGTTATCCTCAAGCTTGGAGGCAGCGTAATTACCGATAAAAACGCGGATGAAGGGGTTGTAAAAGAAGCTGAGCTTTACAGGATTGCAAAAGAAGTTTCGGAATTTCGCGGAAAAATGATTATTGTCCATGGAGCAGGTTCTTTTGGGCATACATATGCAAAAAAATACGGGCTTGATAAAGGCTTTGATCCTGAGGGCGCTATTGTAACTCATGAATCTGTCAAAAAACTTGCTTCAAGCGTAGTTGATGCGCTTAACCATTTTGGAGTTCGCGCAGTAGCTCTACATCCTATGTGCTGTATTGCTTGCAGAAAGGGGCGAATCGAGAGCGCGTATCTGGATAATATAAAACTCATGCTTGAGAATGGATTTGTTCCTGTACTGCATGGGGATGTTGTAATGGATCTTGAGCTTGGAGTATGTGTACTTTCCGGAGACCAGATAGTTCCTTACCTTGCAAAAGCTCTCGGAATAACCAGGCTCGGGTTAGGCTCTGCAGCTGACGGGGTGCTTGATAATAATGGAAAACCTGTACCTGAAATTACTCCTGAAAAATTCGAAAGTTTTAAGCAGTATATAAAAGGGTCGGAAAGCACGGATGTTACAGGCGGGATGCTTGGGAAAGTGCAGGAACTTCTTGAACTGAGCAAAACGTCTTGTATTACCTCATATATCTTCAATGCAGGCAAAAAAGATAATATCTACAGGTTCTTAAATGGGGAAGAAATAGGGACCAGAATAAGCCCGGACAACAGGGGTAGGGCTTGAAAAGGTATAAAATATGATTAACACTACTTCAAGGCGAAAAATAGAACATCTGAAACTATGTGCGGAAAGCCAGGTAGAAGCCAGAAAGGTCAGTGCCGGTTTTGAAGATGTAACTCTAATTCATAGAGCCCTTCCAGAACTTAATATGGATAAGCTGGATCTTTCTATAGATTTTCTTGGGAAACGTCTTCAGGCCCCTTTTTTGATTGCTTCAATCACAGGCGGGCATCCCGAGACTCTTTCTGTAAATTCTGCGCTTGCAGGGGCTGCTGAAGAACTGGGAATAGGAATAGGTGTTGGAAGCCAGAGGGCTGCGATAGACGATCCTGCTCAGGAAAAGTCTTTCAGAATTGTCAGGGACAGGGCTCCCAAAGCTTTTATTTATGGTAATATAGGGGCTGCGCAGATTCGGCAGTATGGGGTAGAAGGAGTTGAAAAACTTATTGAAATGATTGATGCCGATGCTCTTGCAATTCACCTGAATTTTTTGCAGGAGGCAATCCAGCCGGAAGGAGATAGAGATGCTACTGGCTGTCTTGATGCAATTAAAGAGATCTGTTCCATGCAAAATACTCCGGTAATTGTTAAAGAAACAGGAGCAGGAATTTCAAGAGAAGATGCCCTTCTTTTGCAGAAAGCAGGTGTTTCTGCAATTGATGTAGGGGGCGTTGGAGGCACAAGCTGGGCAGGAGTTGAGGTTTATAGGGCCAGAGAAAGTGAAGATTCGGTCTCGGAGCGGCTTGGCGAACTCTTCTGGGATTTCGGGATCCCTACTGTTGCAAGTATTATAGAATCCAGGGTCTCTCTACCAATTATAGCGACAGGCGGAATAAGAACAGGACTTGATATCGCAAAGTCTATATCCCTTGGAGCAAGTGCGGCAAGCGCGGCCCTGCCTTTTGTAGGCCCTTCTCTTAAAGGAGAAAAAGCCGTAATTAATGTTTTATCTCACATGCTTGATGAATTTAAAGCCGCAATGTTTCTCTGCGGTTGTGGAAATATAAAAGACCTGCATAATGCACCTGTAGTTGTTACGGGCTGGACGCTTGAGTATATTGGACAGCGCGGCTTTAATGTAAAAGATTATGCAGTTTCAAGGGAAACATTTTAACGTAAAATATAGCATCTTACTACCTTTATGTTAATACCTATTAACAATAATTTAATCAGATCAATATATTTTATAAACCGCAGGCTTAAGTTTAAAAAGTCTTTGTTTAAAAATAATTTCTGATTAAAAACAACCCCAGGGTTAAGGCAGGTTAACCCTATTCATTTATAAAAAATTTATTCCATATAATATTTATACATGATATGAAAGTAATGGTTCAGAGAAAATTTGTAAAATAACAAAATTAGTAAAACAATGATTTTCTATCCATGCTACTGATCATTGCCTTGGCAGGTCTAAAATATAGTTATCTGGATCTGTAATATAATTATCTTATACAATTACCCTGATCGTTAAATTAAGAATTTATAAATGAATTTATTGTAGTGAATTAGATATTGGACTTATGATATTACGATCATTTGGAATTAATTTATAAACATTCCTTGAATTAAGCTCATAAATCTAGTAATAAAATAATAAAAAGTGAGAATAAGAAGTAAGAACAGGATACGTAAATTAGAATATTCAGATTAAAGGTCAGATCTTAGTAAATTTATAAACTTGTTTGAAAAAAATTGTTTGAATGGAAGAGGAATTACTACTCAATTCGCTTGAATATCAAGACTCTTGAAGATAGAAACCATTTAGATCTTACTTTATTAAATAGCTAAATTTCAGATTTTGGAAAATTAAATCTCCTACCTGAAGAAAAATATAAAGAAAAGCCTAAGTTGAACATTAAATAAGTTTGAAAACCAGAATTAATTCCTTGATTGCATATATTTCTTAAAACTATATTATGAATAGAAGAAGTATAACTTAAACCGCAACAGTGTTAACTTATTTGTGAGCAGCTTAGAAGCCATTGGATATTTAAATATTTGTATAATGAAAAAAATATATATTTAAAGTTCCATTCTTCTTCAAGAGATAGTATGATTCAGCCCTGAAAAGATAAATCTCTTCCTTTCTGAGCTATGGGTCTGAAAAGTTCCAGAAAGTAACTGTTCTAATGCTGATTCTATACTGTTATTCTTACTCACATATCATGGTCACTACTTAGAGACCGTTGTCGGATCAGTTTTCCGGAATTTCGGTCTTAAAAGGATTACATATCAAATAAGAGGTTTAAAAAATATGACTGAAATAGGAATTGTTGCAGTTGGCGGCTATAATGAGATGGGCCGTAATATGACTGCGGTTATTATAGGTGAAGATATTATCATTCTGGACATGGGGCTTCGCCTTGATAGGGTCCAGATTCATGAGGATGTTGAGATCGATAAAATGCATTCTCTTGAACTTATAGAAATGGGAGCCATTCCTGATGATACCATTATGAAGGAAATAAATGGGACTGTCCGAGCTATTGTTTGCACGCACGGGCACCTTGATCACATAGGGGCAATTCCAAAACTCGCCCACAGATATAATGCTCCTATTCTTGCAACCCCATATACCTCGGCTCTTATCAAACAGCAGATAGAGGCCGAAAGAAAATTCGAAGTTTGCAACAGGGTTATTCCACTGAATGCGGGAGGGACTTACCAGGTTACAGAAGATATTTCCGTCGAATTCATCCGGGTCCAGCACAGCATTATTGATTGTGTGCTTGCAGTTGTTCATACGCCTGTAGGAGCAGTCCTGTATGCCTGCGACTTTAAGCTGGACAGGACCCCAACCATGGGTGAAGCTCCAGACTTTGCACGGCTTAAAGCCCTTGGAAAAGAGGGAGTTATTGCAATGATTGTGGAAAGCACTAACGCTGGGCGTTCTGGAAAAACTCCTTCTGAACAGATTGCAAAAGATATGGTAAGAGATGTCCTGCTTGGAACTGAAGAATCAGAAGTTGGGATGATTATTACCACTTTTGCTTCTCATATTCCCAGGTTGAAAGCAATTATTGAAGCCGCAGGAGAGATGGGAAGGATTCCCGTACTTATGGGCCGCTCAATGGAACGCTATGT
>JBNAKO010000035.1:0-2177 GCA_049706495.1 Methanosarcina sp. | reverse complement strand
AAATTCGGATGCCAGAATTGATATGTGGTCAAAACTGGGAAATAAAGTGCAGGTTGGAAGAAATGCCTACCTTGGAGAATTCGTGACTATTAATGGGAAGCTGTTTGTAGAAGGAGATCTTGACGTAGGAAAAGAGGTTAAGATAAAAGGAGGCTTTGAAGCTAAAGGCTGGATTGTGGTAAGAAACCCAATTCCCGTAATTATATTTCTGTTTCTATATATCCGGGAAATGATGCGCCTTGGAAAAGGAGAAGAAGTGGAAAAAGCCCTGGAAGAATTGTTTGAAGGCCCTGAGGAGAACCAGGAATTTGAAGGCTGTTTGCCTTCTGAAAAAGTGCTTATCATACCTGCTGATGCAAAGATATCCTCTGAAGCCATTGAAGTTGCCGGGGAAACCGTTATAGGCAACAATTGTATGCTGATAGGAAATCTTCGAACCCAGGCTGTAGAAACCGGGAAAAATCTCATTCTTAAAGGAAGCGTTTACTCTGAAGGTCAGATCAGCATAGGAGATAACAGCACAATTTATGGAAATCTTTCTTCAAAGGCACAGGTAAATGTTGGCCGAAACTGCAGAGTTTTTGGAGGAATAAAAGCCGACTCTGTGGTCTTATATGAAAATGCCAGAGTAGAAGGCACAATAAAAGCTCCTTCAGGATTATCTTTCATACGAGAAGCTGCGGAAATGCCAGTTCTGGTGGGAGTTAATGCTCTGGGAAAACAGATTGTAAATGAAGTGCATGATTCCTTCAAAAATGATTCAAAAGAAGGAATTGTAAAAGCTCTGAGTTTAACTGAAATAAATTCCCTTATTACAGCTCCCGCGAAAGCTAAAGACGGATTTGTGCCAGGAAGGGAAGAGATGTCTGCTAAAACTCAGGCCCTGGCAAGAACCCGACGTATTGGGGGAGTAAAAAGCTTAAGAAGAAAACATGCTGCAGGAGAAAATCCAGGCTGATTTAATTCAAATTCAATTATGTTTAATTAGATTTAATTTAGGTTTAATAATGAATTCAGGTTAAATTTTGATTAGTTTAAGTTTAATTCAAATTCAATTTAATTTTATTCCAATTTAATTCTATTCCAATTTAATTTTGGTTAATTTTCAAGAAAAATGGCTTTTTAGATCCTTTCTTTTAAATCCTTTTATCTATGCTCACAAATTTCGTTATATTTATTTATATAATTTTTTCTATGGTTTTTAACATTATGAACAACTTAAGTAGTTTGTTATGTAAACAGAGTTGTTAGAATTTTAAAAACAGGGAATTTTGAAAACATTAAAACACTAACATTTAGAATATTGAAGACGCAAAATAAAAACTGAAAAGTAAGGAAATGAGAATTAAAGAGAATTAAGTTTGAAGTTTAAATCAAGAATTTATGAAACAGGTTACAGGATAAATGAAAAAATTACCGGAATCCACAATATAGCTGATACATTTAATGAGTATTGGGATTTAAAACAATACTAATATTCCAAAAACTTTATCCATCGTGTTTACTTTCATTCCCTTCAACTTAAATTAATCTCCTGGTTAAAGGACTTAAATTACGATTAATGCAAATAA
Source organism: Methanosarcina sp. (assembly GCA_049706495.1). Lineage (GTDB taxonomy): Archaea > Halobacteriota > Methanosarcinia > Methanosarcinales > Methanosarcinaceae > Methanosarcina. Next base: position 606 of record JBNAKO010000035.1, on the reverse strand, counting down.
AAATATCATGAACTTCTAGCATGGAATAATTTCCATTATATTCTGAATTTACTGGATTATTTCGAGATATAAATTCAACCTAAGAATGCAATATAAAATTTAGAGTCTTAAATATCAGTTGAGAAATGTTACATTTAGAAACCCAGGAAGGAATCCACTTGACAGAAGATATTACAGAGCCTCAGGACTTACAGGCAATTTATGCTTCTATTGTAGAAAAAGATTCAAAATATGTAATGCAAAGTTATGGACGCCAGCCACTTGTACTTTCAGAGGGAAAGGGAGCAATAGTCCAGGATATTTACGGAAAAGAATACATTGATTGTGTTGCAGGGATTGCAGTAAATAATGTGGGGCACTGCCACCCGACAGTTGTAAAGGCAATCCAGAATCAGGCTGAAAAATTGATGCACGTCTCCAATCTTTATTATACCGAAATGCAGGCTCAACTTGCAGAAACTTTGGTCTCAATTTCGGGAATGAACCGTGTTTTTTTCTGTAATTCTGGAGCTGAGTCCGTAGAAGCTGCAATGAAACTTGCAAGGATAGTAACGGGAAAAAGTGCTTTTGTAGCAGCAGAACATTCCTTTCACGGCAGGACAATAG
>JBNAKO010000034.1:0-1431 GCA_049706495.1 Methanosarcina sp. | reverse complement strand
CCCCGAATATATCTGAGGATTCTTTGATAAACTCAGGATTCTTAACCGCAGAAGTATTAACCGAAACCTTGTCTGCACCAGCTCTGAGAATCTGGCGGATTGCCTCAATCGAACTTATTCCTCCACCGATTGTCAGAGGAATAAAAACTTCATCTGCAGTCCTTTCAATTACATCGATCATGGTTTCTCTGCCATGAGCAGAAGCCGTGATATCCAGAAAAACAAGTTCATCTGCCCCCTGTTCATTATAGCGTTTTGCAAGCTCCACAGGGTCTCCGGCCTGTTTTAAGTCTACAAACTCTATTCCTTTAACGACACAGCCGCCTGCTTTGTCAAGAGTTACATCAAGGCATGGGATTATTCTTTTGGTCAGCATCTAAGGGATAATAAATTTAACTTTTATTAAAAGCTTCTCAAAAACCAGATAACAAAATTCCCGGGACTCAAACTTATTCAGAATAAAATTGCTGGAAGAAGCCGAAATTATTTATTTGCAGTCAGGAAAGTTAATTAAAAGGTAATTAAAAGTTAATTGAAAATTCAGTGAAATTTCAGGGAATTATCCGAAAATATCCATCACTCGGGCACCTTCAAGTCTGGACATCTCCACCTCAGAATTCTCAAGCACCCTCTTTTTAATTCTTATAGGGGCTCCAACTCTGAGCGCAAGTGCAATACAGTCACTGGGCCTTGCATCAAACTGCATAATACTATTATCCTTTTTTATCAGGAGACGAGCATAATAAATTTTGTCTACTTTATCGTCTATCAATACTCCCTCAATTTTTACTTTTAGCCTCTCAAAAATATTGATCATAAGGTCATGTGCCATAGGCCTTGGTGGAGAGATGCTTTTTAGTACATTGCCAATTGATAATGCTTCCAGATGGCCGATGTATATAGGGAGCATCTGCCCTGCCATGTTCTCAAGAAGCACTACAGGGGTAGGATCTGTGAAGACATCGACTATATATACATCTTTGACCCGAATTTCCTCAAAATCATCAAATGTATCGACGTCCATATCAAGTACTTAATTTTACCCTTATTAATACCTTTTTTAATTTTTTCAAATTTATTAAAAGAGATGAGTTTAATTTATTCCGAAAAATTTGTCGCTCAGGCCTGATATGAAAATTTAATTAAGATACTTTATCAAGGACTTCAATTCACAGGGCAAATCAAAAATATTATTTGTATATGAGATATTAAATGACTCTAATTTAGCTTTTGGTCTTTATTTTATCTGTAAATTTCATTATTTTCTTCTAAAAAGCCTGAATTGAGATTCCCAAATTCACTAATTAAGAACATTTACAGACAAAAAGGTTAAAAATCAGCTTCCAAAATCGAACAAAAGCGGCAAGTATTAGTAGTGGAGTAATCTGTTGCGGGCCACTTAACTTAACTTAACTTAACTTAACTTAACTT
>JBNAKO010000033.1:0-44533 GCA_049706495.1 Methanosarcina sp. | reverse complement strand
AAAGACTTTGACCTTAAATTCTGTATCTCTACGGACAGCCATGCTGTCTCCGATCTCTTCTCCATGCGGTACGGACTCGGACAGGCACGCAGAGGCTGGCTCGAGAAAAAAGATATTGTGAACACGTATCCTTATTCCAGACTTAATGAAGTTTTCAAAAAACTAAAGGCTTCATAAACTGATGCATTTAATTATCACTCTTAAATAGTCATTTATGAGACAATCGATCTGTGATGAAGTTCGGGGTATTAGGGTAGTTAAGGTATTAGGGTATTATAATATTCAGAAAAGATAGTGGAAAACAAGTTCTGTTAATTAAATATTCATCTTCTATTTTTTAAGGATGACCCGAAAAGTGCCCTAAGCACTCTTAACTGATTGTGATTTTATTTTTAAATAAAATGTTTTTTGGAAATATCTGTTTTTAGATTTATTACTTAAGGAAAATTGAAATATATATAGCATAGAAGATAGATTCTGGCGTGATTGTGAAAAGCTTCCAGAATAATATTGACCTATTATTGGTGGGACATTGGTGGGACTACCGGATAATTTGATCATCAAACAATAAGCTGACTTCTGAAAACTGTCAAACTTTCGATCTATACATATTACTAATTTACATATTATTCGTAAAAAATACGCATCTGTTTATGTAAGAAAAGAAAGTCCAATAAATTAAAGTCAACTGAAAGGTAAGCACTGTTTATAGACTAAAATTAAATTGCGTGCTAGTCCATGAGAAAGAGGTATCCGAGAATCTCCAGCTCTTCTGATATAATAAATTATTGAATATTGAAAATTTTATTATGCTTATTTTGCCAGACAAAGTGCTCACATAAGATGCTCACATTGAACTCCAACTGAATAAATATTTATAGTATGTTGTGAGTAAATAATTGAATGAAATTTTAAGGATCTAGAAGACTTAGAAATTAAAAATATTGATCTAAGAAAAAAATTTTAAAAATAAATATAATAAAAATTTCTTTAAACCAGGATTATACTGACACTTAATTCCTTTAATGCTTCTCAAAACTTAGATAATTTAATTTTTAACTCTTTCATTCTTACAGCATATCAATTTGGTAAGCTCAAAGTTCATTCTTACACTCTCAGATGGGTCAGGGAGTTGTTTTCCATAAATAATTGATGAGTTTGACTCCCTAATTTACTCAATAAGTTATAGGATCTTCTAGAATTTGCTTAACGTAATAGAAAATAACGGATTCAGATCCGACCTATAATTATTTTTCAGGTGATAGCGCTGCAAAATCATATACTTAAAATCCTTTTCCCTATAGTTCTTCTTGTGTTTACCAACGTTCCTGTGGCTGTATGTATTACACCGCCAGTAGTCTACGTTGCAAATGATGGAAGTGGGGACTTTAACTGTGATGGAGATAATGACCAGGCAGAAATTAACCAGGCCCTTAAATATGTTGCCGAAAATCCTGGATATACGACGGTCTTCATCAAAGGCCCTTTTACATATATAATAGACGATACTCTTTTTGTTAGCAGTAATACAACCGTGACAGGAGGTCCTGGTGCAGCAATAAAACTGACTGGAAATGCTGGCTGGCCATCCGAAAAACCCCTGATTAAGGAAGCAAGCCCTAACAGTATAAATATCAGTATATGCGGTTTCATGATTGATGGAAATCGAGAAGAAAACACTAATATCAGAAGTGGGAGAGGCTATTACAACCTTATTCATTTTACTGATTCTCAAAAAATAAATGTTTATAACATGAATCTGACCAATAATCATGGAGACGGGTTAAAAACTGATAACTGTTCTGACATAAAATTCTGTAATAACAATGCATACCTGCTTGGGCATGATGCACTCTACACCAATTTTTGTTCAGGCGTGGAAGCCTGCAATAATACCATAACTTGCAGGACAAATAGCGGGCTCCGATTATATAATACAAACCATGCAAGTTTCCACAATAATAGTATTACTTCAGGAGGGGGCGGAGGTGCAGGAATCGAAATCCAAAAGGACGGAGATGAGGCTGCAATGGATGACATTGAAATCTATAATAACATAATACACAACACAATGCTTTCAGGAGTTCTGGTTTTTGGATCAGGGTCTTATTCTCCTGCTTCAACAAATGTCCATATCTACCATAACCAGATCTATGATACAGGCACCGATTCGAATAGCGAAGTAATAGGAGGAATCCTGTCAGAAGGATTTAGTGGGCTTATTGAAAATAATGCAATTGATGGAGCATACGGTGCAGGCATCATACAGACGAGAGCATATCGTTCAGCTCCTGAAGGCTCAGGCTATTTGCTGACAGTAAGAAATAATGTAATAACGAATACTCGTGCATCTCAAGCTGAAGGAAACGGGTCAGGAATATGCAACCTGCTTACTGATACGCACTCATTTTGCCTGGAAAACAATGCCTTTTATAATAATATAGGCGGCAATTATTTAGGGGTCGAACCGTCTTCTTCAGATATAAATGCAGATCCTCAGTATGCAGATAGAGATAACCATAGTTACTTCTTGAAATCAAAAATAGGGCGCTGGAATGGAAGTTGTTGGATAAAAGACGATATAACTTCCCCATGTATTGATGCAGGATATAATTTGTCAGATTATTCAAATGAACCTGAACCGAATGGGAACAGAATTAACATAGGCCCGGATGGAAATACATGGTATGCTTCAAAATCAGAGTCAGAAGTATTAAAGAATATCAGAGACAGAAGCGGTGGTAGTCGAAAAAGCAGCAAAAGTAGTGGCAGTAAAAGCGGCGGGGGCAGCATGGGCGGATCGCCGGAACCTGAGAAAAACATCGCAGCAAAAGAACTTTCCCAGGCATACATTTCTACTGGAAAACCTGTTAAGTTTGAATTTCCAAAGAATACTACTGCTGTCGTAAATTTAAGTTTTAATTCAAAAAAGACTGTTGGCAAAACAACAACTATTGTTGAAATGCTGAAAAATAAATCAACACTTACTCCTGAAGCCCCTGAAGCTGAGATATATAATTACCTTAATGTCTGGGTTGGAAAAGCAGGATATGGAACCGGAAACAGTATTGAAAACCCACTCATCTGTTTCAAAATAGAAAAAGCCTGGATAAAGGACAAAGATATTGACCAGACTTCGATTAAACTTAACAGGTACGGGGACAGGCAGTGGAATGAACTTCCAACTACCTTACTTATGAGTGATGAAGATTATCTTTATTTCACATCAGAAGCTCCAGGCTTTTCCTCATTTGCGATAACTGGAAAAATAATAGAAAAAAGAATAATTGAAATTCCGAATAAATCCAGCACTAAAAACCCGGTACAAAATAAAAGTACAGGCTCAGAAGTCAAAAAAGAGCCGGAAGAAATAAAAGAAAGAAATGCTTCTCAAAAAGAGGATATTAAAATATCTGGATTTGAAATTCCCCTCAGTATAATCTGTCTTGTTACTGTGTTTTTGAAAAGGAGAAAGTAAAACATAAGTTATTTTGAATTTTAAATATTTTTATGGGTTGAGATTAAAAGAATCGAATATAGAGAGCAAAATTAATAATACTGCATTACAGGTAATTCACACGTACGTCTATTATACCAGATTTGCTATGATGACAAAACCTTATGATAAAACCTTTAGCGATCTTCTAGTATTTGATTTGGTATCCAGCGTTTTACAGAGCCGGGAATATCCAGAAATTTACATTTCATTGGTTTTACCATGGAAAATTTAGAAACTAAACTGATTTGCTCTTATTTATCCATAATACTTTCTTAAAAATTTGGATGTTTTAATAAATTTTTAATATTCGTAAAAATTTTGTCTTAATTAAGAAGTTTGAGAAAAACTAATATGGGAGCAAAAGCTCAAATTGATAAAAGCATATTAACTAAAAATTGAATATTGAGTAAAACTGAAGAAATTGGCATAAAAAATATTACAAAGGTAATAAAATGGTTTCAAAGGATCTTCCCTTCACAAAAGACGATATTCTGGAAATAATGAAAACATATCCTACTCCATTTCATATCTATGATGAAAAAGGGATTCTTGAAAATGCCAGGAGAATGAAAGCAGCTTTCAGGGAAGTTCCCGGTTTTAAGGAGTTTTTTGCTGTAAAAGCCCTTCCGAACCCCTTTATTCTTAAAATCCTTAAAGAAGAAGGTTTTGGTGCGGACTGCAGTTCCCTTCCTGAATTGATTCTTGCCCAAAAAGCAGGTTTAACCGGGCAGGATATCATGTTTAGTTCAAATGATACGCCCTCAGAAGAGTTCATTAAAGCAAAAGAGCTTGGAACATACATAAATCTTGATGATATAAGCCATATCGATTACCTTGAAAAGCATGCTGGCCTGCCTGAAGTTGTTTGCTTCAGATACAACCCTGGCCCTCTGAAAGGAGGAAATACAATCATAGGAAAGCCTGAAGAAGCAAAATATGGCTTTACAAGAGAGCAATTGTTTGAAGGCTACCGTATGCTCAGGGATAAAGGAATTAAAAGGTTCGGTATGCATACAATGGTTGCCTCAAACGAACTAAACCCTGATTACTTTGTAGAAACTGCAAGGATCCTTTTTGAACTAATCGTGGAAATCTCAAAGGAATTAAATATAAAATTCAAATTCGTAAACCTGGGAGGAGGCATAGGAATTCCTTACCGTCCTGATCAGGAACCGGTTTCCCTTGAAGACGTGGCTAAAGGAGTGAAAGAGGCTTATGAAGCTACCATTACCGCAAATGGACTTTATCCTCTGAATGTTTTCCTTGAATGCGGCCGTGTTATTACAGGGCCTTACGGCTATCTGGTTTCCAAGGTAAGGCATCTTAAACATACCTACAAAGACTATGTAGGAATGGATTCCTGTATGGCCAATCTGATGAGGCCTGGAATATACGGGGCCTACCACCATATAACCGTGCTCGGGAAAGAAAAAGAAGCTCCGGTCCGCAAATACGATGTAACAGGGTCCCTTTGCGAAAATAATGATAAGTTTGCAATAGACAGGTCTCTGCCTGAAATAGAAATTGGGGATATCCTGGTAATTCATGATACAGGGGCCCACGGACATGCAATGGGCTTCAATTACAATGGAAAACTTCGTTCTGCCGAGCTTCTTCTCAGAGAGGATGGAACCGTTGTACAGATAAGAAGAGCCGAGACAATTGAGGACTACTTTGCAACTCTTGACTTTGAAGCCCTTAACGATTTTAGGTAAAAATTGTCCGCTAACTAAATAATAATAATAATAAAAATAGTATAATAAGAATACAAGTAATTCATACAGAAGTTTTAACAATAAAATAAGAAACAGAAACAAAAATGAGAATAAAATTAAAAATAGATTTTTTTTGGAAATTATAAAAGTTTATTAAAAATTTATTTTATTTCATTTCATCTTATTTTGTTTTATTTTGTTTCATTTTTTACTTTGTTTTATCTTTTTTTATTTTATTTTGTTTTATTTTATTTTCCTTTTTCCTGTTATTTTATTTCATTTCTAAATTTTTTCTTGTAGATTGGCGGTCGAAAAAGATATTCTTTCCTTTAACACTCAACGGGAGCCCCATTGCCACATCGGCATCTATCATTTTAAAATAACAGGCTGCAGCACCTGCAGAATAGAGAACCCTGTTATCAATACAGAGATCTTTTGCTTTTGCTGCTGCAGAACCTACTGCAATTCCAAGATCAAGGTATTTAATCATGCATTGAGGGCCGAGAAATTCCTTCTGCACTTTTTCATGCTCAAGCATTTCTTTGCAGGTTGCAAACCCACAGGCTCCGCAGTCAAGCCCGCTCACGCCAGAAGCCTTGAGACCTATCAGGGTAATAGCATCGGCATCCCTGACATTTTGAGCATCCCGGAAAAGGAATTTAAGACCTTTTACCTGGCCTAATTCTTCCATTTTATCTGCTAAATCGGCTTGTTCTTCCTGAGAAAGAAGACAGGTAATAATATCATCTATGCCTTTCCCTTTAGGAGCTGTTCTGGCTGCAGTAAGGATAATTTGTGCAAGCATTTCAAGGGACTCGAGTTCAGGATAGAGTTTCATGGAAAGAAGATTGGGAGCACTGGTATTTATATCGAGAACCTGAGATTACTTTGCGGTTTAGACTGCCCAATTCTTAATCTGGAATTATGAGCCGTAAAAAGTCTAATTTAAAAATTTTTAATTAACAAAATTATTAAGATATTCAATCCAATATATTAATGATCAGATATGAGTCCAGAAGAAGCTGCAAAAAGAAAAGAAGAATGGGTAGCAAAGATGAAGAAAGAAGGCAGGATGAAAGAAGATATGACTGAAGATCATAAGACCTGTCTTAATGCCCTTCAAAATCCGGTCCGAAGAAATATCCTCAAAGCTCTGGTCAAGCAGAAAAAAACCCTTGACGAGATTAAAACAGAATTCAATTTAAATGATTCTCAGCTAAGTTATAACCTTAATATGCTTGAAAGTACGCTTTGCATTGAAAAAGAAGAGACAGGAGGAACTACTTACTATATTCTGACCCCCAGAGGAGAAGGATATGTGAAAAATGTGGAACTAAAAAAATAAAAACGAATCAAACAAATTTTATCCTGAAATTCTTAAAATAATTCACTCAAAAGTTAAGTATAAGGAAAAAAATCCAGGAAATTGATTTTCCTGGTTTGAAATAATTTTATCTGGCCAACTGAATTAAATCAGGCTAATTCAAACATCTTCATATTTTTTCAAAATGTCCTCAAAGGCGTTAGCAACGGTTTCAAGTTTTTCTCTTCCAAGCCCAAAAGTGCTGAGCTTGAAGTATTTGGTAAGCCCGGATTTTATACCGTGAATATTACGCTCTTTAAGTTCCCTGTAAAGGAAATATCTGCCGTTTTTAACTTTTTCAGAGATTGCAAAGAAACCGGGAGCTTCAAAGAACATGAGATCATGGCAATGAGGTTTTTGCCCTATCTGGATAAATCCCATTTCCTCAAGCCTTGCCGAGAACCAGCGAGCAGATTCAACTTCCTGGTCCCAGTTCTGGACACGTTTTACTACCTCCGGAAAAGAAGCAATAAGAGTCATAACTGTAGCTCCTCTTGCAGTGCATCCTAAAAGCTCGATTTCTTTTGCTTTATTATATGTGGATTTCCTGAAGACTAGAGGAGCATATTCCTTGCTTACGCCGAGAACGCCTACAGGTCCGGATGCAGCCATTGATTTATGTCCGCTTCCTACAATAAAATCCGCACCTATTTCTTTTGCAGACAAAGGCATTCTCCCGACTGCATATGCTCCGTTAAGGAGAAGAGGCACATCATATTCGTGGCAGACAGAAGCTATTTTTTTTGCATCAGGAATATTCCCGTAATTTCCATCAGGATAGGTTACAAGAGCAAGAGCAGGAGGTTTACCGTTTTCTTTAGTAATTTCCTCGATTGCATTTGCATATCCTTCAGGGTCAAGATAATATTCAGGGCTGCCTGCATGAGGTACTTTTTTGATATTAAGATCTGCTCTTTCGGCTGCAACATACGAAGAGTAATGGGCAAGTCCATCAAGCACAATCCAATCTCCTGGCTTTGCCAGAGAGTGCATAACAGCAAACTTTGATTCTCTTGCCCCATTTGTAACTCTAGCCTCATCGCAGCCAAGAAATTCGGGGAGGGCAGTATGAACAAAATCATAAATAGGAGGCTTCTTTATCAGGTCAAGTACTCCTCCGCAGAAGTCACAGACTGAATATCCGTCTCCCCATTCACCTAAAGCCTGTTTTGCAGCGTTCGTCAAAAGCCCGCCTGTCTGGAGGGGATCAATATTTATGCTGCCCAAGGTTTCTCGCTTTATAAAACCGAATTTTTGAAGGGATGAGTCATCAAGTGTCATTTTATTTCATACCTCGAGTTTGACTTGATTTATCGGGATTAGCTATCTATTAAAAATTAATAATTATATTTAGTAGGAATGATCTTTATAAAGATATTTAGTAATTGTCTAATTTTCTTTTTAACGCTAATTTTAATGTATCCCAGTTAAAATATGTGCCGGAGCTCTTCATTGAAGTCATCTTCATATAATCTTCATATAATCTTTATATAATCTTTATATAATATAGACTACCCTGGCTATTTAGATATATAAAATTGAAAGTTTTTCATAGAAAGATTCCAGGTTTTAGTGCTAGTAGGGGCTGCATAACTATGCAGGTTATTAAAATAAGTTTCTTAAAATTGAAAATCCAACTGAGATTCACAAGAGAATTCACAAACAATAAAGGTTATAATTAGCGGCATAGCCTGTTAGAAAGCAAAACGCCTTTTCAGGCGTTCTGCATTGGCAGTTTTTTTGGGAAATTTAAACTAAAATCTCAGGCATTTACTGCCTTACTAAAAACGCCAGTAAATTCATCGCACTGAGCAACAATAATAGATGCTGCATCCTTTAGAACCTCAATAGGGTTCGTGCCATCGGTTTTGATGTAAAGGATAGGTTCACTGATGCTTACATGTTTCATATCATAAAAGGCAGCTTCAACCCTTTTGTCTTTAATCAGGATATCTCTGAGCAAATTAAGAAGGGTATGTGTTTCGCCTACAAGCTCAACTTCAAGCTCGTTTTCTGTTTTAGAAAGAATGTTTAACTCCATAGTAGTCACCTGCAAATGGTGAATAATTGTCTGTAATGTATTATGTGTGGTTCTTATAGCTTGAGTGCAATTTGTGTGACATATAATATACGATTAATATATAATTATCGTATAATTATAATACAAAAATTACACTTATTTAAGCAAAAGAGAAAGAAATTTATTTAATCCCTTTCCCGTATTCGGTTGAAATCTTGCGGGTCTCTGTCATATTGCAGACCGGGCATTTAAGCTTTTTCCCTTCGAGCACAAGCTCCCCTCTACAGTTGGAGCAATAAGCTTTTACAACTCCAAGGGATTCTTCTGCAGTACTCAGGCGCATCCTCTCAACATCAACAACTTTAGCTTTAATTATATCCATGGGCCTGAATTCATCTGAAAGTCTCTTAACATATGAATCTCTTACATTTGAGACGTGAATATCTCCAAGCCTGGAATTAACAATTTCTCTTTCCTCTTTTCCTTCAATGCCTCCAATTTCCACTGAGGCCCCGGATTCTCTTACATCAATTATTTTTCCATACAGAATATCCCCGGTTTTGGCAATATTCGGAGTAAGAGTATTCGGTTTGACAGAAACAATTCTGGCTTTTCTATCGAGAATTACATTCCCTGTTGCTGTAGAGAAAATATCTCCGCCAGATACGGTTGTCCCGGTGCCCGGTTTGAATTCTTCTGTAGTTCCGACAAGTTCTCCAGGTAAAACAAAAGCCCCTTTTTCAAGCTCAATTTCAGGGGTTTTTACCTCTTCTGAACCTCTGGAATCAGAGAAATCCGTCCTCTCTCTGGAACCTTTTTTAGGATAAGGATAACGCCTCTTTTTATTCGGGTCTCCCCTGTACTGGTCCCTTGACTGGTCTTTTGATTGTCCCCTGTACTGATCTCGGCTCTGGCCTCGTGATTCGTTTTTGAACTGCTCTCTTGGCTGACTTTTATACTGATCCCGTGTCTGGGTCTTATATTGGTCTCTGGACTGCCCTTTAGATTGTTCTTTTGGTTGATCTCTGGATTGGGACTTAAATTGATCCCTTGATTGGCTTTTAAATTGTTCTCTTGGCTGATCCCTGGTCTCCGAAATCGTTTGAGCCTCTTTTTCAGCAACCGGATTTCCTTCGGAAGGGCCTGATAATTTCTTCCTTGTTGTCTTATTTTTTCGAATTCTAATCATAATCCCTCATTCTATTATCGTTAGTAATAAATACGTGCTAAATACGTGCTGGAAATTTTTGTAATGCCTATAACTAATTTAAAGGAACTTTAAGTTTTAATTTCGCAAATTCTCAGGTTCGAGCCAGTACACAGGTAGGAGTTGTGACCCGGAAACTATTTTTCCCATATAACCTGAATATTGATTTTTTAAGCTTAGGATTATATAATTCCGTAAATGTGTATTTGCGAATCTGAAGTCCTCACATTACAGTGCTAACAAATTATAATGTCAAGTATGATATGGTATAATATTACGGCATAAGCCAGTTTTTTTATTCAGACAGTAATCCTGTAGATCTCTACCTCAATAATCTCTCGTTCTTTAGTATGAAAATCAAAGGTACGTCTTATAGGGAATTTCGCAACGTAAGAATGTGTAATGACTGCAGGCTTAATGAACTTTTGGATAAAAGCAAGGCTTCCACGGTTATGAATCGAATATATCACTTCGCTTGTTCTTAATGCCGCCGAAAGAAAGGGCCTATCTTTACCTTTTTCCCTTGCTCCAAAAGGAGGGTTCATAAGTGTAGTTTTTACATTTCCCATGACATCTTCAATGTCTGACTGCACAAACTCAACTTCAACCCTGAGTTTTTGAGCGTTTAATTCTGCAATCCTTAGGGCTTTTATATCTTTATCATATCCTGTAACTTTTTCAGCCTCAAGGAGCTTTGCCCCTATCGCAAGAATTCCTGTACCGCACCCTAAATCTTGAACAGAATCCTCAAGATCACCCTGCATGTATGCAAAATGAAGAATTTCAGCAGCCAGAGTTGAAGGAGTCTGATACTGCTCCAGCTCAAGTTCAGGGTTGGAAAATCCTTCTATTTCTTCAAGCAAAATCTCAAGTTTTCTTTGTTTCATCTTATTTAGTAAATGTTTCTCTGATTTTTTATTCTAGCTTAAATTCTGGCTTTAATTATTATTTTATAAAATTAAAGCATTATAGAGAAAATTAATCAACATATTCTCCATATACGGACTTTTCTACGCTTCTTATATCCTCTGATTTTTCCAACTTTACTTTATCTTAATTTTCTTAAATCGAATAATTACCTTTTTACTTAGAATTCATTTCAATTTTTTATTTTTATTTAATTTTATCTTTATTTAATTTTATTTAAATTCAATTAATTGTTAGCTACTTTACTAATATTAATATTTTTGACAGATTATTAGTAATTTAGACTAATTGTTAGTGTTTTGATAATATTCCAGTTAGTATTTTTATTCTATTTTCATTCTGGAAGCCGTATTTCAATAAGTAACAGGGCACCGATTAAATTTGTAAAGGTTCATACGGGATCCTCAGTTATTTCGTCGAGTACAAGTTTCTCCCACTCTCGTTCTCCAAGTACAATTTCAAATTCCTGAGGGGTAAGCATAGGAGAGGGAAAACGCCCAACTTCATCGATAGCAAGCCTGGGACAGGCCGTATTGACAAAAGCATCAACTTTGAACTGGAGAAGTTGATCTGGAGTCACAAGATCAATCAGGATCAAGTGTGCCTCCTTTCCATGTTTTTTTGCAAGGTCTTTTAAAGAAGAAGCCAGATTCATTCTTTCCTGCCCATTCTTACTTGAAACAATAATCCCGAAAACTTCAGCATCCAGGGATTTTGCAATTACCGCACTTCTTTGACGGAGAATTCTTGAAGGGTCAACCTCACGGACTTCCCCGGAAAAAGGGTCCGCTGCAAGTACTCGTTTTTTTGTGGAAAGGGCAACTCCAAGAGGATGGAAATCCCCGCTTCCAATATAAAGGTATTCATCACAGATCTCAGCTCTGGCTGCCGAAAAATTACAGCCCAGAACCTGTCCTGCATAAGCAAGCCTGGAATCTCCATTTTCAATTACGCATTTTTTTCCCTTAGCTTCAAGAATAGAGCAGGCTTCAGGGAGTTTATGAACATGCTGAACAGTAGTAATCAGCCCAATTTTTTGTCCTTTAAGTTCGGAGATAGCTTTTTTAACAACAGATTTTATATCAACATTTGAGCGAGCTTCTATAAAAAATACCTTATCTGAAAGTTTTGTATCTTCAAGTTCTGCATGCCCGAAATGAAAAAGAATATCAACATGTTCAAGCAGGGTTCTGTCAAAATCGCAGGCTCCGAAACACGGGTCCCCTGAAATTATAACCTCGGCGCCAGTTGATTCTTCAACTTTTCTTGCAAGTTCAGGGCCTTTTCGCTTAAGCCCTTCAGGGAATTGAAAACCAACCTTTTTTACGCCCAGTTTCCTTATAACACTTATAATATAGTCCGGTCTTAAATCAAAAGCTTCACTGATTCCCAAAGACATTTTTAATCTCCACGCCTTTCTCGTTCACGTCAATTGTGACAAGAATTTTGGCTTCCACCCCAAGTTCTTTTAATTTAAAATATCCATCTCCTCGTCCGATAACAGAAATTACATCCAGAACCTCTACCCCCATTATCTTCAGGGCTCTTACCAGTGCAAGAAGCGTTCCTCCAGTGCTGATAACATCGTCCACGATAATTATTTTATCCCCCTTTTTCAGTCCATTTATATAGAGAGCCCCTTTCGAATACCCTGTGCTCTGGGAAAGTTCAACCTCCCCTTCAAGAAAATAAGGCCGTTTCCGGATTATAGTCAATGGGATCCCTGTTTTTAAAGAAAGAGCATTTGCCACGGGAATCCCCATAGCTTCGATAGTGACAATAGTATCAACTTTTTCTATATCAGTAATTGTCATAATATAATCGGCAATCTCCTCAACCAGATGAGGATCTATAGAAGGGACGCCATCAGAAATAGGATGGATAAAATAATTATATTCTCCTCTTTTTATTACAGGAGAGTTAATGAGCGAGCTTTTCAGCATTTCAAGCATAAGAATACCCTTTACAACTGAATTAATGTAAAATTACGGTAATAGACATGGACAAGAATTGTATTTTAGAAATAATGATATTGTGTAAATAGAAGACTGTCTAATGTGAATATTTGATTATTAATATAAACTCGTCTTAAGTTTCCAGACTTCTTCAATAACAGGGAAAATCTGTTCTCCTGTAGTCTAATATATCTAAACTTAATGTACCTGAGTCTAATTGTACAGTACATATAAGCCTGCCCAACATGTAAACACTTGCAGGCGAGAAAGTAAATAGACTTCAAGAAAAAATATCTAAGTATAATATAAAGTTTTGCTTCCCCGATTTCTAAGCTTAAAAAAGGAGAGCACTGAAAAAAGAGAAAAATTAACAAAAATAGATGTAAAAATAAAAATTGAGAATCTTAAATTAAGGCAATAAAAGAAATAAAGAAATAAAAAGAAAAAGGGGAGATAAACGGAAAAAAAGAGTAAGAAAGGAAAAAAGAAGGTAAAATAAATTAAAACTAAATAAAAACTTAATAAAAATAAAGTCTTAATAAAAATAAAAATAAAAAATTAAAAAGAAGAGCTTTTAGAGGATTTTAGAAAATATCGTTGATGTTTATATTTGGTTAACCATTTAAATCAGTTAAGTTATAGATGAAACTATATTTTTCTCAGGAATTAGTAGCTCTTGCCGGTTCAAGCAGTCCAAGCACTACATAAGGATTGTTTCCAGCCTGTTTCATTTCATTCAATTTTGTCTCGTTAATATCGGTCGCTGAAATTACTGTAACAAGTCCTTTTGTATCCCAGTTTTCTTTATCCATAAGCCAGAGATCCATTAGATATTTTGAGACCCATGCGGGATCTGTCTCTTTTGCTCCGCATTTCTCTCTGACAATATCGAAATCGAAACCAAGTGCTACAGCTTTCATTGTTCCGCTGTTTTTATCTGTAACAACATAAATCCCTGCAGGAGAATTCCCAATTTTTTCTATGGATTCATTTGACAACGCTGAAACCCACATTCCACCTTTTCCTGGGTTTGCATCCCAGCGTTTTATGAAAACATCTTCTTTGCACCAGTTAGGACATGCAAAAACAGTATAACTTACTCCTTCTTTAAGCGGGTAATTTTTCTCCATCCAGTCTGCAAGCACAAATCCACTGGAGATTCCAGGACAGAAATGATTGTGCAATTCCAGACACTGCATTATTTCATAATCAAGTTTTCCTGTTGCCCAGGCATTACAGATTGTAAGGATTGCAAATTCCCGCCCATCAAATACTTTTGCGTTTATTTTTTCATCCCAGGCTGCCCTTGATTCGGCAGTTTTAGCAAGCCTGTCAAAGTTTATATCTTCAGTCACCTGATAGCTAATTTTCTTCTCACTTTCGTAAGAAACTTTGATAAAAGTACATTTCCCGTTATCCTTATTGAAAAATGCGAACCAGAGTGGGCTATTTCTTGCATTCTGGACTATAAGGAGATTCTTGGTATACAGAAGATTTTCTTTATAAAATTTGGAATAAAAGCTGTCAAGGAATACATAAGACTCTGCAGGAGAGCCAATGTCAGAAATAATAAGTGTATTTTCCGGGGTAATCTTTCCAAGATTTGCTTCTGCCGCTGCAAAAACCTGAGACATTAGTTCTTGATCGTTATTGGCTTTACTTGCTGCCCCTGAAAAAGAGCAAAGGGAAAAAAGAAGTATTGCCAAAAGGAAAAGAGAAGTAGCTCTCATCCTGACCTTTTTTTTATTAATTTCACTCTTTCCAATCATGCCTTTCCTCCGAGTAGATTAATCATACGTAGTTTAATTTTCATACTAAAAAATATTATTACATTATCTCAAAGAATAAAGAATAAGATAAATTCATAATATATTGTTTTTTAGTGTTACGAAAAATAATGAAATTATTACTTAAAACTTTCGGATTTCGTTAACACTGAGAATATAAAAATATAAAAAGGTGTAGTCAAAGTTAGTAAACATGCTACCGAAATAGATTACGAAATAAGATTAAAAGAGATTTATTTTCGAAATAAGGCTAAAATAACATTGATTTTGAGAAAACTAATTTAAAGAAACTAATTTTTAAGGACAAACAGGTTTTTATGAAGTCAAAATAAAACTCTAAATAAAAACCATTTAACAATTTTAGAAAACATATACAAAAATTAAAGAAAAAAATTAAATGAAAAATTTTTAGAAAAAATTAGAGATAAATAAAAAATAGAAATATTTTAAAAAGACAATGGATACACCAGGTTCCTCAAAATTTCAATAATTGAAAGCAATGGTTAGATTGAAAGTTTTTTCAGAGGGATTCAGGGGAAAAACATTTCCTAATTGACTAAAGTTAAAGATATCATCATAATATAATTATAAGTGCGTCCTAAGGCTTAAAAAACCTTCAGAATTTAGACAATGGTATCAAAAAGCCTTACAACAAATTCTGCAAGATCTTTGCTTTTCTCAGTTGAAGTCATCAGAGTATCCGCACGGGAAGCATGGCACCCGAGTTTCTCAAATGCGAACTCATCTGCACGGTCCCTTTCATCAAAAACAAAAACATCCAGAAAGTCCTGATAATACTCCGCAACCCCCATTGAAGAAACTTCAAGCCCGCAGGCTTCCATTAATTTCCCTGCAGGCCCACTTACAGGGGCATTGCCAATAATAGGGCTTACCGCTACGACTTTTTTGTTTTGGAGAAGATTTTTCATTCCCGGAAGGGAAATTATAGGGCCTATGCTTGTAATCGGGTTGCTCGGGCCTATAAGAACTTTATCATCATTTTTAAGGGCATTTACCACAGCCGGAGAAATTGAAGCTTTATCGATGCCTTTTATATCTACGCTTAATACATCGGGCTTTCCGTGTTTTCCTACCCAGAAGTCCTGAAAATGCATGACTCCTTCAGGAGTTTCAATGTAAGTGAATATAGAATCATCAGACATTGGCAGGATTTTTGTAGAAATCCCAAACATGGAGGCTAGCTTCAGAGTTGCATCTGTAAGGGATAATCCGCTTCGAAGAAGATTCGAACGAATAATATGGGTTGCTCGGTCTTTATCTCCAAGCTTCATGCTTTCCTTGATTCCGAGTTCCTGCATGCGCTCGTATGTCTTAAAGGAATCGTCCTTTATCCCCCACCATTTGCTCCTGTCAATCTGGTTTGAAAACAGGTAAAGAATTGTATCCAGGTCAGGAGAAATTAAATTTCCTGAAACCCAGAGGTCTTCAGCAGTATTTACAATAACAGTCATTTCCTCGGAAGGAAGGATTTCCTTGAGGCCATCAAGGAGTTTTGGAGTTCCTGTGCCGCCTGAGAGTATAATCATGACAATACCTTTTCAGGGTTTTTGACTTTTAGTAAAGTTATTTCTAAGGATTCAGTCCTAAAAGTCAAATTTAAGGTTATTTACATTATCAAAGTAATAGCAACAGCAATATATAATGACATCTGTCTAAAGATTAATGAAAGTTGTCCTTGATCCTGTACATGGATACATCGAGCTTGACGATTTTATTCAGGACCTTCTTGCAACTCCAGAGATGCAGCGCCTGAGAAGAATCAGGCAGCTTGGATTTTCAAATCTTGTTTATCCCGGAGCAAACCATACCCGTTTTGAGCATTCACTTGGGGCTATGCATTTAGCCTCTATGTTAACTAAAAACCTGAACTCAATTGAAGAACAGAAAAAAATAGAAATAAGAGCTGCAACCCTTCTTCACGATGTAGGACACGGCCCTTTTTCACATGTTACTGAAAATGTTATTGATAAATATACACGGCGCAGGCATGATGATATAAAAGATATCCTGGAAAAAGGAGAAATAGGGGAAATTTTGAACAAATACGGAATTTCCTCCAGGAATATTTCAAAACATGTTAAGGGTGAAACCTCTATAGGACAGATTGTCAGCAGCGAGTTAGATGTAGACAGGATGGATTATCTTGTACGGGATGCCCATTATACCGGTGTAGCCTTTGGGGTCGTGGACTACAACCGCTTAATAAATAAAATGAATTTTTATGAAGATAGGCTTGTTGTAAACCAGGGAGGGCTAAAAGCTGCAGAATCCCTGCTGGTATCTCGTTTCTGGATGAATACCTCCGTATATTACCACCATGTAACAAGAATCGCAGAAGCTATGTGCTCGAGGGCCGCAGAATACATGATAGAAAATGAGGAACTGGACCCTGGTATGCTCAGGCATATGGATGATATTGACCTTATGGCAGCTATGCGAGATGCTTCGGGATATGCAGGCGAACTTTCCAAGAAGCTGGATTCCCGCAAGCTCTATAAGCGAGCTCTATACGTAGGGTTTGAGGACGTAGGCAAAGTCGTACTCAGGCATCGAGAAAGAATCAGGCGAGTAGAAATAGAGATTGCAGAACTTGCCAACGTTGATCCTAAGTATGTGCTTATAGATATTCCAAAAACTCCTGAAATGCTGGAAATGCGAGCAATGATAAAGACAAACGGGAAAATGATCCCGCTCAATGAAGCTTCCCATTTTGTTTCTATCCTTCAGGAGGCTCACATGGACAACTGGAGAATGGGAGTCTACAGCCCAAAAGAATATTCTGAAGCCGTTGGAAAAGCTGCCAGAGCTTATTTTGACGTAAAAAAATCTGTAACACAGTTTAAATTAACTGACTTAAGCTAACGCATTCTTAAATTAACCAGCTCCAGATTATATCCATATTCGATCCAGATTCATTCCAAATTCAATCTAGATTAAATATAATTATTATATTTTTATTATACTGTCTGTTTTATACTGCTTATTTTAAGATTTATTCTGTTATATTGATTAATAAATGAAACAAAAAATAGGAAAAAAAATGAGCAAAAAGTAAACAAAATGAAATATAGGAATTAGAAAAAGAATAAAAGAAAAAACAAAGAATAAAATTTATAGAAAATCAAAATTTCAGGCTAAATTTTAAAAATATTCAAATTTTTTGAAATATTCAAACTCTCGAGGGCAAATTTTGTTTCAGATTACACGCAAAGCTGCTAAGATCGAAATTACACTTGAAGCAAAAGAAATTGGGGAAGACTATTTGCTGACTCTTACAGGAGGAGAGGAACATATAGGAGCTGCAGCAGTTGGGCTTTTTGACAAAGAAAGTAATAGGGCAAGCTCCTCAGTTATAACCATGCCTGGACATAGAGAAGAACAACTTGCTCTTCAGGGAGCGAGACAGGTAAGTAAGGCTACAAAGACCACAACGGTATTGGTTGCAGGCATTCATCAGAATGATATCAAGCTTGAAGAGATAAATGAGATAGTTTCTGTAGCAGAAGAGATGGTGACAGCTTTTGTCGATTTTTATGAAAAAAAGAATGGGCCAGCGAGGAACAAATAATGGAAATAATAGTAGGTATTAGCGGAGCTTCAGGTGTTCAGTACGGGATCCGGCTTCTTGAAGTGCTTGCAGAAAAAGGAATAAAAACACATCTGGTTTTAACTGAAGCTGCTAATCAGATAATCAGGATTGAGACGGATTATTCTCCTGCTGAAGTAGAAAAACTTGCCACATGGAACTATTCCCAGAAAGATTTTTCAGCCCCTATAGCTAGCGGTTCTCACAAAACCGCAGGTATGGTAATTGCTCCCTGCAGTATGAAAACTCTTGCTGCTGTAGCAAATGGCATATCAGATACACTTCTTACCAGGGCTGCAGATGTTTGCCTTAAAGAAGAAAGGAAACTTATCTTAATGACCCGCGAAACCCCGCTTAACCTTATACATCTTGAAAATATGCTTCAGGCTAAAAAAGCAGGAGCAAGTATCCTTCCCGCATGTCCTGGATTTTATTCGAGACCAAAATCCCTTGAAGACCTGATAGATATTATGGTAGGAAGAACGCTAGACCTCCTGGATATAGAAAATCAGATTTATCGGCGATGGAAATAAATTAAATTTGAATAGAAACTATTTAAATTAAAAAATAGAGAAAAAAAGGACATAATTAGATAAATAAATCAAAAATAGGGCAAATAAGTAAGAATGAATACAAAAGACAATAAATTGAAATTCATTGATTAGAGGGATTTTACAAGGCTTTTAATTTAAGATGAAAGGATAAAAATGTTGAATTAGAAGGATACTGGGAGCAAGAAATAGTAAAATAAAGAATAAAAATCTCTTATAACGCAAATTAAAAAAGAAAAATATACTAAGCTAGTTATAATATGTTAAAACAATTATTTTACATCGGTATAAGAAGAATGACAGCCCCAGGTTCTAACGAAAGCTATATAAAGGATAATCTCCTTTGAGAGGACGTACCCCTATGGGATAGTAGGGTAGCTTGGTCCATCCTCGAGCGTTTGGGACGCTTGGACCGCGGTTCAAATCCGCGCTATCCCATTAATAATTTTTATTTACTTTTCTGAATTTTGTATTTTTCTATACTATATTTTCTATAATTTTTTGTTAAAAATTAAACTTAACTCAATTTTATTCAATTTTTATTTAGTTTTTACTTAATTCATTCGGAGTTTTAATCATTTTTATTTCTTGAAAGTTTATTTCTTTGATTATTTGAGTAAAAGATTACAGGACTTTTGAAGAACTAATAATTATATCGTTAATCTTTTTTCAAATTATTATACATTATACATTATTTTTCCGCTTTGCTTGCCTAACATACTTATATTATTAAGTATGTTTATATTTATTTAGATTTTTATTCATGCTCTGTTGTGGCAGTTTATTCAAAGAATTTCAGCAGGGGAGGTGAATTCTTTGAGTAAGTTTTTCTCTTCACAGACTTACAAATGTAAGTTTTGAGCGCATCAGACCTGAAATATTAGTAGTTTAGCCTGTACTAACAAGACAAGTCCCCCTGAATCTTTTAGAAAGATGGAGGAATTAGAATTAAAATCAAAATTAAAAAAATGACGAATTTACTGGTTCCTTTTTTGATTATGACATTAATTTCTGAGATCGGATTGGCTGCTGAAATTTATGTTCAACCTGGAAACTCAATACAAACTGCGGTTAATAATTCAAGCCCAGGCGATATAGTAGTTGTAAAACCAGGCACATATACTGAAAACATTATAATAAGTAAAGAGAATCTGACACTGACATCCGATTCGAGAAATCCTGAAGATACGATAATTAAAGCCAAAAATTCGAGTGCCAATGTGCTTCTCTTGCGAGGGAGCAAAATAAAAATCGAAGGATTTACAATTAGTGGGGCAATCAAATACGGTTATTCTGGAATACATCTTTATTCATGCAATAATTGTACAATTGAGAATAATAAGCTTGTAAATAACTCATTTGGAACCTATCTCCAGAGTTCAAAAGGAAATACACTCTTAAAAAATACCTTTTTCAATAATTATAGAGGAGTTTATTTAAAATACTCTACAAATAATATGATTTCAGGAAATACAGCTATAAACAATAAAGAATATGGAACTGCGCTTGAAGGTTCCCTTGAAAACAGGGTTTCCGGAAATATTGTTTCTAATAACGAGCGGGGAATTTATTTTGGGACTTCTGACGGAAATAGGCTCTCTGACAATATTGTTCAAAACAACAAAGTTTATGGATTTTTTATCTGTGGCAGATGTGATAAAAACCTGATTTATAATAATTATTTCAATAACACCAATTTGACTATTAAAAGCGGGATTGGAAACTCCTATAACTTTACAAAAGCAGAAGACACGAATATTATAGGAGGCCCTTACACAGGGGGAAATTACTGGGGGAAGCCTGATGGGACAGGCTTTTCGCAGACTGCAATTGATGCAAATAAAGACGGGATTTCAAATTCTGTATATAAGAATATAACAGGCAGCAAATACTCAGATTATCTGCCTCTTGTTGACCCAAAGGCCGAGCAAAAAATGCCTGTAACGGACTTTAGCAGCAATATTACCTCAGGAAATCCCCCATTAAGTGTTGCTTTTACTGATAAAAGCATAAATTCACCAACTTCACGGAAATGGAGCTTCGGGGATGGGACATATTCAACTCTCATGAATCCAAAACATATCTATTCTACTGCAGGAAATTACACAGTGACCCTTGCTTCAACAAATGAGGCAGGTACAGGAACAAAAACAAAATCCAGTTACATAAAGGTCACACAAACTATCCAGAAACCAGTTGTAAGTTTCTGGGGCTCAAGAACTTCAGGAACCGCACCTTTAACAATTAGTTTTACGGATGATAGCATAAATTCTCCGACTTCCTGGAAATGGGATTTTGGAGATGGAACCTATTCTACAATTCAAAATCCAAGGCATACCTATTCAGCAGCAGGAAATTATACCATAACGCTTTCTGCAAGCAATGAAGCAGGAAGTGGGGCCAGAACCAGGTCCAATTATATAAAGGTAACAGGCGGCGTACAAAAACCGATAGTGAACTTCTGGGGGTCCCGAACTTCGGGATATGCACCTTTAAATATTACATTTACAGACAATAGTACAAATTCCCCGAATGCCTGGAAATGGAGCTTTGGAGATGGAACATACTCAAGCCTGAAGAATCCAAAACACAGCTACTCTGCTGCAGGGAACTATACAGTAACACTTACGGCAAGCAATGAAGCTGGAAATGTAAGCAAAACACGAGTTAACTATATAAAAGTAATAAAACTTTAAGAATGAATATAAAGTTCTGCTATATGTAAGACTTAGAAAAAATAATTGATTAGAAAAAGCATCAGCCCAAAAGCTGATGTTTTTTATATTTAGAAAAAAATATTAGCATTTATTTAAAGATTTATTTGATTCTTTAATCTTTAATTTTTAATCTTAATTTTAATTCTTCATATTTGTTTTAATTCTTAATGTTTACTTTAATTGTTAATGTTTATTTTAATTTTAAATTTTCTGGTTTGATTTAGATTCATTCAATCCTTTTTTAATTATGATTTTTTAATTTTAATCTTTCTTTATTTTTAATTTCCTTATTTTTAAGGCCTGTTTTTAAATATCTTTAGAAATTAACGATGTCTTACTACACAATTTGAAAGCCCTACTATTTCCACAATATCGCTGTTATCCGGAGAATGAATAATCATCTGACCTTTCTTAAGATAGGGAATTCTCCTTTCATATTCCTTAGGAACTTTCAGAGACGTGATGGCTGCATCATTATTGAGGTTAAGGATTAATTTTGTATTGATCTGTTTAAAAACAGTGTCATCTATATCCTGAGGGTCCTGCGTAATCAAAAAGAGCCCAAGCCCTTCTTTTCTTCCCTGTCGGGCTGCATCTGCAAATCTTGAGATAATAAGCCGTGAATGTTCCCCGTTTGCTCTGGAAAGATATCTGTGAGCCTCATCAAGAGCAAGAATAATCGGAGTTTCTTTAATTGCATCTTTGCCAGATGTGCTGAGCTTATTGTCCACAATAAGACTCATTATCGTGAGCACTATAAGGTCTCGAATCCTTGGAGCACTTATATATTCTGTCGGGAAAACAGCAACCTGCCCGGGCTTGAAGATTTTGTCCAGAATGTCTATAATTGAAGTCGCATCCTGATCAAAGACTTTTGAGAAAAATCGGCTTTTTACTCTTCTTACAATCCCGTCATATGAAGATTCATGCAGTTTCCCGCTGTCCACATAATAAGAGCGAGTACCTTCACTGTCAATATGAGTGATAAAATTATGATAGGTATGGGGAACACTTGACTTGAAAAAATCCCCAAGAAGAACCTCAAGCCCGATATATTGAAGTTCGGACATGCCTGCTGCTGCAATAAGCCAGGAATTATGTTCCACCAGGGAAAAAGGAATTGTAAATTCGATTTGTTCAGCCCTGGACTTATCTCCGGGATATTTCTGGCCCTCAACTCTAGCGACGAAGGCTTTTGTGGCAAGGACCCGGCCATAAGTTACTTTTTCAGATTCGAACCTGAATTTATCGTCTTCCGAAAGGCTCTCATTATCCTCAAAAACCTGGGAATATTCATCCTGGGGATCCATGATCACAAGGCATGGGTTCTTTCTGGCTTTGTCAGGAGAACTACGTAACTTGTACCTGTTTTCTTCTGTCATGAACTGGCGAAGAATGTTTTTTGAAAGGAAAGTTTTTCCTGTCCCTGTACTTCCACAGATAAGCATATGCCTGAAAATAAGGGGGTCGCCCATTGAATAATCATTTCGGAGATAGTAAGCAACGGTTTCAGGCTCGGAATGTGTTTTTACAAGTTCCCCTCCAACACTGAGATGACCTAGAAAAATTCCATTTTCAGGGATATTAAGCCCTGTCTGGACTTCAAGCCTATCTGTAACAGGGAAAATAGGGGTATTCGGGCGAGGGATCCTATCTGCCATTCTTCTTGTAAGCGCACCTTCTACTTTTCGATATAGAATGCAGAGGGGATCAAGGCAGGCAAGGAATTTATAATCCGCTTCATTTACAGGACTTGCCCGGGCACTGAGCATTCTTCTTGAGTGAATTTCAGTTGCATCATCCACAACATACTCCTGCCTGTACTGAAGCTTTCCCACCTTTGCAAAGAGCTTTTCTTCATTTTCGTATGGTACAACTACATATGTCCCGAGCCTGATCTGGTTTCTTCTGTTAGCTGTAATATATCCGGTAATTACAGCTCCTGAAGGAGTTATTTCCAGGGGGTCTATTCCTGTAGTAACAATCCCGAAAGCTTCCGAAGAAACAGGAATTCTGGCAATACCCGGAGAATAGGCATTAAAAACTTCAAAAGGCAGAGTATTATTTTCAGAATCATTAGAATTAAGAGTTTCAAGAGGCCTTGTTTGGGAGGGAGGTTCAGGGAAAGTCAATATCGAATTCTTCAAAATAGCAGCTTCTGAAAGCTCGGAAAGACTATCCGGAGAGGTTTTTGAGATAATTTCAGAGACATTTTCCACATAATTTATTTCAGAAACGCCGGTTAAAGCTGCCTCCGATTCTTCAAACCTTTCTGGCCCTTCAAATAAGTTTTCATATGGCTTTTCAGGTCTTATTTCAGGCAGGTCATCAGATTTTTCCCACACCACTGTTATAGGTTTATTTGCTGCTTTTTCATCTGCTCCCGAACTTACCTGTGGAGCCGCTTCTTTTTTAGGTTTATCCGAAATAAAAGCCAGAATATCTGCATCTTCATACTTCATTCATTTTACCCCACCGAGTATCATTATAATAAGTATCGGGATTCATATTTTCAAAGAATTTATCGATCTCTTCCCTTTCCACCTTTCGGATTTTTGCAAGGTGGTCTGCTTTTGTAAGGGTAAGCGGAAACCCATAAAGAGAAAGGTCGAAAAGAACTTTTTTGGTGATTTGCATCCGCAGGAAATCATCCTTAATAAGTCCATAAGGAGCCTCAACTTTAAAAACAATATCCTTAGAGGGCACATAAACCATGAAAAAACAGAGGGCGTAATCTTCAGAGGAAAACGTATGCCTGAGCCTGTGCTGAAGGGCATTTTCAATTCCAAGCGGAGATGTTCCATTAAGCAGCCTCTCGTAAAACCTGTTGGGCTGTAAAAACCAGTTAGTGTAAGTAATGTAAGTGCTTCTTGAATCGTTGTGCTTTCCTGTATTTCCGTTTTTCGAATTTCTTCCGTTGTGTTCCGTCCCCAAACCGCTATCTTTATTTTCAAGAGACAGAAGCTTTTTGAAAAATTGAGAATCAAGCGTCCACGGTAAGTCGAAAAATTCCTTTTTCTTCCGGACGCTGTCCATAATCTGTACATCGGTAGGGTTTTTCACAAACCCGATTATGGGCCTTCGGGTTTCCAGAAAATGATCCATAATGTCAATATAATTCTGCAGGATCTTTCTTGCATCATTATTTTGCCGGATATTTACTTCCTCATCATCCAGCACCATCCAGTACATGAGCTGTTTAGGATAAATCGGCCCGTCCATTATGAAAAAACTGTTTGGATAGAGCTCATCCTTCATAAAAAGAATATGCTCGGATTCGGCCAGGTACATGGCAAAACTGTGCACCATATCAGGAGCCTTTCTTTTCAATTCATCCGGAGCAATTGTAACCAGCTTTGCCCTTCCTAGCCCTTCATCAAAATTTTCCCAGTCTTCCGTAGCCTGCATGGCAATTCTCTGGGAAGAAGAATAAGCAGCACAGACAATTGTCCTGCATCTCTGGACATCAAGATCCGTAGGGGTTGCTGCCAGCCCGCAGTGGCAGAAATCAACAAAAAGTCCGCTGTCATATGTTTTTGGGTTTGTGCTCCCGCTGTCACAGGCATAACTAACGGGATACGGGTCTTCCTCCTGAGCCATAAGTTCAGTCCTTACAACCCCTCGAAAGAGCCTGTCCACAGCCTTAAGAATAACCTTTCCATCGAGCCTCAAATCCTCAAGCAGCGAATAGATATCTGTCGCAGTCTTTGGCTCGTCACTCTCAAAAGACCGGTCAATCCTTTTTGCAAGCTCTGAGATTTTATGCATATGCACAGGCTCAAGGGTCATGAATAAAAGATACTTTAATGAGTTTATATATTTGTTGAGTGAAAAAAGAGAATTACAACAATATAAAAAAGAAATTCTGATTATTACGTCATTAATGGAGATATGACAGCTTATATAGCAGAATTAAGGGCTGAATCATCTTACCTTCGTCAGTAACTAGCCCTATATCAATTATTATTTTTTAAACTTATTAAAACGTTAATATTCTTTCAGTTTTTCTATATCAGACTTTAATTTAAAATAAATAAACGTTTATTCCTATAGTTTTTCCTTTTTGTTTATTTTTGTTCTTATATTATATTTAATTTTATAATTTTTTAATATACAGAAAATTTCCAATAATTAAAATGAATATATTATTAACATTTTTTATATGAAAAATAAATAGAAGAAAAGGAGTAGAACAGATGAAAAATAAAAGCAAATCATGCTTAATAGGCTTAGCTGCAACAGTCATGATTTTATTTTTAATTCTCGGATCATCTGCAGCATCTGCAACTCCGCTAGCAATTGCAGAAACCAAGATCGCAAACAGCGGAAATGCATCGAATGCTGATATTTACGGAAATAGGATAGTGTGGCAGGATACTCGCAGTGGTGGAAACCCTGATATCTATATGTACGATACCGCTACTAAGAAAGAAACTCGTATTACAAAAAGTGGATCGGCAGTAAATCCTGCTATTTATGGAAACCTGATAGCATGGAGTGATGATCGCAACAGAAATGGAGGAGATATTTACACGTATGACCTTTCCACTAAAAAGGAAACTCGTATAACCAGCAACGGATCTTCATCTAACCCCGATGTTTATGGTAACAGGATAGTTTATCAACGTTCTATTTGGTGGGCTCAAGACTGCGGAATATTTCTTTATGATCTATCTAATAAGAAGGTAACGCAGATAGCTTCAGATAATTTTTATGAAGGTGGGATGGATGGCGATTACTATGACTATACATTAAATACAAATCCTATTACATACGGCAACAGGATAGCATGGGAAGAATCTGGAGGTGGGATGACTGACACTGGCAATATCCTTTGTATATACGATCTCTCCACTAAAAAGAAAAGTACCTTAGGTAGTTATAATTACTTCGTTTCTCCTGATATCTATAATGACAGGGTTGTATGGTGTAACTGGAATTCTGATCCTAAAATCTGGACATACAATTTCTCCACTATGAGTGAAACAGAAATTACCACAAGTGAAGGTGTATCTCACCCTCATATCTACGGGAATAGGATAGTGTGGGGAAATTTAATTTACGATCTATCTACCAAGAATGAAACTAAGATTACAACAGGCGGATCAGCATCCAATCCTGCTATTTACGCGGATAGGGTAGTCTGGCAGGATAGTCGCAATGGAGGTTCTGATATCTACCTGGGCACTCTCAGTTCAAAACCTGCTATTGTTGCTTCTTTTTTGGCATCTCCAGTAACAGGAAAGGCCCCACTAAAAGTTCAGTTCACTGACAAGAGTTCAGGATCACCTACCTCCTGGTCCTGGAACTTTGGTGACAAGAGCGTTTCTACAACCAAGAACCCTTCACATAAATACGTAAAAGCAGGAAAGTACACTGTTAGTTTAACTGCGAAAAATGCTGCTGGAAGTAACACTGCTAAAAAGACTAACTATATCATTGTCAAATAATAGAAGGCAACGGATTAAAAATAAAGCTTTCAAATTTAAAAATGAGTGGGGGGATTTATTAAACGAATTAATGAATCAATAAAAACGTAAAAACCTAAAAAACTAGATAAGTAAGTTTCCTGAATAAAAATATAAATTCACATTGCAGGTCATTACTAGCTTCAAAATAGTTTTAAATTAATTGATAAAATAGTAGATTAATTAAGTAATGAATAAATATTTGAATTTAAAAATAATGTTATATGGTGTTTTTAGATTCTATTTATACTCACTCACATTTTAAAACACTTCTTTAATTTTAACTCGAACTATTAGATCTGCTTTTTCTTATTTCTTCTCTCAATTCGGTTAATTTATCACGAGCGTAACTATATTCGTCCTTTAACTTCTCAAGATCCTCCGGGATTGTTTTCATTCTGGTTTCTACCAGTTCTCTCATTCTTTCATCTTCGATTTCATCGGATAATTTGCAGCTTAAATCTTCTTTAATTTGCCCGACATCTTCAATGAATTTATCAAATTTCTCAACAGAATCTGTCAGTTTTAATTCCCTTGCCACAGCCTGCAGGCTTTCTAATTCATCTATAAAAGCATCTGCGCTTCTGTCCAGTTCGTTCATCCTCTGCTCCAGCTTGATTAATCTGGAGATTATATCCTGGTTAGTCGATTCGGACAATATATCTACCCCCTCAAACTTTCAATATTTTCGATTACAAATTAGGTAATCGGTATAATTTGAGTATTTTCCATAGTATTGAGACTCTATCGAAGTATTTACATAATTATAAAATATTTTGTTGCTCCTGCTCAGATAGCAATATTAAATAAAGATTAATAGATTTAATTTTTAGATTTGCCACCTGCAAAAAAGAGCCGGTTATTATATTGAATTTTCAGGTATTATAATTTAAAGGAAGATAAAAACCTGAAAGGGAAAAAGTATGTTAGATTTGATTATAAATATCAGTAAGCTGCTGGATTTTACCTGTGTCCAAGAAAACCAATTCCCGGAAAAAGAAAGTCATAAAAAATATTTTTGGAATTTTTAGTGATGAAAATTTATACAATCCAACCTGAAATAAAAGTAGAAAAACCCTAAAAAATCTCAATTACGAACCTGCAATAATTAATTTATTATTGTCATTTACTACAGACTGCGGTTTAACATACATAGTTCTGTAAAGCTATTTTAAGATACCTTTTTTCCAGAAAAACCTTCTTTCTGGATCTCTTTCAAATCTTTCAAATAGGCTTGGAAAAAGTTCAGGATATTTGGCTTCTTCAAGAGATATGCAAAAAAGCCTGTCGGGAGAATCTGGTTTACCTCCAAGTCCTATAATAACAAAAAAAGGTAATCTATTTTCTGCTGCAAACGCTTGATAACGTTTTAATTGCTGGAAATTTGACCAGACAAGTTTCCCTTCGTATAAGGCCGATCTAAATTTACACTCAACACAAAAGATTTAAGAATTCGGTTTATAGCGCATAATAAGATCAGGACCACAGTCAGATTCAACGAACCTGTTGTGTTTCCGCATAGCATCTGTTGTCCATCGCACGATAGAAAAATACTTTTCATCAAAAAGACTCACAACATATTTTTCAAAGTCATTTCCTTTTTCTGCAGTTTCATCTTCCAGCAATACATCTACTGCCCTCATAATTTTAGCAACAAATCCCATAACAAACCCCCAAAAATAGAACATACAGGTGTGATAGGTATGTATAATACTATTTTTTCCGGCTTAAACTATTCGGTAAATTTTTATTTGAGGGGAATGAGGTTTCAGACTGGGAATTCAGTAAAATTTTAAAAAAACTTGGAAACGACAAAAATAGCAACAGCACCGAAAAAAGGAAACTTTAGATAATAAAATAATTTCAGTAATAAATTATTATGAGCTTCAATAAGAAATTTTAAGATTGGAGAAAATAAGAATAAATAAATAAATAAAAAATAAATAAGTAAATTTAGGCACAGGCAACCAACTGTAGGAAAGAAAAAGAAAAATATCAGGAATTATTTTGGAAAATTTTAGAAATTATTTTAGGATTCCATTTTTCCAGAAAAATTTCTTTTTGGGATTGCGTTCAAATTTTTCAAAAAGGGCAGGTGAAAGTGCAGGCGAGATTGCAGCCCCGAGTGGGATACAGAACATTCTTTTTGGCTTTCTCGCTTTTCCTCCAAGGCCTATTACAACAAAAAAAGGGATCTCATTGTCTTTTGCAAAAAGCCTGTAGCGATTCAACTGTTTGGATGCAGACCACTGGAGGTAACCTTTAAAGAGTTTTGACCTGTATTTACATTCCACGCAAAAGATTTCATTTGTAGGCCTGTACCTAAAAACCAGATCAGGCCCGCAGTCGGATTCTACGAATCTCGTGTGCTTTCGCCCCATGTCTGTTGTCCATTGCACAATAGAAAAATGCTTTTCGTCGAAAAGATCCACCACATACTTTTCAAAGTCATCTCCCTTTTGTACGACTTCGTCTTCAAAGATTACACTGAATACTTTCCTTAACTTTCTAAACATACCCATAGTTGATCACTATCGTTTTCGTAAAAATACTAAAATATTTTAGTATATTTATAAATGTGATGGTCTGCAAGGAGAAATACAAATAACGAACTTGAAAAGAAAAATCCTTAAGAATTTTTAGAATAGTGAAAAAAACTATGGATTAAAGAAAGTTTTTCGGAAAAACTTAATTTAAAAAAAGGATTATACTATATTGGGGAAATATAAAGCTTAATTAAAATAATGACAAGTAAATGATAGGCTTTAATTCATAAAGTTAAAAACAAAGAAATTAATCATAAGAAAACAGATTAATCAAAAGCAATAATGGTTCTACGCCTATGGGGAAAAGGCAACAGAATTACGGGGAGAAGCTGATAGCTTCAGAGCGTGTAGAGGAGCTAATGGAAGAGGGTTGGAAACGAGCAGATCTGCACGTACACACAAATTGTTCTTTTGATGTCCTGCCTGTAAAAGAACTCAGTCCTGAAAACCTTTATCAAAAGGCTCTAGAGAGAGGATTGGACTATATAACATTTACAGATCACGACACAATAGAGGCATATGAAATTCTTGGATGGGATCGCGAAAAACTTGTTCCGGGGGTGGAAATGACTGTGCGCGACCTGGATTTTGCAGGGCACGCGCTCCATATTAATGTTTTTCAATTTGAAAGAGAGGAATTCTATGAGCTCAAGGAAATTGCTGAGTTGGAACACGACCTGAGAGCTTTTATTAAATATCTTAAAAGACATAAATTGCCTTTTGTTTATAATCATCCTTTCTGGTTCGAATTTCATCAAGAACCAAATCCCGGGGCAGTGCCCAAACTGGCAAGGATGTTTCCTGTGCTTGAATACAATATGCATGAACTTAAGCAAAAAAACGAATTGACAATTGCCCTTGCCGAAAAATTCGGGAAAGGGATTGTTGCAACAACAGACACGCACTCAGGGAAAATAGGAAAGGTCTACACCCTTGCAAAAGGAGATAATTTCAGTGAGTTTTTTAAAAATATAGCAAAAGGAGAAAGCTACATAGTACCTGAGGATCTGACAAGGGAGTTCCTTGTCAGTGAAATGAATACCTGGATAGATATGATCTTTGACAAGTGCCAGAATAACCAGGATATTAAAAATTATCTTACCGGAATAAAATCCATAGATACCATGGTTAAAATCTCAAGAAGCAGCCTGTTAAGCAGTTTTCCGGGTTTAAACAAAACTACCATGAATCTTCTCTATATGATCTCAAATACAGGAATTCCAGCTTCATTCTACCTATATTCAGAAGAAAGTTTTGCAAGACAGATAGAAAGGCAAATAGAAGTCGAATAACGTGATTAAGCAAGAAAATAATAAAAGTAGTGCAGGTCTATTTTCTATACTTTTAATTTTTCGGTAGTACATAAATAATAGGTTAATATTTTCCAGGTACGTTATATTATCATATGTAGAGGTTTCTTTAGAGTGTATATGGATTTCAATTTTCTGTAACAGATAAAGTGAAAAACAAATACATATAAACAATACTATATTTTAAGATGAAATATCAACTAGCTAAAAGAGAACAACCAATTTTTCAGAAATTAACATTTAACTTGAGTGATTCAAGTTTCTCGATTATTTTAAATATTATTTTTGATTTTTTAAACAATTTAAATATATATTTGTTTTCTGAACTTGAAATTGACTTTTAATTCAATTAAAAGGGAATTTATTTTATTTTATTTTATTTTATTTTATTTTATTTTTAATTTAATTATAGAGTTTATACCAAAACTCAAAATTATTTCTCTTAATCCTGTATTCCAAATTATCAAATTTACTCCCGATAACAGAATTAATTTTTAGCATAAGTAATTTTGAGAAATTAGGATTAATAGATAAAAATGGGTTTTGGGATAGTCCCATATAATATAGTTAATCCCTAAGTAAAAATATATTCAACCTAATTTTTAGAGAGTTTGCTGCCTACACATGTAACTTGGATATTGAGGAATGTGAAAAAATCAAAAAGTTTATATCAGGAAATCCTTAGACTCTTTTTAATAAAAAAATTATGATTAGTATAATTTTTAAACATTTTTTTACATTATCTTATTAAAAAATGAAAATAAAATAAGGAAATTATCAGTAGAATGTTATTGTTAAGCTAAAAATTCATACTCAATACACCAACCTTTACTCTAAACCCAAGAGGAAATATAAAACATTTATAGAAATCAAGAGCTTGACGGGCTTTGAATAAATTTTTAGCTTCGTTAGATCTGCAGGGAATGATATGGAAATTGATTGATTCTTGATCGGTATGAACTTGATTAATATGAAATTTTAAGAGAAAAAGTATGAGAAGGGGAAGTAGTAAGATGAAATCAGTAAAACATTTTGCAAAATTCGAACCAAAAAAGACAAGTTTGAAAAATATATTCAAACAGAAATTTGTGTTTGTAATAATAATTCTTGCCCTTTGTGCAAATATATTTTCTGCACAAATAGTAAGTGCAGAAGCTTCTCAAACTCATCCCGGGGTTCAGGAAGAAGGATTTTTTGAAAGATTTATTACCTATATAAAGAGTTTATATTCAAGCGACGAAAATCTTCAGGACACGCTGGGCGGTTCTGAGCTTGAGGCTATGTATGTAAACCAGCCTGCAGAAAATAAATCAACAGATTCTGCAGGAAGCATGTTAAAAATCGCAACCCCAAATGTAATAAAATCTGCATCTCTGTTTGGAGACACGAATCTTGGGATCTTTGCTCACTTATCAAATCCCCCACTTATGAAAATGGACACTGAAGGGCTACTTAAAGGACAACTTGTAGAAAGCTATAACGTTTCTGAAAACAACACACTCTGGACCTTCTATTTAAAAGATGATCTCTACTGGAGTGATGGCCAAAAAGTTACTCCAAAAGATATTGAATTTTCAATTCGATATTACGGGGAAAGAACAAGCTCAGCCGCCTGGATAAACGATACACTGGAGAATTCAGAGGTTTCTGATGCTGAAAACTCTGTGACCTTTAAATTCAACAAACCGTATACGCGTGTGGATCTTGAGTTTGCGACTTATGATATCTTACCTGCTCATATATGGGAAACAATAGAAAATCCAATGGAATATACAGACAGCGGGCCATATGTTGGGTGTGGTCCATATTATCTCAAACAAGTAGATCTGAATGCTGGAAAACTAATCTTTGATAAAAACACTTACTGGAAAGGAAAAGTTCCTGCATTTGACACTGTGGAAATCGATTTTTACTCAAGTGTAGATGTAGCCACCCTGGCTCTTGAAAACGGGGATGTTGATACTTATTACAAGTACGCAGGTTCATATCCTTATCCCAATATAGAACAGCTTAAAAAGACCGGAAACTTTGACTTCCTGGAAAAGACAAATATCGGGCTTATCTTTCTGGCTCCGAATCTGAAGAAAGCTCCATTCTCGGACCTTGAGTTCAGGAAAGCGCTTTCCTATGCAATAAATTATGAAGAAATCATCAAGCTTGAAACCCTCGGCCATGCACAGGTCCCAAATTATGGTTTTGTTCCTCCATCCATGGAAAACTTCAAAGAAACTGAAAAACTTGTGTATAATCCTGAAACAGCCAGGGAAATTCTAGAAGAAGCCGGATATAAGGATAATAATGGAAACGGGGTTCTTGAAGGAAAAGATGGAAAGGACATCAGTCTTGAGATCCTTATCAGGCCAGAATATGCCCGTACAGGTGAACTTCTTGAGGAGTACCTTGAGCAAGTAGGAATTTCAGCAGGCCTGAAAACTATGGACCCGGATACCTGGGTCACTCTTAAGGACAACTACGATTATGACCTGACAGTAACCCGTTCCACCCCCTGGGGTATGCTTATGCACGCAAGCTGGGGAAGCGGCTATTTTGATTCCAGAAGAACTGGCCAGGGAGTCATGCATAATCTGGATGACCCTGAGTTCTTGCAACTCTGCGATGATATCCTGGCAACCAAAGATCCTCAAGAGCTTCAAGGATATGCGTACGACTTACAGGATTATTATGCAGGAAACCTGCCTGCAATCCCTCTCTACTGGGATAACATGGTCACTCCCTTCAACAAGCAGTTTGAAGGCTGGTATACAGATCCCCTATACGGGATCTATAACCTGGACAACTTCCTGAGTATAAGGAAAAGCGCTGCTTGAGGAGGGAACAACGTATGAAGTGGAAAAAGAGCAAACTGTTTCTTACTACAGCCCTCTCATTATTATTTTTAGCCGGAATTTTCCTGGCGATGTCGCTTTCGGGAAGTGAAGAGGTTTCAGGAATTGAAACTAAGGGCGCAGAAATAGATCCTAAATCATCAACTGTACCTGAAAAAGTTCTGAAGATTGCAACTCCTGATATTATAAAATCCGAGTCCCTTCTAGGCGATTACAATCTTGGTATCTTCGCCCATATCTCCAATCTTCCCCTTATGCAGATGTCAGAAGACGGCAAGATCATCGGCAGGCTGGCTGATCATTATGAAATTTCAAAAGACAATAGGGAATGGACATTCTACCTTAAGGACGAACTTTATTGGAGCGATGGGGTAAAAGTGACTCCTGAAGATGTGAGGTTCAGCATTATCTACTATGGAGAAAATCACCCCGCCTGCCACTGGATTAACGAAACCCTGGAGAGTTCCTCTGTTTCGGAAACCAACAATTCTGTAACCTTCAAATTTAAACAGCCTTATACCCGTATTAACCTGGAATTTATGACCTATAACATCTTTCCAGCTCATGTTTGGAAGTCGATAGAAAAACCTGTAGAATACATAAATAAAGGTCCGTATGTGGGGTGTGGGCCCTATTATATGGAATCCGTAGACCTGAACGCAGCCCGACTTACCTTCCAGAAAAATCCTTACTGGAAAGGTAAACCCTGTACCTTTGATAAAATAGAGGTGGACTGGTACACAAGTGAAGATGCTGCCTGCCTTGCCCTTGAGAATGGAAAAGCTGATACTTACTACAAATATGCTTCTTCCTATCCATATGCAAATATCGAGCGCCTGGAAAAAACAGGAAACTTTAATTTTGTTGAAAAGAACAGCACAGGGATCTGTTATCTTGGAATTACTTTAAATGAGCCTCCCCGCTC
Source organism: Methanosarcina sp. (assembly GCA_049706495.1). Classification (GTDB taxonomy): domain Archaea; phylum Halobacteriota; class Methanosarcinia; order Methanosarcinales; family Methanosarcinaceae; genus Methanosarcina. The sequence continues at coordinate 10,090 of JBNAKO010000033.1, read as the reverse complement.
AGACCTGCAGTTCAGGGAAGCCTTGGTCTATGCCATCAATTATGAAGAACTCATGCAGCTCGATACCTTGGGCTACGGAAATGTCTCTAACAGGGGGCTGGTTCCTCCGGGTATGGAATACTACAAACCTACTGAAAAATGTACTTATAACCCGGAAAAAACCAGAGAGATCCTGAAAAAAGCAGGATATGAGGACGCCAACGGAAACGGGATTGTAGAAGATAAAAATGGAGAAGATATCCTCCTGAAACTCATGATCTACCAGGACTACGAAAGAGATGCCGAACTTTTGCAGGAGTATTTCAGAGAAGTAGGAATAGGCACTGAAATTGAAAACGTTGATAAAAACACCTATGGGGATCGAAAGGATAATTCAAAGTACGAGCTTGTCTTCTCAAGGACTACACCCTGGGGAATGCTCATGCATTCTGGACTTGGTACCGGGTATTTTGATTCCAGACGCTACGGCTATATCGAAGATCAGACATTTACCGGACTCTGTGACCAGATCCTGAATACTACAGACCCAGAAACCCTGCGTACCTGTTCTTACTCTGTGCAGGACTATTATGCGGAACAACTGCCAGTAATTCCGATTTACTGGAAAAAGGTTGTAACCCCCTATAATAAAAGGTTCGAAGGCTGGCATTACAACGATATGGAAGGAATTTATACTCTGGAGACTTTCCTCGATTTGCATGAGGTATGAATGCATGAAGCGTGAAGCAGGGGTAGCCTTGAAGACAATTCCTTGAAAACAATAAGTGGTTCGATGAGTGAAATAGTTAAAAAAACGCTCAGGTATGTAGTCTCCTTTCTCCTCATAATTGCCCTCAACTTTGCGCTCCCAAGACTCATGCCAGGAGACCCTGTAAAGAACCTTATAGGAGAAGACGTCTATGTTTCTGAGGCTGTAATGGAGGAACTGAGGGCCGAGATGGGGCTGAACAGGCCGCTTTACGAGCAGCTTACAGCTTACATAGGAGGCCTCCTCCGGTTTGACCTGGGTTACTCATATCATCTTCACAGCCCCGTGACTGAGGTTTTGAGAGAGAGAATTGGCTGGACCCTCCTCTTTGTGGGGGTTTCCGTAATTCTGGGCGCAAGCCTGGGGATCCTGCTTGGGGCATATGCGGGCTGGAAACCGGAAAAAAAGGCAAACCGCCTGATATGCGGAGGGTTTATTGTGCTTGCCTGCACACCTCCGTACTTTCTTGCTCTTCTTTTTCTGGAGTTCTTTGCCTTCAAGCTAGGACTTTTCCCTTTTAAGGGTTTTTATGATATTCCGACCCCTGGAAGTGTTATACACCATATGTTTTTACCGGTGACTGTGATGGCCCTTTTTTCTGCTTCCAGAAATTATATTATAATGCAAGGAAGTGTCATACAGGAAAAAGGTCAGCTTTACGCTCTTTATGCACGGGCAAAGGGCCTTTACGATACAGCTATTCTTTTCAGGCACGTCATAAAGAATGCTTCCCTTCCTATTATTACTCTACTGGCTCTTGATTTTGGATTTATCTTCAGCGGAGCCCTTTTTATCGAGATTATCTTTTCCTTAAACGGCATGGGAACTCTCATTTATGATGCAATAATAAGAAAAGATTATCCTGTACTCCAGGGTTCTTTTCTTGTAATAACCCTGACAGTTCTCCTTGCAAACTTGTTAGCAGATCTTCTGTATACAATTGTGGACCCAAGGGTAAGGAGGCCAGCCTGATGCAGAAAGAAACATACATCCGGGAAAAAACCGGACATCGTAAAGCCTATCTAACCCGTAATTTAACTCTTGAAATCCAGAAATATAAAAAAACCATTACAAGATTTAATAGAGGAGGACATCTTCTTTTTACCTTTTTCCTGATCCTTGCCCTCTTTCCATCTCTTTTTGCCCCATATTCCCCTACTGCGCGCTTCGCCTCATATGAAGCCCCGTCTATTCACCACCCTCTCGGGACAAATGATATTGGAAACGATATAGTCTCGGAACTGATTTACGGGGCCAGAATCTCGATGATGGTTGGCTTTGCTTCCGCCTGCATTTCAACTTTCATAGGCCTTACTATAGGGCTTTTTTCAGGCTACTTCAGGGGGACGCTGGATGAATTACTTATGGGTTTTACGGATGTTGTACTGCTCATTCCGAAAATCCCCCTGATCATAATCCTGGGGGCATTTCTTCGCCCGAGCATCTGGATCCTGATTCTTGTGCTGGGCCTTCTTTCCTGGGAGTCTATTGCCAGGGTTGTTCGCTCAAAAACCATGCAAATAAGGGAAGCAGGTTATGTCAAAAGTGCCCGATGCATGGGCTTCTCCTCAGTCCATATCATGCGGTCAGAAATCTTCCCAAACCTCACCTATGTTTTGCTGCCCAAATTCATGCTGGCAACCGCTTTAGCAATGATTTCCGAAGCCTCGCTTTCTTTTCTGGGTATAGGGGATACAAGTATGAAAAGCTGGGGTACAATGCTTTCTTTTGCTTTTTCCAGGGGTGGGTTTATAAGGAATATGTGGTGGTGGTACCTGCCTCCAGGCATATGTATTACACTCTGTGTAATCGCTATTGCACTAATTGGGTTCGGGTTTGAAGAGAGAGAAAAAGAAAATGAAAAACAAGGAGTGGATGCCGAATAAATATTCTGCTGGCAGTAAATAAACTCAATGTTTCTTTTCAGGGAAGTGAGACAGAAACTATAACCGCAGTTTCTGAGCTTTCTCTTTTTATCGAGGAAAAAGAAGCCCTTGCTCTTGTAGGGGAAACAGGATGCGGAAAATCTGTTGTTGCACATGCAATTATGCGTTTACTTCCCCAGGAATCCAGAGTCACAGGGTCGATAGAATTCAAAGGCAAAAACCTTCTCAAATTGAGCGAAAAAGATATGTGCGAACTTAGAGGGAAAGAAATCTCCATTGTTTTCCAGAACCCTTCCCTTGCTTTAAATCCAGTGTATTCCATAGGGCACCAGCTTGCAGAACCTATTAGGATCCATGGAAAGGAAACTAAAAGGAAGACTAAAGAGAAAGAAGACAAAACCCGTTCAAAAGTTTTAGCAGCTCTTGAAACAGTGGGTTTTTCAAACCCCTATGAATGGATAGGATATTACCCTTCGTGGTGCTCAGGCGGGATGAACCAGCGTTTTTTAATAGCCGCCTCAAATATGCTTGATCCGGGGCTTCTTATAGCAGACGAACCCAGTAAAGGCCTTGACAGGAGTAGAGTTACCGCATTGGAAAAAGAACTCAAAGGGCTTAAAGAAAAGAACGGGACTTCCTTGCTCCTGATAAGCCATGACCTTGGCTTTGTGCGCAGGCTTGCAGACAGGATTGCTGTAATGTATGCTGGAGAAATTGTTGAACTTGCCGGGATTGAGCAATTTTTTGAGAAACCATTTCACCCATACGCACTTGGCCTACTAAAAAGCCTTCCCGAGAATGGTTTTATCCCTATTCCGGGTTTATCTCCTCCTCTCAGCAGCTTGCCAGAAGGCTGCAGGTTCCATCCGAGGTGTCCTTTTAAAGAAAAAAGGTGCTTACAGGAACATCCAGAACTTAAAGAGAAAAATAAAAGGGCTGTAAGGTGTTTTTTGTGGGCTTAATAGCTGAAAACCTTACCAGAGCCTATAGAACCGGGCTCTGGAAAGAAAAATCCGTTTTTAGGGATGTTTCTTTTGAGCTAAAACCGGGAAAAACCTTTGGGCTTATGGGACCCTCTGGAGAGGGAAAAAGCACCCTTGGAAGAATTATCTCCGGCCTTGAAAAACCTACGAAAGGAGCTATCTATTTCAACGGAAAAGTTCTGGCCGGGATGAAAAAGGCTGAGTATGCGACTTTCAGGCGTAATGTCCAGATAATGTTTCAGGATCCGACTGAAGCCTTTAACCCGAGAAAAAAAATTGGGAATTCGATTTTTGAGATCCTGAACCTGCTCAAAACTCCAGAAACCGAGCACCCCCTGAGAACTAAGGAAATACTCGAGACTGTAGGTCTCTCAGAAGAGCTACTCTTACGTTACCCTTCCCAGCTTTCTGGCGGTCAGTTGCAACGGCTTGCCCTTGGCAGAATTCTATTACTCAGACCAGAATATATCGTACTTGATGAGCCGACTTCTGCTCTGGATGTGTCAGTTCAGGCCCAGATTCTGCACCTTTTAAAAAAGGTGCAAACCGAACAGAAAATAGGTTATCTACTTATTTCCCATGATGAAGCTGTAGTTCGCTTCATGTCCGACAGCCTGGGAATTTTAAAAAATGGACACCTGGGAATTAACGATATTTAATGCAGTCATTTTAATGCGGTTATTACTGTGAGGAGATACAGTAAAAAATATAAACATAACATAAATTCTTCGAAAATAAGCTCAAAAAATGAAAGCATTTGGTAGCTTTTCATGCCAAAAAAAGTATGAAGAATGTAATAAAGGCGAAAACCTAACTCAAAAAATTTGAAATATGGAAAGAAGGTTTATCATGGAAAAATTAGCAGATACAAAACCTCTTCTGGAAGACAAAAGTTTCTTTCTCAGAGACCTTACAGCAAATTTTAAAAAAGGACAGGTTTTTCAGACAGCCCTTGAGCTTGATATTTTTGCAAAACTTAATACCCCAAAAACTCTAGAAGCCATTTCCCGAGAATTGGGCGCAGATGCAGGGCTTACCGGCAGATTTCTTGATGTGCTTGTTGCTCTCGATCTTCTTACTAAAAAAGAAGGAACTTATGTAACACAGGCAGACCTTTACCCTTTCCTTGCTGCGGGAGAACCTCATTTTTCAAAGCAATTGCTTCTATCAAAAGAAGAGAAGCTTAACTGGTTGAATTTGAAAGAAATCCTGAAACATGGTCCTGTTGAGAAGGAAAAACCGGATTATCAGTATTTTTACGATCGGGAATCCATTGAATTAATTGCAAGAAATTCCCTGCTTGGGCGACTGCAAAAAATCCTAAAAATTATTATCGAGCTTCCTGAGTTTCAGGCATCGAAGCGCCTGATAGATCTTGGAGGAGGACACGGGCTCTTCGGAATAGGGCTTGCCCAGGAAAATCAGGACTTAGAAGTGGTTATATTTGACCGCCCCGAAATAATTGATCTTTCCAGCGAATTTATTAATAAATATGGGATGGAGAACCACATAAAAGTAATGGCAGGGAACTATATCACAGATGACTTAGGGACTGGATACGATATTGCCCTTGAGATCCTGTCTTTTGAAGGCAACCTTGACCAGGCGAGGGAATTTTTTCGAAATGTGGGAAAGGCTCTGAAACCTGAAGGACTTTTCATTATTCAGGCCTTTCATATTGAAACAGATAGAACCGGCCCCTTGCTCTCCCTTCTCCATGACCTGTATAAAAAGATGGCAGGACGCAATATGTATATGATGGACAGAGCAGAAATTAAAAGAGCTCTTGAAGCTTCCGGATTTAAAGAAGAAAATGTAATTATTTTTCCTGAAGAGTTTTCTTCGCAACTTATTATTGCAAAAAAGAAGAAGGATCTGGAAAACAGATAAAGCAGAAATGAATATTAAACCGGATTTCTAAATTATCATAAATTTTGATATTTTTTAGGGGGATTTAACTGCAAAATTAATAGCATTAAGAACTTAACTGTCCAAAATGTAAATTTAAGTCGTACATTTAAAGTAGTCAGTAAAGTAGCTTGCTTCATACTCTATGTGATAATCCATATACGTAAGTCCTAAAGTTGTCGAATCCCTGATATATTAAATCCCATATTTAAATTCTATAAAGAATTTAAATAATTTATAAGGTTTAAAATCCATTTTAGACAGAAAAAAAGTCAAGGATTTTTTCTGGACTCTCCAGTACAGTAATCCCCTGCAGATTTTTTACGGTCTCTACATTGCGCATATCCACATCTCGGACCAGAACTTCTACAGGGCCGCCTTTAATAGCATTATAAGTACAAAGTTCCTTGCAGATTCCGCAGCCTTTACATTTTAAAAGGTCAATCTGGTCTGTAGCCCCGTTTTTTCCAGTAATTGCTTCCTGAGGACAATTTTCTCGTGGCGGACAGGTTTCACAATGCTTACACTGCTTCCGGTCAATATTATACGGCATTTCTGAAACAATAGAGCCTTCTATATCTACAGGCACAACATAAACAGGAACTCTTCCTTTCACAGCCTGAGCAACAGCATTGGTAACAAGAGAATCTGCAATGCCATAAGCAATTTTTGAGACTGTATTTGAGGTTGCTGGAGAAACAAAAAGGGCATCATATCTATCAAGGAGGAAACGCCCAACCTTTGGAGAGCTTGAGCCCTGTTCGCTCTCCCGAAAAATTTCTTCGAGATAGTCTCCTCCTGAGATTTTAATGAGTTTCTGTTCAAGCCCATACATGCGCAGCACTTCTTCTGCTGCTCTTGAAACGAATGTATTCACAGAAATGGTGGGGTCTTTTAACTTTACTTGTTTAAAAACCTGATAACTTCGGTCCAGAAAGTGTCCGGCGCCTGTAATTCCCCATGCAATTCTTTGAAAGCTCATGAAAACAACTCATGCCAGAAGGAGATAATATAATTTTCTAAAAAAGCCCGAACCAGTAAGGATTGAGAAGGAAATTGAGAAAAAAAAGCATTGTATAAAAGATATACCGAATTAATAGTAAAATAGTCCTAAAAAACTGGAAAAAATTAAAGCCCTAAAACCTCGTAAAGCAGTTTCATGGCTTTCTTCTCAGGATCTCCCCCACATTTAGAAGCAAGAGTTTCATAATGTCGAATCAGACCCAGATATTTTTCTTCTCCAGTAAGCTGATAACGCGTTGCGTGCACAGCAGCTTCAAGGACAGCATTAAACCCTCTATTTGGCACTGGCAGATTTTTCATATTTTCTTTATTATACTTTGCCTTTATAGGATTAAGATCAGTCACAAGGGCCTGGTCTGTGTTTTTAATATTTACGCACTCAAAGAGAATCCAGGCTACAGCTTCTTTAAGAACCGGGAAATCAAGTGTATTAACAGGCTCATAATTAAACTCGGAAGGTTCCAGGTCAAAAAAAGTTGAGCGCACGAAAAGCAAGGGATCATAGATTATGTTTACTGCAAGGTATTTTTCATTCAGGACATTTTCCCAGGTATGGGTGCCTTTAAAAAGCCTGACAAACGGCTTTCCATTTTTTACAATTATTCCTATAGGGGCAGCATTGGGAGATTTCAGACCTGTAGTGACAATAGTTTCAGAGATTCCCTCGCGAATTCCAAAAGAAGAAAGGTCAGAAAGATTAATGTGAGGAAATGAATTCTTATTTCCTTTGGGTTCAGGGTAAGATCCGGTCAAAAACGCAGCCCTCCAAGAAGCGAAAGAAAAAGGCTGGCAATAATAATATCTGCTGTAGAGCCTGGATTAATCCTCTTTTCAAGAAGTTCATTATCAAATTCCTTTATTGCGGGAAGCAAAAGAGCAAAATCTCTGAAGGGAGAATCTGCAGATATATGCGAAGATTTTTCCTTAAATGAATTTTCTTCCCAATTGGAAAGAATCAGGGCTGCTTTTTTAGAAACATAATCTGCTGTCTCTTGATCATACTTTGTCTGGATAAAAGTATCCCTGTTTTTTGAGAGCAATTTAAGAAAAGCATACACTACGGCTTCGTTAATCCCTGTCCCTGAGCAATTTCTGATTGAGTTCTCCTTTTCAGAGTTTACGTTTTCCATAAATTCGGTTATAATTCTTGCTCCTTCGAGGCATCTTTTGAAACCTGATACCCACTCATTTGCAATGAGGTCGTAGCTCTCGGAAATTTCCATAAGCTTGTAAAGCGTAATTCCCTTTTCCCGGAGTTCAGATGCTGATTCCGGGTCTGAAAGGCTAAATTCCTCTACCTCATTAACCCTTACACCCGCGGACCCAAAAGCCCTGTAAAATTCTACAGCGTCTGCAGAGTCTGTTGCTCTAACAAATTCATGGGCAAGGGCAGCAAGGGCTTTAAAATCCTCTTGGGAAACTTTAAAATCGGTCTTTCTGCGCGAATCAAAAAACTCTCCTGCAGCCATAATTAGCGGAATTAGCAGGAGGAAGGCTCCAAAGTGAGTATTTCCCCCACATTGCCAGGTTGAGCTTTCTAAAACCACATTTTTAATAAGTGTTCCAATTTCTTTTCTGCTTCTTGCAGCGAGTTCAAAAACCGGATATGCGCTTACTGACGATGCCACAAAATGTTCAAAACAGGTGTCTGGATAATTGTGTTCCCGATCTACATTGCCCGGTTTTGGAGAAGCGGAAACTTCAAGCAGCATGGCAAGCTGGGCACAGCGAGCAATATGGCTTGAGATTTGCAGGTTTGTTGCTCCTTCAAGAGGGCAGCATGAGTAATTTGTGTTCTCAGGATTCATTTACAGGAACTTTGGCACGGTCCATAACGTATTCTGCCAGTTGTTTTTTAAGCTTCATATACTCTGCATCAGAAAGGCCAATTGTGTTTAAAACTCCGTCCCTTATCCAGCAGGGTTTGGAGATTTTACAGCACCAGACCAGACTTCCAAAACAGGTGTCTGCTCCGTATTCAAGCATTGTGCCTTTAGCAAAATCAAATTTGGTTTTAGCAAATTCTTCTGCAGTATACCCAAGTTTCCGGAATTTTTCATGCACAGGACAGGGCTTAACAGGCAGGCAGCAAAAAGCCAGGGCTCTGAAATCCCCATCGCTGCAGACATGTTTGGGAGCGTTGTACCAGCCTATAAGTTTCTGGTAAGCAGTGACATTATCCACAAGCTCATTTATAAGCTCGGGGCTTTCCATAACTCCTCTGGCAACAGAGACCATATCGGCTCCGCGGGAAAACATATCTTTTGCAGCCTCAAAATCCCGGATAGAATTGTTACCAATTAAGAAAAGCCTTGTTGCGTCCCTGTAATCAAGTATTGCATCAAGGTCAGGCCCATAACCTTCCTGCATAGCATCGACATGTATTATGTCTGCCCCGGACTTATCAATAATCCGAGCAAGTTCGATATCCTCAACAACGTTTGCCCGGACTTTTACTGAAAGAACAACCCCGGTTTCTTTTATTGCTTTAATCCAGGCTGAAAGCCGGGAAAGGTCATTTAGAAGAGCTTCTCCTATGCCTGCCTCCAGCATTTCGGGCTGCCTGCAGTGAGCATTTAATTCAAGAATAGCCCCTTCTGCTTTTACAACCTTTGCAGCCTCAATGAGAGGTTCAAGCACGGCGCTTCTGACATTTACAGCAACAGCAATTCCGGGTTTTACTGCTCGGATCTCCTTTTTTATAAGTTCAAGAGGTTCATCGGAAATGAACTCTTTTCTACCTCTGGCAACAAGTTTGGATGCAACAGCAATCGAAGCCTCATCAAGACTAAAAGCTCCAAGTACTACTAGCCCGGCATTACCTGCATACTGATTGGCAAATGCACTATCGGCAATTCCTGCCATGGGAGCTAATGCAATAGGATTCTTAAAATTTACATAGTCAATATGTAAATCGAATAAACAATCACTCATGTTTTACCTCTAAAAATAAGCCTGAAAACCGACAAAAAATGGGAATTTTTGCCAGGTATTAAAATGATATTAAATATTAATATCAATGGTCTTTTTTCAACAATTCTAAACCTGATAAGCGCACTCTTAACGCTATCTATAACTTACGAATTATAATGCTTATATATTAATATTTGGACGCAATCCAAACACACAAAATTTATATACGAAATAAGGAAGCCCTGTACTTCTTAATTATGCCTGGATGAAAAATAAAGATATGAAAAGAACTTTTTTATCTTCTGATCCCAGACTTTAAAAATTGGTTTCCCCAAAAAGATATATATAACTAAAAAATATATACGACCATTTAAAAAATGCGAGAGAGGCTGGACGGCTCACGGGCCTTCAGGTCTGAGGAAAGTCTCCCCACCGCTCCGGATACACGAACATCTGTAAAGGATGTCGGGTGAGAACCCGGGCTCTGGCACAGAAACGAGAACCATCCCCTGAAAATGCGATGATGCGAAAGCTGAGGTCCCAGAGGGAAATGGATGAAACGGCGAAACCTCGTGGGTGCAAGTTGGAAATCGGGATATAGAGCAATCCGGAATCTCCCGATTGTTTTT
>JBNAKO010000032.1:0-2976 GCA_049706495.1 Methanosarcina sp. | reverse complement strand
CGGGCAGTTCTGAAATAGAACTGGATTTTGCCTTCAAGACTTCTACTAAGGTAGTAGTCTTTCCAACCGTCTTTTTTGAATCAAAACTAACATATACGACAGGAGTAGCTTTCTGTGGGAAGTCAAACTTTACAGGATTTCCACTTGAAATGTAAGCCTGGGAACTCTCCTTTTTTGCAATATTATTTGCAGGTTCAGTAGATCCTTCTGTACCTCCCCCTTTCCCTCCACTGCTTCCTTGAGAGGGGTTTCCATTAATGTTAAGTTTAAATTTTTTCTCATCCCCTGTTGTACTCATCCAGGGCTGTTTGTATATGCCACTTATCTGTTCGAAACCCGGGCCCACATATTCAATTATCCAGAAATGAGTGCCAGGAACACCAACCATTCTCTCAGGAGCCGGATCTTGAATATATTCTTCATTGAGAATTTTGAGCCCTCTGCTCAATTTGAGTTGCCAGGAGTAACCTGTTGACGGGTTTCCTCTAAGTTTAAGAATGAAATTCTCTCCTTTTTTGAGATTTATTGTCTTTCCATTCTCAGATTCAGTTATTACTTGTTGAGTGGATGGCATACAGTTGTAACACTCTGATGTACTATTATTCGTAAACTGTTCAATCAATGGATCATAACTTTCGGTTATATTTGTACTGAAGTTTGCTGCGAGATCTAGTGACACACCTTTTTCAGAGATATTTATTGTAGCTAGCTGTGAATCTATACCATAGAGATTACTTACTGTTAGACAAACGATATAGTCTCCTGCTGATGAAAAAGTATGTGCTGGATTTTGCTCGGTCGAAGCGGTTCCATCTCCAAAGTCCCAGAACCATGAGTTAGGTTTCCCTGAACTTTTATCAATAAAAGAGACATTTAAAGGCAGGGCTTCAGAGTTAGTATTAACTGTGAAATCTGCAACCATATTGTTCGCGGAATTTGAAAGATCATACAGGTAAATATCCCTGATTTCCTCAGTTTCCGGATAACTGCGACAATCTGCATATATGATTTTATCGCCATAGACAGAAGGAGCAAATGCAAGGGAACTGGTAGTTATGCGGGTTGTCCTTGCAGTAGATATTTCATATATGTAGATGTCTTTATTCCCCCCACTGTAAGGATCACCTACTGTATATACTATCAAATTATTGTAGATTGCAGGCTGATATGCATTTCCACTCACATTAACCGGAGTTGTTTTGTTTGAAGCAGTGTCATGCATATATATGTTGCCTGAGCCTCCCCACACTATGATATTTCCATAGATATCAAGTTCGGATTCGGAGATTGCACTATTTGTAGTTGTTATTGTGCCTGTTTGTTGAGTAGAGATATCATATTTTTTAATATCATAACCATTGTTACTGTTAGCCTGGAACCAGACAACTTTCTGACCGTATATAGCAGGAGAGCTGTAAACAGAGGCAATTTTAGTTTCTTTATGAGTGTTTAGATCGTAAAGATAGATCCCATCATTCTGGGGATCCTGACCAATGTAATAGCTGTTAGTATATACTACGTAATTTCCATAAATGTCAGGATCTCTCCCTGCCGATGATAGCTGAATTTCGTTACCGGTGGAAAAGTCGTGCATATAAACAGCACCCCCATCATCCCCGGTCCACACAACCTTGCTTCCATAGGCATTTAATTGCTCACCTGCATAATAGCCATTAATATCTATTCGGTTTCCAGTATTCAGGTTATATGCATGAACTCCATTTCCTGTGCCTTCTGTCCAAAAAGCATAATTGCCATCAAACGCTGTTCTGAATGTCAGGCGCTCGTCATGCGTGAGCTGAGTTTCTGTTCCAGCCATTGCAACTGTTGCTGATACAGCAAGAATTAAAAAAATTAAAAGCGTTAAAGGAGCTTTATTTTTTGTTTTAATCACTACATGTCCCCCTTGAAAAGAGTCTAAATATAATTTTGATTTGGATCTACGGTATAGATTAATTTGTGACTGCATAAAAAAAAGTAATAAAAATACAGAATAAGCAGTCTGTTTGGTTTGATTTTTACATTATGAATTTTTCTACGAATCTTTTTAATAATTAAAACTGATGTAAACTATTTAAATTATTGTGTACTGTTTGTTAAACTTGAGGAAGACAGTCTATCAGGACAATACAAATTAAGATAGAGAGCAATGTAATATTTTTCAGCATTTCTTCTAAAGCAGCTTTTATTTTCATTTATGTGTTTGTACAGGACGTTGATAGAAGCAATGAAAAAAATGTTGGAAAAAAAGAAGATGGGTTTCGAATATTTAAGGATAATATCAATCACTAAACATCTGCAATATAATTCAAATTTAAATAAATCACCATATAATAATTGATGCTGTAATGTAAATTAATACTAAATTAATACTAAAATATTTAATAAATTCTCTTAATGAATATTCAAGAACAAAGTTTTTTAATCTTTTTATGTTTTTATAAAATCCTCTTATTAAAAGGACTAAGAACAGAAAGAAATTGTCTGATTTTTCCTCCGAGCATGGGAAAGATTTTAGATTCTCTCTATAGTAGATTAGACAGCTAGAGTGACATCTATATTCTTTCAAAATTCTAGTTTCCAGAAAGTAAGATTCAAATCTGTTGACTTAATTATACGCCAATTTCAAAGTACTTTTATACTTATATAATAACTAATAAAACATTTTGTTATACTTTGAGGGATTAATATAGCAAATAATAACGGTGACATGGAAAAAAGATTATGGAGTGCAGCAGATGAGTTAAGAGCTAACTCCAAACTGAAATCATCCGAATATTCTGTTCCTGTACTTGGTCTTTTATTTTTAAGGTACGCTGACCACAAATTCTCTGTTCTGCAAAAAGATCTTGAAGGGGAAGGTACAGGTCGAAAGAAGATAGGTAAGGAACGTTATCAAGCAAAGGGTGTGATGTACCTACCTGAAGAATCTCGGTTTTCAACCCTTTTGAAGCTGCCTGAAGACCGTGATATTGG
>JBNAKO010000031.1:0-49554 GCA_049706495.1 Methanosarcina sp. | reverse complement strand
ATCTTCTGTGCTATGCTTGGGACAAGCTTGACGAAAGCAACATTGTTGACGTTAAAGCTATCAGTACTACTGAGCTTATTGATCTATTTGCTAAAATCCTGATAAATTGCACAGCACGTTTATTAAAGCGAGGATTAGACCGCTATTATATCGAAAATGAATACGTCGTAAACGGAATAAAAGGAAAGCTAAATCTTTCTGCGTCGGTTAAACAAAATACTCTTCCTTCGAATAAAACAATTTGCCGATATGATGAATTCAATTATGATATTCTACATAACCAGATTTTAAAAACGACTATTTATAAACTCTTAAGGGCAAAAAACCTTGATAGTGAGCTAAAAGATGAATTACACCGGCTTTTTATAAAAATGCCTCCAATTTCAGAAATTCAAATCCGAAACTCACATTTTAAACAAATTCGATTGCATAGAAACAATTACAACTACGACTTTATTTTAAAGGTATGTCAAGTAATAAATGAAAATTTGCTTATTGATGAGTCATCGGGAAAATATAAGTTCAAAGATTTTCTTCGAGAAGATAAGGCGATGGCAAGATTGTTTGAATCTTTTGTAAGAAACTTTTACAAAATTGAGCAATCAGAATTTGTAGTAAAGAGAGAAAATATAAAATGGAAACTCGTACCTGAAAGAGAAAGAGATCTGCAAATGTTGCCTATGATGCCGACTGATGTATCACTTATCTCTTCTTCACGCAAAATAATAATTGATACAAAGTTTTATAAAGAGGCATTTAAGGCTAGATATTCGCAGTCACAGAATAAAATTAATTCAAATCATTTATATCAGCTATTTTCATACTTGAAAAATCAGGAGTCAGATTTAGAAATAACAAAAACTTGTAAAGGGGTTTTGTTATATCCTGCTATTGGAGACAATTTCAGTTTTTCTTACCGCTATGAAAATCATAGAATCAGGGTATTATCAATAAATTTAAACCAGGAATGGTTTAATATCAAAAAAGATTTATTAGAAATAATACGTAGTGAGTGAATCAAAATCTTACTGCGCAACACACTTAAACAGCAAGATATGTTATTAAAGATCCACTCTTCTTATACATTACTAAATCTCCTCAAATATCTCCAAGCTCCCAACCCAGGTGCTCTTTTATAACTGTATATGCCATAGCGGGCGGAATTATTCCGACATCAGTCACAATCATGTCGATATATTCGGCAGGTGTAAAGTCAAAGGCAGGATTTCTTACCTGAACGTGAGGGAGATCTGAGATAGCAGTAGGATCAACTATTTCATCAGGACTTCTTTCTTCGATTTCGATGGGATTTCCGACGATTGTGCTCGGGCTGAACTTGAAAGTTTCGGCAGCTACCATAAAACTTTTTCTGGCTTCATGAGCAGCAAGAGCTAGCTGGGAGGTCCCGATTTTATTAACAAGGGCTCCGTTAGCTGCAATAGCATCAGCTCCAACTATTACTTTATCGACTTCTTTCATATAATAGCGCACTGCTGAGTCCACTATAAGAGTTGTTGGAATTCCATAATTGTTCAGGTGGCGGATTGTTAACAGACCCTGGCGTCTGGGCCGGCTTTCGGTTGCAACTACTGAAATCTTTTTTCCGTCCTGAAAGGCTGCAGTAATTATGGAGAGAGCTGCATGGGAATTGCAGTGAGTCATAATTACGTCCCCATCCTGAATTCTTCTTGAGCCTATTTTTCCTATTTTTCCAAGGGCTTTATCGGCTTGTTCAATGAAGAGATTGGCATTTCGAATTATTTCCTGCCTTGCATCTTCTACATTTTCGGAGGTGTATTTGGAGGAAAGTTTTACAGCGTTTGGAAGAGAAACTGCTGTAGGGCGTGTGCTTATAAGAAAATTTGAGACTTCCTGAATCCTGGAACTGAATTCCCCCATTGAACTTACTTGCAGGCTGGCTGCATAATCTCTGATAGCTTCAGCAGCGGCTTTTGCAATTCTTCCTGCTCCCCGAATTTCCATTGTCCGGATTTTTTCTGCGGTTTCCTGAACATTTTGCATAATAAAAGGATAGGAGGGGTTTAATTTATAGATATCTTTCAGGGCCATTTTCTGCCGTTCTATTTGAGTAGAGGAAATTCAGAGATAAGGTTTGTTCAAACTATATATCTAAAATCTATATAATCTAAAATTCAACTCAAAATTAAAATGTAAACTTCAAATCGAATTCAAATAAAATTTAAATATAAAATTCAAATTTCGATTATTTTATCAGAGACGTTTTTATAGTATTCAAAAAGGTCTTCTCCCCATTTCATTCCTGCAGGGTCAAAACAGAGCACATCTTCTTTATGATCATACGTTCCGTCAGAAAAGGGCAGTGTCAATGAAAGAAATACGTCAGTAATTACATGAGCAAGTTCTAATTTTTCTCTGCATACATAGAAACTCGCTTTTTCAAATTTTAAAAATTCGTTTAATTCTGCATAGTATTCGGTTTTTGTTCTTTCATAGACAGGACGAGTTACAACAATTGAGACTTCCATTCCGTTTTTCACAAACATTAGAAAAAGTGATGGGTAAAGAGGGTGAAAAATAGATGCAGTTCCTCTTATCCTTCTTGATTTTGAAAGGTTTTCTACAAATTCCCTGTGAGGTTCAAAAAGGCGGGTCTTGTCAGGAGGTTCGGAAAAAGTGCATTTAGAAAGTTCTCCAATCCGATTTCTTAAGGGAGTCGGGATGCAGTTCACATCATGGGTTGCCCAGTATTCATATTTGTTTCCAAAAACGTTTAGGAGATCTACCATAGCCTGCATTCTGCTGGCTACAGCTATCCCTAGAGGAGATAAACTGTAGATATCTTTATCTTTTAAGACCAGGTAGTTTTCCCTTAATTTTTTTAGCTGGGGAAGAATTGCAACTAATCCTACATCTAAAGAATTTTTAATCTCCTCAATGGATTTTGGGCCTTCTTTAAGAAACAAAAGAAGATCTTTTCTTTTCTCGGAGAGGAAGATCAGCTCGAGGAGTGGACTATTCATGTCTTAAATATATAAAGGCTGACACTTAATAAATATCTTCCGGATTTCTGCAGATATCTTTTTAAAAATATTAATATTACAGTGAGAATATAAATTGCAAATTTACTTTAAAATTAAAAAAATGAAGATATACTTTAATTAGAATTTTACTTTGTAGATATTTACCAAAAGTAAATTAATTTAAAGCGGAAAATATTCAGGACTCAAAAACCGGATTTTGGGGTAATTAAATAATTTAACGAGAGACAAATTTTGAAATCGTATAGGTTATATACATCTATAACATAAACAGGGAGTCGACGATTAAGAGTTAAGGGGTTTTTCTCTTAGTCGTAGGGGTTGAATCACGCAATTGGGAGCCAAATTAGAGGTGGCAAAGGCTCCCAATTATAACATTATACCTAAACTTTTTTATTTAGAATAAATAATTCAAATATGGAAATTTTTGAAACAAATAATATAAGGTTTTTTTTCGAGATATTAATTTCTAAAGAAAAATATAATTAAATAATTTTAAAGCTTGATTTTTTTAATTTTAAAAGTTTTCTAAAAATCTTTTCCAAAAAATTTTAAATTTAAATTTCAGGCTCAGAAACCTTCCTTCTGAATTCATCCATTCAGTATAACGGAATAAACAAAGAATATACCGACAAATTAAATACTTAATTTGATAAGGATTTTAAATGTACTGTAATATTTCAAATTTAATTCTTTTTAATACTAAAAATATCTTTCTTAATACCAATTAATCAAAATATTTATAAATAGTACTCAATTAATAAGTATCGTTTAGAAGTAAGTATCAAAAGATAAAGATTATTTGAAAAACATTAATCAATAAAATTTATTGATAAAAATTCGTTTATAGATGTATTTTAAAAAATTAAAAATTATTTATAAAACAATGTAATCCTGCTGGAAATTAGGGGAAGATAGGAGGTAAGAGCTTGAATTCCAATAATAATAATTTTAATTATGCTATAGAGTTTCACGGGCACTCTTGTCCGGGACTTGCAATTGGATATAGAGTAGCAGAGCTTGCTGCTAACCGTTTCAAAGATAAGAGCATAGACGAAGAACTGGTAGCTGTAGCAGAAAACAGGTCCTGTGCAGTAGATGCCATCCAGGCGATTAACGGGTGCACATGCGGAAAAGGAAACCTGATCATCAAGGAGTATGGAAAACATGTTTACACATACTTCAAAAGAGGCGACAAAAAAGCCTTAAGAATTTCCTTAAAACCCGACGCTCTACCTCAGGACGAGAAGCATACTGCTCTTTTTGCAAAAATAAGAGAAGGCAGTGCAAGCCCTGAAGAAAAAGAAGAGTTTCAGAACTCACATGAAGCAAAAAGCCAGAAGATTCTGGAAATGCCAGAGGAAGAACTTTTTTGGGTTAAAGAAACTGAAATTGAGCCTCCAGAAAAAGCTATTGTCTACCCCACCTTGATTTGCAGCAAATGCGGAGAAGGTTTTATGGAACCTCTTGGAAGAATTAAAAATGGGAAAATAGTTTGCATTCCCTGTTTTGAGGCAAAAAATGAATGAAAAGCAAGATATGAAACCTGGCATAATTGAGATGTTCCCAATAGGACATGTAGAAAATGATTATATAGAACCGGTATATAACGAAGAAATCTACCAGAAAGTTTCAAAAATTGTTTTAAAAAAAGAGCTTGCAAAAGGACTTTTCCGAATTGAAGATTTTGAAAAATTATACATACTCTTTTATTTTAGCCGGTCAGAAGGGTATGAACTCATTCAGCACCGCCGTTACGATGGAGAGATGGCAGGAGTTTTTGCAAGTAGAAGCCCATATAGGCCTAATAAGATAGGGCTTACTATTGTTGAGCTTTTAAAGGTTGAGGAAAATATCCTTTATGTAAAAGGACTTGACGCTATCGATGGAACCCCGGTACTGGATATTAAACCTTATGTAAAAGAAGTTGAAGAAAAAAAATAACAAAATAAGAAAAATAACAAAATAGGGAAAATAAGAAAAGTCCGTATAAGGAAAAGTCCTGCAGGAACCTGCTTGAATCTTTTCAATTATATTTACTAAAGTTTATTTATTTTGATATTGTTTGTTTTTAATAATCATTTATTTTTTAAATTTTGCCAGGACTCCCAGATGATCCTCATGATAAGGCATAAGATCTTTTGCAGTAAGAATTTCAAATTTGGACTCAAAAGCCTGCTCAAGTTTTCTTATTTCTTGCTTAAAGACCTCCTTAGGATTAGCTGTTGTGTCAATGCTGCGAGCTTTTATAGAAAGCAGGAGATAGCCTTCAGATTTTAAAAAACGGGAAGCATTCCTTGAAGCTATTTCTGCCTGATTGGGCTGTGCAACGTCCTGAAAGATTAAATCGACAGGCTCTACAATATATGAATAACTATCAGGTTTTCCTGCGTCAGCTAAAATGGGAAAAATATTTTTTCTTCTAGATGCAAGACCTATAAGGTCTCTCATGCTTCTTGGGGCAAATTCAAGGGCATAAACAGCACCTTCGGAAACAATATCAGAAACATGGCTTACAGTTGTACCTGAGGCTGCTCCAAGATAGAGGACTTTTGAATCTTCCTTTAAAGGGATATCAAATTTCTTGAGAAACATTGCTCCGAGTTTGCTTCGGCGAGGGTCCCATGTTCTGTATTCAATTCCTTCGACAGGGATTAATTTTTCCCCGTAAACTACTTTTCCAGGATCAAGGTTTTTTGTAGCGAGCTGTTTTTTGTCCTTTATGACTTCAAAAATCCCATCGGAAAGCTTTCTCGCTTCAGACATTTACTTCCTCCTCTTTTTATTGGGTTTTGTTCCTTTTTCCTGTCTTTTTTGAGGAGGCCTTGGGTTTGCAGCTTTAATCTGCTGAATTTTTGCTTCAAATTTTTCTGCAAGGGACGAATCTTTTCTCCCTGAATAGAAGTCTATGCGGGCTGCAAGTGAAAGCTTTGCTGCAAGAGCTCTTGCAATCTTTCCTCTAACCCACCAGGGAGCTGTATTTAGCACAGGATGACTATAAATGATTCCGTGCTTTGGAGAAGGTGCACGGGCTCGAAGATGTTTAAAAAGAGCCTTATTTGCTCCTATAACCTGAATCGTACTTGAAGGAAAAGTGGCAAGTTTTTCAAGGCTTCCTGAAAGGCTTATTAATCTTGCTCCAAGCATGGAGCCTGCAATAAGGTTTAAATTCGGGGCAATTATTTCCATACTATTTTCAATATAAGCCTCAATTTGTCTTTTTTGAGTATACAAACTGCAAACGCTTTCTGCGAAACCTTTTAGAAGAATTTCATCTGCATTTTCGAGTTTTGCACCCATAGAATTCCTGGCTTTCGAATAAAGCGGATTTTCAGATTCAACATTTTCACGAGAACCATATTTTGAGATGAAAAGAGCAAGAGGTTCTCCACTTAAGCCGCTTTCGGGGAAATAACTCCCATACCACTCAAAAAGCCTTTCCGAAAGAGCATTAGAGGTTTCATTAAGATCATCAAGAGCCTCTATTGCCTGGATAACCCGCTGGTCAGGGGTAAGGGCTTCTGAGACCTGAATTTTTACGGTTTCCAGAGTAACCTCATGTAAAAGAGAATAATATTCCTCAGAAGAGCTTACAAATCCGGATTTTATAGATGCTGCTTTTAAATCAAAACCTGCAGGAGGAAAGTTTTGCATGTTTTTTTTCAGGGCAAGGAAATGAAATGCAAGCCCCCGGACATTCTTTGGAAAAAGTTCGCTTTCAAGAATTTCTCCTTGCTTTCCCAGCTCAAGACTTCCAAACCAGGTATTGGTTTTCAATCAGGCCCTCCAAGAAGATCTGCACCTTTATTTTTTGCTTTTGTGAGCAAGACTTTACCCCCGAGGGTTTCATCAAGCATGCGCTGGGTTTCTTGCTGTAATTTTTTTCCTTCTGCGGTACTACCTACAATTCCATAAACTACCGGACCAAAAGAACTTATCCCAGAACCGCTTGCTCCGTTGTCCCGCATATATTCCATAATGTCCAGAACAGGACGCTCTTGAAGTTCAACTTCTCTTCTCTTAAAACCTGTAAGCTGAATATGGTTTATAGCCTTGCCAAAAGTTTCTATATCTTCTTCAACCAGGGCAGGCAGCATTTGCATAAGAATTACATGACAGATTTCCTGAACTTCGGCCAGAGGAATTGGGCAGAATTTTTTAAAGATATCAACCTCTTCTGCTCCATGTACTCCCTTTGTATCGGGAATTACAACAATAATCGGCCAGTTTGGAAAATCCTTTCTGAAAAGGACAGGGCCAGGCGGCACATGGCTTGCAGCCGAAGGAGAAAAGGCACGTTTATCCTTAAATTTGTGACCCCCATCCAGAATAAATCCACCGTTTTCAAAAGCAGCAACTCCTATTCCTGAAGTTCCACCTCTTCCAACTGCAACCGCAAGCTCCCGAACACTTTTTCCAAGCCCATAAATTTTATTGACGGCTGCAGCCGCAGACAATGCAGCCTGGGTCCCGGACCCGAGACCTACATGATCGGGGAGGCTGTCTATAATATGAAACCTGATTCCTTTTCCAGAAGGAAGTAAAGTTTCTGCAGCTTTTCGCATCTTACCTGCGAGAAGGGAATCTCCAGAAACTTCAATATTATCTGCTTTTTCTGCTGAAATCTCCATACCTGGAGATTCCAGAGTAATCCCTATCCCTCCATCAACTCTGCCGAGCTCTGCATTAAGGTCAATCAGGGTAAGATGCAGTCTCGAAGGAGACACTACTCTAATCATACTCATCTGTATCCTCATACTTATTCATAAAGCTTAGGAGTTAGACTTCCACTTACGGTGAATTATCTCCTTAAGAAACAAATAAGTAAAAGATAAAGTTTTCCCGTTAGATATAAATTTGAGGAACGGGAAGACCAGAGAGTAGATTCTTACCCGGATTTCTGCCTTGCCCCTTAAATCCAGCATAGGATCCATAAAAACCGGGTTAATTGAAAAACTGCAATGCTTGCAGCGGCCGTAAATCAAAGCGGTAATTGCATGTATGGAACCGCAAAGCATACCTGTATCTGCCGGATCGGAAAGCCCAAAAGTCACGCGCGATTCAAGACGTTTAATTTTAATTCCATTGAGTACATCGGAGATCAGGCGAAATAAAGGTTTTCTAAGTTCTTTGAAAGCTTTGATACCCCAGTGCAGCTTCTCTTTGTTAGTCATAAAAGGTTTGGGTTCAGCATTACCATCAACTTCGGATCTAGCTTTATCTTCAGGTCGTTTTTTCCTCCTGATTCTATCAAGGAGCCCTCTTTTTTCTTTACCCTGAACCTCTTTAACTTCAATTGTTTCTCTGGTTTTAATTTCTTTTTCAATTTTAAGCTTCTCTTTATTTTCGGCCTTATCTTTAGTTTTAACTTCCTCTATAGTCTGAATTTGAGTTTTTTCTTCAATTATTCTTTTTTCTTCTCTGGATTCCCTTTTTTCAACCTTTAGATACTCTTTAGTTTTTTCTCCTTCTTCTTTTGAGAAATCCTCTGACGTATATTCTCTTTGCTCAAATTCTTCGGTAAAGGATTGGTCTTCTGCGTTTCTTATTCCTTTTTTTCTTCCTTCTGCTTTTTCTTCGGTCTTACCTTCTTCAGGTCTGGAAAGCTTTTCTATGCAAACTTTCTGCTTTTCTGTTTCTCCAATTAAAAAAGTATGAGAAAAGAGCAGCCATTTTATAGTAAATATTCCTCCAAACTCATTATCCTCTTTAACGCTCAGAACTTTGAGCTTGAAAGTCAGGCCTATTGCTGTAATAAGGATAAATAAGACTAATAAAACTACTAGAAGAACTAGCAGAAGGAGATAAGCAACTAGCGGCATATCAAGTAAGTTTAGAGGAAGAGGATAGCCCTAACTATCCAGCACTCTAATCTTTTAGTTCAAACTTCAGCTCTAAATTTAATATATCAAAGGCTGGGATTTAAGAAGGATTTACTTGAAGCATCCCCCTTTTTCAACATAAGCCTCTGTATATTCCTTAGTTTCCTTCTCCCGGACTTCTGTTTCAGTAGTCACTTTTTCTCCGGGAATATCTTCTTTTTTATTTTTGCCTTTCCCGCCTTTTAGCTTATCCATAAGCTCAGGTAAAAGTTCAGGCAGGGAGCTAAGAAGTGACCCGTCCCCTCTTTCAGAAACCCGGAATATCCGTGCCTCTTCTTCAGAAATCATTATAAAAGCTACAGGTTCGATCTTTGCACCTGCTCCTCCGCCCCCTCCATAGCCAGATTCGGTTTCCTTCTTGCCTTCTCCTCCTCCGGCCCCAAATCCCAAGCTAATTCTTGAAATAGGAATAATAGTTTTTCCGGCAGCAGTAATTGGCTCTCCAACAACCGTTTTAGTTGTAGCTATTCGTTCAAGTTCGCCTGCAATTTCTTTAATTGTGGCTTCTACGCCCATATTTCCATCCCCTTATTTTGTGTTATAGTTTCGTCTATAGGATAATAAGGTTTTCTATGATTTTTCGTATTTAATAGAATCTCATCGAATTTTAACTTAATTGTACAAGTATCGTATAAATATTATATTAATAGAAAGATATTTAATACGGATGGTTATTCCTTTATAAAATAATAAGATGTAAAGGAACCATGATTTTTATTTAAACTATGTTATTTTATAGTCTTTAAATGTAGACAAATGAAATTTAAAATAAAAAACTATGTGGAAGCATATAGGAAAATCGAATACTCTATCAGATCCAATATAATACGGAATTCAATATAACATAAAATCGTAAAAATTAAAAAGGGTCGAACGTCAGAAAAAATTATATTAGATTTACCTCTTTATCTAAATTTCCTTGACTTATTTAAATTAATTTCCAGTGTTTAAGTTTTTATTCTTGTCTAGTTTAGTTAACATTTCAATATTAATTAAGACCATTGTAAAATCCCTTTTAAGTTTTTGTTTTCAAGATTTGATTTAATTTTTACAATTTTTGATAAAACATATGTTTAATATTTTATTTGTTTCGGATAAACTTTCCGGAAACACAATAAATAAATTAATGCATAGTGTTAAAAAAACAATTATTTATTTGTTAATAAATGTTAAAGAGTATTATAATAGGACAAATGCTTAAAATTCCAAAATAAGGCAAATACTCCCTTCTAATCAAGCCTCCACTATCTTATTTTTCATAAGTGAGCACTATACTCAGGTTTCATTTAAAAACAGTATGTTTATATCATTCTATAATCTATTATTAGTTCAATTAAAAAATTTTATTTAAAAAAATTTGGTAAGATAAAGGAATTCTTTGGCTTAGTACAGAATCTAAAAATAAACATTCAAATGATACGATACTTTTAATCACCAATTACATGTTTATAGACTCATGGGATCATAAATATACATTAAATTAAACTTGAAAATATTTTCTCGAACGGACGGAGGAATTAAAATAAATAAATTAATTACTTTAATTTTAACTCTCATTATTTTATTATCGCTATCCGGGGTTGGAACTGCTGCGAATATTATAGTCAGCCCCGGAAGTTCAATACAAAACGCTATAAATAATTCAAGCCCGGGAGACGTAATAATTGTAAAACCCGGCACATATACTGAAAATATCAAAATAGACAAGGGAAATCTTATCCTTAAATCAGAATCAGGAAATCCTGATAACACACTTATCAGAGCAAGAAGTACAGGTGCTCACGTCCTCTCTTTAACAGGAGAAAACATCCAGGTTAGCGGGTTTAAGATGAGTGGAGCAACCAGGTCAGGATACTCAGCAATTACTTTGTCCTCCTGTAAGAATTGTAAGATTGAGAATAATAAACTCTTAAGCAACGCTCGTGGAATTTATATTTTGAGTTCAAACAACAATACAATTTCAAAGAATATTGCTACAAGTAATACAGAATACGGGATTGTGCTTGCAAGTGCATTGAAAAATACCATCTCGGGAAACTCCGCTTACAGCAATGCCAGAGGCCTTTATGTTGGCAGTTCTGATGATAATATATTCACAGGCAATACTGTCCGGGATAACAGTGTAGTAGGCTTTTTTATATGCGGGAAGAGCGACAGAAACCGCGTCTATAACAATTACTTTAATGATGTTAATGAAACTCTTAAAAACGGAGTTGGAAACACATATAATATTCCAAAGAGATCAGGAACCAATATCATAGGCGGGCCATATTTAGGAGGAAACTTCTGGGGAAGCCCTGATGGGAAAGGATTTTCGCAAACCGCAACTGATGCGGATAAAGATGGAATTTCAGACGCAGCATACAAAAATATATCAGGCAGTATCTATTCAGACAACCTCCCTCTTACTAGCAACACTGGTTCTGCACCAGGAATGACCGCTGATTTTTCGGGGACTCCAACTTCAGGTAAAACTCCTCTAAATGTAACTTTTACTGACAAAACCACAGGTTCTCCAACTTCATGGAAGTGGGATTTCGGAGATGGGACATCAGGAACTGAAAAGAACCCAAAGCATGCTTACACAGCGGCCGGCACTTATACAGTTACACTTACAGCAAACAATGGAGCCAGCAGTAATACTGCAACAAAAACCAATTACATAACTGTAACAGCAGGAACACCAGCACCAGCACCTGTTGCAGGTTTCAGTAGCAATGTTACTTCAGGAACTTCTCCATTAACTGTCGCATTTACGGATACAAGTACAAACTCACCTACCTCATGGAACTGGAGTTTTGGAGATGGGACATCTTCGACAGAAAAGAATCCTAAGCATACATATTCAGCAGCAGGCAGTTATACAGTAGCGCTTACTGCAAGTAATACCGGAGGCAGTAATACCGCAACAAAAGCCAGTTATATAACTGCAACAGCAGGAGGAACAACACTACAAAAACCCGTGGCACGGTTCTGGGGCTCAAGAACTTCAGGAACTGCTCCTCTGACTATTACCTTTACTGACAACAGCACTAATTCGCCTACGTCATGGAAATGGGACTTTGGAGACGGGACTTCTTCTACACTTCAGAAGCCGAGACACACTTATTCAACAAAAGGAACCTACAGTGTGACCTTTACAGCTACCAATGCAGCAGGATCAGGAACCCTAACAAGGTATAATTACATAAAAATAACATAAGTTAAAAGAAAATAAAAATAAAACATAAAGCCTTGAAAAAATCAATTTGAGCCTGAAAAAATAGGAGGAAACAAGAAGAAAGAGGAAAAGGAATAAAGGAGCTTTTAGAGTTTTTCTGCAAAGCTTCTTTGTTCCAGATTATTTGAGGCTGAGTGTTGGGCTTCCTTTTTTTCCTTATCTTCGAGCTTAACATGTGCAAAAAATTCTCCTACAAAGGTTTCTACATTTACAGGAGTAATATCAATAAATTCCTTCCTCTCTTCCACAGGAAAATACTGAAAAACAGAGAATTTTCCAAGTCTACGTATTTGTGAACCCTGGTAACGGGAATCAAGAAGAATTCTAACCCCTGAATCCTCAGGAGAACGGACTACTCTGCCCATTGCCTGTCTAACCTTTCTTATCGTTGGGACCTGAACTGCACACTCCCATCCTTCTCCTGATCCGAAGACCGAGTCATATGCAGCCTCTATAGCTTTAATTCTGTCATTCAAAGCCGGATACCCCACACCCACAACAATCACTGTTCTTCCTCGATTTCCCCTAAAGTCAACACCTTCACTCAGAGTTCCCCAGAGATAGGTAACAAGAAGAGCTTTTCCTCCGTTTTCCCCTATTTTAAAAAATTCTTCCCTGATGTCCTGAGCTGAAATCCCTACTTCGTCAAGAAAAATGGGGATAGAAAGCTCAGATCCAAGAAGTTTAGTGTAACGGTTGGCCTCAGCAGAGTTCTGAAAATAGATAATCACATTTCCAGGAGAGGCAATAATAGCTGCAAGAAGAGTTTCTTTCAAGTTCTGAAGAGTTTCAGGATTATCCCGGTTCTTTGAAAAAAGGGGAGGGATCGAAACTGCAAGAGTAAGCCTTCGTTCTCTGGGAAAGCTAATGCCATAAGTAATTTCTTCAACTTCCCTTGAAATTCCGAGTGTAGCTTTAATCATTTCAAAAGGACGGAGCGTAGCTGACATAAGCACAGCCGCATAAACCGAGTCAAGTAGAGGCTGGGTCACATTTTTGGGAATACAGGTAAAAAGCTCGATTCTTCCGACTATTCTATCATTTTTAAAATCCCTGCGCACGTTTAAAATAGGATAATAGTTTTGCCTGTCCGAAAGCACTAGGTAAGAGGATAAAAAGTCCGCAACATAACGGATCTGGGAACGTTTAGGTACCGCTAAGAACCCTTTCTTATAATTTTCCGCATAAATATCTTCCAATCGGCCTCCGAATTCTCCAATTTCTCGCAGCCGATTCAAAACTTCTTCTTCGCCCAGAAATCCTTCTTTCTGTACGTCTTTTAGAAAACGAGCTTTCAGGATATCAAAGCGGTCGTAAGGATCGCTTATCTGAAGGTCCTGCCAGTGTTTTCCGAGCATATTCCTCTCTCCAAATTTCAATTTTGAATCGTAAGTCTCTTTAAGGGTAATTAACAGGCATGAAAATAATTTCTTTGCGTAAACACGGCACATATAGTCCTGATCAAGAGGAATATCAACTCCATTAACTGAAAAATTAATAGCGTTATTGTTTCCGTTTTTATTATAGTTATTATTTCTATAACCAGGACTACTGTAATCATTGCCTCTATTTCCATTGTTAAGAGAGCTGCCTGAGTCAAAAATTTTACCAGATCCAGAAGGGTTTTCGAAATCAGGGATTTCTCCTGTTTCCGAAAGTGCCTTTTCAATTGTCAATTCGGAAAGCATAATGGAAGAATGAGATCGGGCTGAAGCTTCAATATTATGCGCCTCGTCAAAAATTAGGATAATATCATCAGGGTCTCGTTCAAGCCATTTAAGTAAAGTCATGAAGATATCTGCATTGAGTACATGATGAAAATTACAGATTAAAAGCTCGGCATGTTTGAGTTCTTTTTTAAGCAGCTCATACCCGCACATGCCTTTCTCTTCTGCATACTCCATTATTTCTTCAGGACTTCTTACATCAGAAAAAAGCCAGGAGGAAAAGATATTCTCTTCAAATTTTAAAACTTCATAAAGTCTTGGACAGGCATGTCCTCTTAATGCCTGTGCCCTTTTTCGAGCCTCTTCAAGCTCCTTTTCAAGCTCTGTCCTAAGAGCGTAAAGAGCAGGATCTTTTGTTTTCAGATATTTTTCATAGGCATCTTTTAATTCCTTTTCTTTTGATGCGACCTCTTTCTCAAAATCAAGCAAGTCATACGTATTCTCCCCTTTTAATTTACATTCCTCATAATCAAGTTGATCAGGGCACATGGAAGTTTTGCCCTTAAAAACAACGGTTTTTACCGGATTATCCCGGAAAATTTCTCGAGCTTCATTTATAAACTGGACCATTTGCTGATGAACATTAGTAACTATAACAACTGTTTTGTTGAGTTTATTCCCAACATTCAGTGCAGGAGCGAGTGCACTGAGAGTTTTCCCTGTCCCACAGGCTCCCTCAAAAAGTACAAGCTTTTCCTGTAAAAGAGCGGAATGAATTTTTTCCATGGCCTTTGCCTGGTTTGGGTAGCAATTTGGCTTTGTAAAATATCGCATGTATCCATTTTGCGTCATGAGTTTAACCCTGGAATCCCTAAAATCCCAAAATATTATGAAAAGATAACAAAAACTTAAATCCAACCAGCACAGGTTAATTTTTCATTTTATAATTCATTTGAAAAGCAACCTCTGCCAAGGTATTCACTTCCCCACATATAGAGGGCATCCAGAACCGGCAGTACAGTTTTTCCGAATTCCGTAAGAGAATATTCAACCTTAGGCGGAATTTCAGGATAAATTTCCCTGAGGACAAGTCCATCTTCTTCAAGTTCCCGGAGCTGTTTAGTAAGCATCTTCGGAGAAATTCCCTGCATATTTTGTTGAAGCCCTGAAAAACGCAGTTTATGTGTCCTTAATTGCCAGAGAATAAGAGGCTTCCATTTACCCCCTATAACTTCAAGGGTTGCTTCTACAGGACAATTATAGTGCTTATGGTTCTTACTTTCAACTACCAAGTTTTTTCCTTCGTTTATTGTATAGTCTAAGAATATGCTTTTTAATAATATCCATTTTGTTAGTTAGTATCCGGATTGTATGTATGGTATATAAGTATACTTGCTACAAATCAAATATAAAAGTAGTAAAAATGAGTATAAAAAAGAATAAAACTAGGTTAAATTACAAAAACCGAGCCAATAATAACGAGAGACGCAAATAAATGAGGTGTAGAAATATGAAAGTAATAGGTATTGTAGGAAGTCCCCGAAGGAATGGAAATACAAATCTTGTTGTTCAGGAAATCCTTAATGGAGCAGCCGAAGCAGGAGCTGAAACCAAAAATTTCCTTCTTAATGAAATGAATTACAGAGGCTGCCAGGCCTGTGATTATTGTAAAACGCATGACCGATGCAAACTTGAAGATGACCTTATTCCGCTTTTTAAAGAAATGGCTGAAGCAGACGGGATAGTTTTTGGGGCACCAATTTATTTTGCTCAATTTTCAGGCCAGACACGGCTTTTTCTGGACCGCTGTTATTCCTTGATAAACCCCGATTATTCCTCCCGGCTCCCAGCCGGAAAAAAAGCTGTGATTGTTGGCGCACAGGGAATGCCTGATTCTGCAGCATATAAAGCAGTTTATGAGGAATTCGGAGGAGAACTTTCCCGATTTATGGGAATGGATGTAAAAGATATCCTTGTTGCAGCCGGATATCACGCCCCTGGAGAAGTTAAGAATAATCCTGAACTTATGACAAAAGCCAGAAATACAGGACTTAATCTCTTAAAATAAAGAAAATATTAGATTTATAATCAGGAAACTGGATTAAAATAAGGAGATTTAAATTAAGATTAAACAATTTAATTAAAATAAAGGATTTTTAACTTAAAATAAAAGAGTTTAGATTAAGATAAATAGGTTAAGGCCAAAAAATCTAAATCAAACTCTTAATTTTTTTATCCAAAATGGGGGATTAATATGGATACTCTTGAGGCAATTCACACACGTAGAAGTATTCGAAAATATACGGACAGGCCGATTCCGCAGGAACTTATAACTGAGATACTCAGAGCCGCTATGAGCGCTCCTTCTGCAGTTAATGCTCAACCCTGGGTTTTTATTGTTGTTGATGATAGAAAACTGCTTGAGGAAATTCCAAAATTCAGTCCTTATGCCGGAATGTGCAGAGAAGCTCCTCTTGCAATCCTTATCTGTGGAGATACGACTCTGGAAAAAGCGCCTGGATACTGGGTGCAGGACTGCTCGGCAGCCACTCAAAATCTCCTGCTTGCAGCTCATGAATGCGGGCTTGGAGCAGTCTGGACAGGGATTTATCCTATGAAAGAGAGAGTTGAAGGTTTTCGAAAGACCTTTGGCCTGCCTGAACATATAATTCCTCTGGCCCTTGTACCTGTAGGTTATCCGGACCAGGATCCCGGGCCTCAGGATCGATATGATAGGAAGAAAGTATACTATAATATATACGGAAAAAGGGAAGAATGATTTCTGAAAACAGGAAAAAATTGAAAACCCAGGCTTACCTGGCAAAGAAAATAAGAATTTACAATCAGGTAAAGATCAAATTTATGGAACAAATTTTTGATTTGTAAAAAGGAAAAGTGAAGAAAATAATCAAAATCCTGAACACTAGCTTCAGTTAGGGATATTAAATCGGTTAAATAAAGGATAAGGAATACGCAAGAAGGGGGATAAAAGGTTTGGGAGAAAAGGTCAATATAGGAAATAATGTTTTTGTGTATCCAATGCCTGTAACGCTTGTAGGTACACAGGTTGAGGGAAAAGCAAATTTTATGGCAGTAGGATGGATTACAAGGGTTAATCCAAATCCTCCTTATATTGGGGTTGGCATCAATAATAACCATTATACAGCAAAAGGAATTCTTGAAAATAAGAGCTTTAGTATTAATTTTCCTTCAGTTGATATGCTGGAAAAAACGGATTATTGTGGGCTTGTTTCCGGAAGAAAAGAAGATAAATCTAAACTTTTTGAGGTTTTTTACGGAGGACTGGAAGCTGCACCTATGATAAAAGAATGTCCTTTAAACCTTGAATGCAGGCTTGTAGATAAAATTGAGTTTTCAACCAATACTTTCTTTGTGGGAGAAATTCTTGCAGCTTACTCAGAAGAGAGATACCTGACAGAAGGAAAACCGGATATTAAGAAGATGGAGCCTTTTCTTCTCACAATGCCAGATAACACCTATTGGAGTGTAGGGGATTATGCGGGGAAGGCATGGGGAGTAGGTAAATCCCTTATAAATAAAATGACAAAGGATGAGAAATAAAAAAATCAAAGGAATAAAAATCCGGAAATAAATGTCCTCAAGGTTTCGAAAGTTTTTGAAACAAGATTAGGAGGGAAAGACTATTGAAAGTTGTTGCATTTAATGGAAGCCCTCGAAGGGAGGGCAATACTGCTGTTCTTATAAATTATGTCCTTGCAGAGCTTGAAAAAGAAGGGATAGAAACTGAAATTGTACAGGTTGGCGGAAAACTCATCCACGGATGTACAGTCTGTACAAAATGTTTTGAAAAAAAAGATATGAAATGCCTCAATAATAAAGATATCGTAAACGGCTGCATCGAAAAAATGATTGAAGCTGATGGGATAATTCTTGCATCTCCCACTTATTTTGCAGATCTTACGCCTGAGTTAAAAGCGCTTATAGATAGGGCTGGTTTTGTTTCAAAAGCCAATGGGGAAATTTTTAAGCGAAAAGCAGGAGCTGCTGTTGTTGCAGTAAGAAGAGCAGGCTCAATTCATGTCTTTGATTCCATTAATCATTTCTTTACGATTTCTCAGATGATAATTCCAGGCTCAAGTTACTGGAATATGGGAATAGGACTTGCAGAAGGAGATGTTGAGGGAGACGAGGAAGGTATAAGAACTATGCAAACTTTAGGTCAGAATATGGCATGGCTTTTGAAAAAGCTTAATGCTTGAAATAATGTAACTATTCAGCCTGGGTAAAACAACATCAATAATCATCTTTATGAAAATTCAACGGGTAAAATTCTCCAAATTGATTTTTTTAAATTGTTAGCAAATGATGCCGTTTTCTCTTTTTCCATAGTTTAGTACCTTTACTTAGTAATTTCATTGAAATCAGCATTAATAGACTGATTTTGGGTAGGCTGAATAGTTACGTTAATTCTTTTTTTATCAACTCTTTCTTATTAAGTCTTTTAAAGCTCAAAATAACTTATTTTTACTTAATTTGGGTTAAAAATAAAAAAATAAAACCTGTTTTTTGAAAAAAGCAGCCTTAGTTTTTTATTCAAGATAAATAAGCAGGATTCCCGTTACTTTAGTGGCTGGATGAATGCGTCAACTTGACAGCCCCTGCTTAAGTTCAATATTCACATAAAATTTATAAATACAATCGTGTGAATATGATATTGTGGAATCTATTAAAACATTACAGCTTAAAATTTTAAATCCTGATTTTGCTTTAGTAGAAACCATGCAAAAATATGCTAAAGGAATGAACTATACTTCCGAAATAGTTTTTAAAAACGGAAAAGTTATTCCTGCACGAAAATTACAACCTTTAGTTTATTCTCATCTCCGTGAGAGTATAGGATTAAAATCTCAAGTTAGTTGTAATATTCCAAGGCAAGTTGCAGGAACTTACAAAACTATAGTAGAGCTTGCAAAGATAGGGATGAGTTACTGGCAACACGTTACATATTCCTCAAATTCCATGACTCTTTCTTACAAAAGAGATTATGATATTACTAAAAATATAGTTAGTGTTACTACATTCAGTCATGGAAGAAAATCTTACAAAATCCAGAACTATCCTTATGCATTACAGTTTTTTAAAACTCCCTGGAAGTTTTCAGCATCTAAAGTTTGCAAACATAAAAATGGAGAATATTATTTCCATCTTACAGTTTCTCAGGAAATACCTGATAAAAAGATAGAGGATGCTTCTACTTTCATGGGAATTGATGTTGGAATGAATTATCTTGCAGTTGCTTCTACTACTGATAGAAGATGTAAGTTATTTTCAGGTAAAGAAATCAAAAACCATAGAAATATTTACAAAAACATGAGAGCACGGTTACAATCTAAGGGAACTTCATCAGCTAAACGTGTTTTAAAACGATTATCTGGTAAAGAGAAACGTCTTATGAAAGATGTCAACCATTGTATCTCTAAAGCTATTGTTAAATTTGCAGTAGAAAATAATGTTTCAGTCATCGGCTTTGAAGACTTAACAGGAATACGAGCAAACACAGAACATAATGTGAAGAAAAAATACCGGTATCACCATAGTAGTTGGGCTTTCAGGCAATTACAAATGTTTGTAGAGTATAAAGCCAAACTTGCAGGTATTATTACCGATTATGTTGATCCTGCATATACTTCTATAACCTGTTTCCGTTGTAATCATATTAATAACAACAACAGAAAGGGTTTAATATTCCGATGTAAAGCTTGCAACTATGAAAACAATGCTGATCTAAATGCTGCAAATAACATTGAGCATAAGACAAGAGATTTCAGGTATATCTTGGAATCTCAGGGGCATAAGTCAATTGCCCACACGCATGAAATGATCTGAAAGAATAATCAGGGACATGCAAGCCCCTTACTTTAGTGGGGGGTAATTGACGGAAAATCTATTTCATAGATAATATCCGGGGGAATTAAATGAAAGTTCTTTATGTTTACGCACATCCTGAACCAAAATCCTTTAACGCTGCTCTAAGAGATACTGCTCTTACTGCTCTTAAGGAAAAAGGGCATGAAGTAAAGCTTTCTGACCTGTATGCTATGGAGTTTGATCCGATCCTTAAAGTTTCTGACTTTCCGGAAAGAAAAAATCCTGATTTTTTCAACCCATTTTTTGAGGCTATAAAAGCTTCAAAGACAGGTGCTTTTGCTCCTGATATCAAAGATGAAATGGAAAAAGTAAAATGGGCCGATCTCCTGATTTTCCAGTTTCCAATCTGGTTTACATCCATACCGGCTATTATGAAAGGCTGGATTGATAGAGTTTTAGCTCCAGGCTTTGGATTTAATCCGATTACCAACAGCGCATATGAAACAGGGCTCTTTAAAGGCAAATCAACAATGCTTGTAATAACAACCGGAGCTCCTAAAGAGATGTATTCCGAAGGAGGAGCGCATGGGGACCTGAATAAACATCTGGAATCGATTACACACTGTGTTTTTGAATTTATGGGAATGAAAGTGCTGCCTTCATATATAATCTACGAAGTTAGCGGGATATCAAGAGAAAAAGGGGCTGAAGAACTAGAAAAGTACAGGAAAAAGATACTTGAACTTAGCTAAAGTATTAAATCTCAATATTTTAAAATTATTCAGATCTTTTGTAACAGATCTTTTGTAATATAATTCACTATATTTTTTAATTATTTTTTCTTTTTTTAGATTTTACAATCATGCCAACAACACGATTATCCGAAATTCCAATATGTTAAACTGGCATAAAAGTTTTCAAAAAGGATATACTGTAGAAAAATATTTGAGTTTGCCTTGCCATTGTAATCATATGATTAGTACTGTTATAAGTTCAGATGCTGTATATTATCCTGAAGTTTTAATTGCTGAATTAACTTTTGTCGCCTTGTGCATCTTAATAGTAGCTTTTTCTATATATTATTGGAAAAAAGGAAAAAATAGATGAAAAATAAAAGGCAAGATGTTAGAGTGGAAGGTTGCTAATTGAATTGACTTTAAATGTGA
This sequence comes from Methanosarcina sp., assembly GCA_049706495.1. Taxonomy (GTDB): domain Archaea; phylum Halobacteriota; class Methanosarcinia; order Methanosarcinales; family Methanosarcinaceae; genus Methanosarcina. Next base: position 28,749 of record JBNAKO010000031.1, on the reverse strand, counting down.
TAGGGGCAATATAGGAATAACTAATTATTCAGAGCATTTTAATTGAGGTTCTATGGTTCTTTAAATTTTCCAATTTTTCTTTAAGCTTTATTAAGAAAGTTAAGAACGCTTGATGAATAGAAATGACAGAAATCCCAAAATACCGATTATCAAAGTAAATCCTGGCATTTGATTGGCTTTTTCATGTTTTTGTGTCGTATTGTTACTCATAATTACATAATTTCCATCTTTATCGATATATGTTTCATTTTTATGCACGGATATAACTTTTCCATCTTCATTTATCATGCAAATCATGTCGTCATCCCAGTTTAATCCATCATCTGGGGCTAAATCTTCTGTAATATGTGAAAATTCGAAAACAACAGGTACATCAGTTATGCCGTTCTGTTTGAAGTGTCCATCAATTATTTGATAGATTTCATTAATTACCGATTCATTTACTTTTTCTGGAGTATATTCTTCAAAGCTTATTATTATGTATCCGTTAATATCGGTTCCAAAAGCAATTACAGGTCCACCAAATTCAGCAAAATATGGGTTAATTCCTTCAGTACTACCAGGACGAGAAAGCGGCTGACTGCAATCCACAAGTAGATCTGTCCATTCCTTTTTTCGAGCATCATCTGTAATTACAGGCATTGTTCCTCGCGTAGTTATGAACCCAGGCTGCTTTTTAGCTTCCTTAAAGACCTGGGGCCCATAATCCGGCAATGAAATATTCTCTCCCCACATGAAGACCACAGGAATATGGCTTATACCTTCCTGCTGTTTGCAGTAATCATCAATTTTTTTATACGTTTCATCAATTCTGGAGTCATTTACTTCAGCTTGGTAGGCAGGCCCTAACTCAATAATCAGAAATCTCCCATTGGTAGCAACGCCTGTTATAGAGCTGTCGAATTCGGAATATGAAGGCCCCATTCGGGTAAGCTTCAACCAGCAATTATTAATTGAATTTTTCCAGTTCTGATTAATTGATTCCGGCAAAGTTCCCTTATATGCTATGAAGAGAGAATCATCAGCAAGTTCCTTTACATAAGGATCCGAAATTTCATGATACTCAGAGGCATTGAACTTTATATTACTTGCATTTGCAGAAACAGATGATAAAAAACAAATAAATAATAAAAATATCAGCCATTTGCCTATGTTTTCCCTTTTAACCATCAGGATCATACCTGGTAATTATTTTGCAATTTTAGTTAATGTATATAGGAATTAATGCGTATTTTATTACATATCAATCATATAATAGCAGATACAAAATTATTATCTGTTTTTATCACGTTAAAAATTTATATAGTTTACTTATCTATTTTCTCTATAAATATTTTTAGAATAATTATTGGCTCAGGAATGATAAAAATGAGCAAAGGAACTTCAATCCCCTTTTCTAAATACCTGAACGCTCGATATGAGTTTATATAATAAACTTTAAAAAATGAAATAATTGAAATAAAAAACATTTAGAGGAGAGTGCATTCTTATTTAATAAGCGGAAAATTAAAATCGTCTTTATCTAAAGTTTTTCTTTAATTATTCTAAAAATAAATAAAAAAGAATTTATTTTTAATTGGGAATTCCAATATAAAGTTTATGAAGCTCCCTTGCAACATCCTCAGCACTATCGTATGTTCTATCTGGAAGCATTCCAAGCTCTCTCAGGATATCAGAAATTGCTCCGTTCTCCTTTTCTTGCTCAATAATACTGCTTTTATTTATAGGAAAATTTATGTTTTTTAATATTTTCTGGATTTCCATAGGCATTTCTTTAATAATATCAATTTTATTTTCAGTTTCCATAATATTACCCCTTTATTTTTATTTAATATTCATAATTTCTAACTGAATTTGTAATAGTTATATAACATTTAAAGAAATATTTTTTGAGAATATGTTTTTGGAAAGACTATATTTTATTTCACCTCTTATATATTTTTACTAAAATTTTTAACTCTATTTTAAGCTTCGAATCTCAGATCTTTTCTCAGTAGTGATATAAAGGATGATTTCATATATAAATCTTAACATGATTTTTTATTTTTATAATAATTATTAATACTTTTTTTCAAATAGATAATAATATATGACATTTATTAATAATAGCTTCAATATATCAGGCAATAGTTAGAATGTATAAAAGCAAAAAGGAAGTTTGAATTCAGTCTGAACGCAAACCACGCTAATTCAAAAACCTCTTCATTCAGAAAAAGAAATCATATTAAAAACAAAAATACCTCTACCAGTTAATATATAAGAGTACAAAAATGCATTTAGAACCGAATTTTTGAAATTGTAATAGGAAATATTATAATAATTTTGAGCGAATTAATATTACAATTAAGAAATATAATAATATTCTATGTTATTAATCTGAAAGATAATATTAAATATATGTTTATCCTAAATATCTTTGGTTAAAATAAAGGAATTTTTAACTTTTGTTAAATTTAGAATCTCAAGTTGGTTACCAATAATGAATTACATATAGGAAAGGTAAAGAATAGACCTATCTCTGAGAATAAAGGAATGATGTTGCAAAAGTTATATAATTTACAATATCCAGGCATTGAGGCTTATTTGTATGCAGGTAACATTACCAGAATGCGTTTATACTGATCTAAGTAAGTTTATTTCTACATATTATTCCAAACATTTAACACATCCTTTGCTGATTGCCCAGGAATTTTGTTTAAATTTCCAGGAATATGGAAAAAGTTTTAGTGTTTCCACGATAGCAGAGGCCGTAGAGGATATTATAAACGATGACCATTACTAAGTTGCCTAAGTTAGTTTTCAAATTTGAGACAAAAACTCAGTATAAAGCTTAAAACCCAACAGTATATATTAATTTGATACTATTAGTAAAACTGGTAAAAATAATTTTTATAAGAATTCAGGCATTATTTATAAGAGTTAAAAAGAATAATAATTCATTAAGTTTACAGTATAATTATCTATTTTGAGTTATTATCGAGCTGGTTTCAAAATTCCGATTATTCATGTTTTTGATCTACAGCAGATATTTTATTCTGCTCTGATGACCTTTGATATTTCTGCTCCAAAAAATTGGAATAGAAGGATTGGAGGTTGTTTTGAAACAAGCTCAGCAATTTTGTTTTATTTTAACTTTAATTTTTTGAGATTCTGTATACTTTTTTCTGTTGCTATTTTATTTTATTTTCATAAGTAATAATTTTAACTTAAATTAAAACAACTTTCTAAATTAGGAAGCCAATAAAAAGTCGAAAATTTCAGAAGTTTACGGCAATAAGCAAATCAAAAAATAAAAACTCGTAAAATTTGCAGGAGGTTATCTGGAAAAAGAAGTACGCCTGAAAATTTCTTATCTTAATTGTAAAATTATAAAGAAGAAATTTCAGGTTCTGATGGTATTTTTGGCGTGGAAGATGGTTTGAGGATTTTACGTAATACATTGTATGCAGATATTTTATTTAACATTAACTGATATTATAATAAAATTTAGTGTTATACATATAATTTTTTGTAATAATAAATAGAATATGGGACTTAAAGATTATTAATAAATAAAATTATATCTAAAAACTTTAATTTAATATTTTAATATTTTTTCCTGAGAACGTTAAAGATAACCAAAAAAGCTTATTTTTCAGTAAAAGAAATATTTAGAAACATAATATGAAATAAATAAAGATAATCATTAAATAATAAACAATTTAAAATCTGTTCTGTGATTTAATGTTACTACATATAACTATAGTTGTAAATAGTGTTACAAAATAGAAAATTATTAATTATAGAATAAACAAGTATTGCTTAATGTCTGCACAGGAAATTCAAATTAAAGAGTTAGTTGCTCATAAATGGGACCTTGCATCTGAAACTTTTGATACTCACCCTGGACATGGAATTCAAAGTAAAAAAGAGAAAGATGCATGGAAAGATGTTTTTCGGGAAATATTTCCTGAGAAAGATTTGAAAATTCTTGATGTGGGTTGCGGGACAGGAGAATTAAGTTTACTTTTTGCGGAAATGGGGCATAAGGTTACAGGGATAGATATCTCAAAAAATATGCTGGAAATAGCGAAATCAAAAGCTAGAACTTCTAAAGCCAATGTAAGCTTTGAAATAGGAGATGCGGAAAACCCGACTTACAACTCTTCTTCTTTTGATATCGTATTTAACCGACATCTTCTCTGGACACTGCCCAACCCCGAAAAGGCAATTAAAAATTGGAGTAGAGTGCTTAAAAATGGTGGAAAAGTTGTAATTATTGATGGAGTATGGGATGACGGTTCTATAGAAATAAGGATACGCAGGTGTGTTAGCTATTGTGCCACTCTTCTTATTCAAAGAAAAAATCCGGGAAAAGGACACTGTAGGTATTCAAAGAACCTAAAAACCAGCCTTCCTCTTTATGGAGGAGCTCCTCTTAAGAAAGTTGAAGATTTTCTTTCAGGCTCAAATTTTCAGGAAATAAGATCCTATAACCTTAAAAAAGTCAGAGAAGCCCAGAAAGAAAATATGCCGTTTTCTGAAAAAATTTTGCGGACTTATCAATATTATCTCATCTGCGGCAGAAAATAAAAAATGCGAAAAACCTGGAGATTCCGAAATGAAAAATAAAAACACTTCCCTATTACTAGTGCTGCTCACCTTGCTGACCTGTACTATGCTGCTAACTTCAGGATGTACAAGTATAGAAAATGAAAACGAAGGTGCAAATCAAAACTCAAGTCCTAAAGCTGATTCTAATTCTGAATATGCTTCTAGTCTTGAAGCCAGTCCTGGTTCCGAGCCAAACACTCTAGTTCTTGGAGAAATGTGGGAAATAGATTCGATAGATACTGCTGATGGAGATGGTGGAACCCTTGTATGTGAAAAAGCTGCCATAACCGAAACTCTTGTAGGTGCAAATCCTGATTTCTCCCTTAAACCCTGGCTTGCAACTTCCTGGAACCAACTTGATGAAACTACCTGGGAATTTAAACTAAGGGACAATGTAATTTTTCATGATGGAAGTAAAATGACAGCAAAAGAAGTTAAATTCACTCTGGAAAATGTTATTGCAAAAAACGTAAGAGTGGCTTCAATGCTTAAAATTAGTTCTATTGATATAGTGGACGATTATACTCTTAAAATCAAAACTACAGAAGCAAATCCAATCCTGCCTGGAGTTCTGCATTATCCTGACACTGCAATAATAAGCCCTTCTTCCCTTGATGAAACCGGAAAGTTTGTAAAACCCATCGGGACAGGCCCATATAAATTTGAATCATTTGACGAGCAGACCCGGACTTTAACCGTTGTAAAGAATGAAGCCTGGTGGGGAGGAAAAATAGGGCGTGACAAAATGGTTATTAAAGGACTGCCTGATCCAAATACAAGAGCAATGGCAATTGAAAATGGAGAAGTCGACTTTACAGTTGATGTCCCTTATAGCGAAACAGACCGAATTAATGAACTTGAGGGAATTAATGTAGAAAAATACAAAACTCCAAGAGTTTACAAACTTGAAGTAAATATGAAACATAGCCCCCTTGAGGACATTAGAGTTAGACAGGCAATCTCCTATGCAGTCGACAGACAGGAAATAGCTGAACATGTTCTCTACAATGTAGGAGAAGCAGGAGCAGGACCATTCCTCCCAACAATGATCTGGGCAAACAAGGATTTGAAGCCTTACACCCGCAACCTTGAAAAAGCAAATGAACTCCTGACTGCAGCAGGATGGGTAGATACGGACGAAGATGGAATAAGGGATAAAGATGGAAAAACTCTCAAATTCGACTTTATGACATATGCAGAAAGACCAGGCCTTCCCCCAATGTCTGAAGCAATTGCAGCTCAGTTGAAGGAAGCCGGAATAAGTGCTGAACCGCAAGTTCTGGAGTTTGGATCTATTGATGACAAAAAAGAAAAAGGGAATTGGGATCTTTACCTTGTAGCAGCTAATGTAGCAATGGTTCCTGACCCTGAATATGTTCTCACAAACTGGTACTCAACAAATGGGCCAGACAATACCCCTGGATATTCCAACCCTGAAGTAGATTCTTTAATAAGTGAAGCCAGAAAAATTACAACCCCTGAAGAAAGATATAAGAAATTCAATGAGGTTGAAAACATAGTTTATGAGGAGCAGCCTATGATAATTATAGCTTATTATGGCTGTGCCGTTGTGAAAAAAGACTATGTAAAAGGCTATGTTTTTGACCCGACTGCCCATGACTACCGAATAAATGCTGATATGTATATTGAGAAGTAAAATGGGGAAGTTCTGGGTATAAAGAAATATTAATGAAGAGTAAGTCCTGGAAAAAGCTGTAAAACTGTATATAAAACAAAAAAATAATAAAAACGGAAAAATCGTATATATACTTTTTTCAGCTTCTTTCCTAGATGTAAATTCGAAAAAAGGTTCTATTCCTGCCATTCTTCGAAAAAATACTGGATTAAAAAGCTTTTCTTAGATTTCTAGCTTTCAGGAGGGACTATGAAATATTTCGTAAAGAGGATAGGCTTGATGGCATTCACTGTCTTTGCTGTCTGCGCTTTAACTTTTTTTCTTATGAACGCTATTCCGGGAGGGACAGCCGAGCTAATTATTAAACATACTGTTGTGGGCATAGAAGAGAGTGTATCTAAAGAGCAGCTTGAGCAAATCTCAAACAGATATAATCTTAATGATCCTCTTTACCTGCAGTTTTATGAGTGGGTAAAAAATGCAATAACAAAAGGAGATATAGGGACCTCCTATGTATTTAAAAAACCAGTTCTTTACCTTCTTTTCCTGCGCCTCCCAGCGACCCTTGAGCTTGCAGGCGTAAGTATCGTTTTTGCAACTATCGCAGGAATAAGCCTCGGGATATATTCGGCCCTTCGAGAAAACAAGTTTTCGGACCATATACTTAGGCTTGTAACACTTTTCGGAGCTTCCATGCCTGGTTTCTGGGTAGCCCTTATCCTTATCCTGATATTTTCTCTCAAATTGAAAATTGTCCCTGTTGCAGGGTATGGGAATCTCGAAAACCTGCTTTTACCAGCTCTTGCCCTCTCCCTGCATTCAATCGCCTCTATTATACGCATTACCAGAATAAGTATGCTTGAGACCCTGGGTCAGGAATACATCAGGTTCGCACGAGCTAAGGGACTTCCAATGTGGAAGATTGTGAGCAGGCACGCCCTTAAAAATGCCATGCTTCCTGTCGTTACTGTAATAGGAATTCAGATGGGACATTTACTCGGAGGGGCAGTTGTGATCGAAAAAATCTTTGCCTGGCCAGGAATAGGCAGTTTGCTTGTGGATTCGATTTCTTCAAGGGATCTGCCTGTTGTACAGGGCTGTGTAATTGTGATTGTTACAATGTTCCTGTTTGTAAATTTCTTTGTTGATATCCTCTATACACGTATCGATCCAAGAATAAGGTACGGCTGATCTTATGTACAACATATTTGCTAACCGAAACAGAAAGGAAGATTTAAAGGAAAATTTATTGCTGCCAGAGACTTATGGCAGAGAATTTGTAAAAAAAGTTTTTCAAAGGAAGGATATGTTTCTTTCTCTAATAGCTCTTTTGCTTTTTTCAATACCTGCATTATTTGCCCCTCTTATCTCTCCTTATGATCCAAATGCTATTGACCTTATAAATAAAAACCTCGGGCCTTCAAGCGGGCACCTTTTGGGCACGGATTATCTTGGAAGAGATCTTCTCAGCAGAATTCTCATAGGAGCACAGACTTCTCTTTCAATCGCTTTTGGGGTAGTGCTTATTTCTTTATTTGTTGGGATTTCTCTGGGTTGTATAGCAGGCTATTATGGGGGAATAGTGGATGAAAGTATCTCAAGAGTTACAGACATTTTCATGTCATTTCCTGGAGTTATTTTTGCGCTCGCTATTATGGGAGTGCTTGGGAACGGCATTTTTAACCTGATATTTGCTCTCTCGATTGTCCAGTGGGCAAATTATGCAAGAGTAATGCGAGCCCAGGTGCTTTCCCTTAAAAAACAGGAGTTTATTCTCTCTGCAATTACAAGTGGTGCAGACGACCTTTACATTATCCGAAAACATATTGTGCCAAATGCAATTGCTCCAGTCCTTGTGCTTGCTACAATTGACCTCGGACATGTGATTTTATCTATTGCTACTTTAAGTTTTCTTGGAATAGGACTGCCTGCAGATGTACCTGAGTGGGGAGCAATGCTTTCTTCAGGAAAGGAGTTTATGCGAACGGCGCCTTACCAGACAATTTTCCCTGGACTTGCAATTACTTTCTTTGTGGTGATTTTCAGTATTCTGGGGGATGGAATGCGAGATATTCTTGATCCAAACCATGAAGGAGGAGAAATGAATTGAAAATTCCTGAAACCAGCTTATCTGAAAGAAATATCCCTGAAATTAGCTCTCCCCAAACAATTTCGCCTGAAAAAAACCTGCTTGAAATAAAAGACTTATCGGTGGAATTTCCTGCTGGAGAAAATACAATCAAGGCTGTTTCTAATGTTTTTTTTAGTGTAAAAGAAGGGGAAACTTTCGGCATTATAGGAGAAAGCGGATCAGGGAAATCAGTTGTAGGGCTTGCAATTCTCAGACTTTTACCTTCAAACTCTAAGATTTCAGGAAAAATTCTTTTTCAAGGCTTGGATATTTTTTCTCTGAATCCAGGAGAAATTCGAAAAATTAGAGGAAAACATATAGCTCTAATGCCTCAGAACCCGGCAGCCGCTTTGAATCCTATTTTAAAAAACAGGGTTCAGATAAAAGAGGTATTCGAAGAAAGAGGAATTTCAAAATGTGAAAGCATGGAAAATATTCTGAAACTTATGAGAAAGCTTCTTTTAAAGAGCCCTGAAAAGCTTCTGGACCATTATCCCCATCAGTTATCAGGAGGCATGCTCCAGAGACTCTTAGCAGCCATATCTCTTTCGTTTGAATCCGAAATTCTCATTGCGGACGAGCCGATAAAGGGACTTGACCCTGAGACAAAAGCACGGGCAATCGATCTTTTTACAAGAATAAAACATGAGTACAAAAAAACAATGGTATTGATCACTCATGATCTTGATCTAGCTCTTGAGGTATGCGATAGAGTAGCTGTAATGTATGCAGGAGAAATCGTAGAACTTGATAAAGCTTCAAAAATTCTGAATAATCCTCAACATCCCTACACCCGGGCCCTTATTGAAGCTCATCCTAGAAAAGGGCTTGTCCCTTTAAGGGGGCAGACCCCAAGCAGAATTAAACTTCCTGAGGGGTGTTATTTTCATGAAAGATGCAAATATGCAGGCATTCAATGTTTCAGGAAACATCCTTCAATAAAAAGTTATAAAGGAGGCTGGATAAGGTGCAATCTCCAGTACTTACCGTATGTGAACTGTCAATGAGTTTTGGGGATACAATTGTTCTGAAAAACATTAGTTTTTCAGTAGGATCAGGAGAGACTCTGGGTCTTTTTGGAAAAAGCGGGTCCGGAAAAACAACCATTGGCAGATGCATCGTAGGACTTGAAAAGCCAACTGGAGGAGAAATCCTTGTACATGGGAAAAATATCCTGAATATGGAGAAAAAGGAATTTAGAAAGCTAAGGCCCAAAATTCAGATGATATTCCAGCATCCTGAGACTTCCCTTGACCCACGAATGAAAACTTATGACAGCTTAATAGAACTTGTAAAAATTCATAATAAAAAAATCGAAAAAACCGAATTTTTAGAAGAAATAGAAAGGATTATAGAACTTGCCGGGCTCCTGCCCGAACACCTTGCTCGCTATCCAGGCCATCTGAGCGGAGGAGAGATCCAGAGAATAGTGCTCGCAAGAATTATGGCCCTATCCCCGGATTTTATAGTTGCTGACGAGCCGACTTCAATGCTTGATGTTTCAGTACAGGCCCAGGTCCTGCGTTTGATGCAGAAACTCCAGAATGAAACCGGGGTTGCTTACCTCTTAATCTCTCATGATCTTGATGTTTTAAGAAAAATATGCCACAGGATTGCCTACGTTGAAAATGGAACAATTACTTCAATTGAAAAAATAGACAGAGAGAGTAGAAGCTCTATTATCTGATTATCACACCTGGAAATCTTAGTATTAAGGAGGAAAAATATGACAATTCAGGAAAACAAAATAAAACAAAGTATAGCCAGCGTCTGGGATATTTCATCAGAAACCTATGACAGTCATGAAGGCCATGGAATTCAAACTGAAACCGAAAAAGAAGCCTGGAAATTACTTTTTATACCGATTTTACCCCCTGGAAAACTTAAAGTTCTTGATGTAGGCTGTGGGACCTGTGAAATCGGGCTTTTATTTGCAGAAATGGGACATCAGGTTACAGGCCTTGACCTCTCAGATAAAATGCTTGCAAAAGCTAGAGCAAAAACTGCTCAAAAAGGTTTTGATGCTATTTTTAGAAAAGGAGATGCAGAAAAACCTCCATATGAATCGGGAGCTTTCGATATTGTCGTTAATCGCCATCTACTCTGGACTCTCCCTCATCCTGAAACTGCAATAAAGAACTGGAAAAAGGTGCTTAAAAAAGGTGGAACACTTATGGTTATTGATGGAGTGTGGAACGATGGGTCTTTTGAAACGAAGGCAAGAAGGCTTGTCGGTGACTGCTGTACTTTATTAGTTGAGAAAAGGAACCCCAGAAAAGGGCATTATTCCAGTGAAATAAATAATAACCTTCCAAATCCAAACGGAGCCCCTCCACAAAAAACTCTCGAATATTTTAGAGCAGCCGGATTTAAAAACGTGATACAGCAAGATCTGGGAAAGATCATAGAAATCCAGAAAAAAACCATGCCCTTTAGAAAGCGAATAGCCTATAATTATGATTATCACTTAATCTACGGGAAAAAATAAATATGAAAATTTTAATGTATAAATGAGAATCAAGTATGTCGAAACCTAAAAAGATGAAATAGGAGAAAAAATAGGAGAAATTTAAGATTTAAAAAATTTTTATCAAAGAGGTTTCTTTTTTAATTTTCGGTATGCTTTACGCTGACAGTCTGTTCAGATATAACGCATACATTTTCAATATCAATAAGTTTAAGTGTAATTTCAGAATCAGCTTTGAAACCATAGTTATTTTTTGTTTTTTCTCTGTTTACACTTACTCTAACGCTGGAATAACGTGGTAAAGAGTCTCTCCCATGTAGTACCAGTTCTTCTCCAACGCTCCAGAACCCATCTTTAAGAGTGGCATTATTCTGATCCATATAAGTATGGTTTTTCCCTGCAGGGCTAAGATTTTCATAAATAACTTCAGTACTTCCCGCCAGGAAACCTCCCCCTTTTCCGGGAGTACCTCGGTATGCATTCCCATATCCTGAAATCCTTATCAGAATTTTATTAAGAAAAAGAGGGTCCCCTCCCTGATGTATAAGTATTATTTTATTTTTAGCAAAAGTAGCATTTTCCCCTATTTTTGCCTTAGAAAGCCCACCTTCGCAGGACTCGATAGAAATCTTTGCCATTAGAGGTCTTGAATTAATATGGCTATTCGGGCTAATAAAAATAGCATTAGCAATTACACTTATAAGTATGATTGTAATTAGCAAAACTAACAGTGTACCAACAACTGGAGAAAGGGCCTGTGTCCTTGATTTAAATAAAAAAGGGCATCTATACCAAGACTTTTTCCAGATTTTCATCAATAGAAATAGGGACAAACTGTAATAAATAGTTAATTAAGTTTTGAGCATCAAAAGATATTGACAAATAAGCAACTAAAAATCAAATAATAAAAAAGAAAAATATAAAAGCTGAAAATAGAAATAACCATAAAAAAAGATAGTGAAAAATAGAAAATAAAATTCAGGAAAAACAAATATCAGTAAGTTTATCTTCTCCTTCGGTGGTCCTTATCATATTCCTTTTCAAGATCAAGAATATCTCTAACTGATTCAAGCTCTCTTTTACTTCTTGAATAGTGGAACAGCACAAGGCCAACTCCAAAGAGCAAAACCACAATTGCTGCCAGGAAATATAAGGGTGCAGATTCGGAATAATATTTAACCTGGATTACTTCCTGACGCGCTGGAATTTCTGAAGAAATCCATAAGAGGGTCTGTCTCCCTTGAGCATCAACACTTACATTTGAAGGCTCAGGACGAGGGATTCCAAAGACTCTATTTCCTGTAGCGTAACCTTCAGGGAGCACGACCCGAATAAATTCGGATTCAGGTTTCATAAAGGCAAAACTCTGAGTTGCCGGAATCTCTAATGTATATGCAATAAAACCAGTTACAGGCTCTTCAAATTCCAGATTTATGACTCTCATACTTTGACTGACTTCTTCCGTGAGATTATAATTAACAGATACAGTTGCATTTTTGAGTGCAAGTGTTTCGAATGACTGAGAAGTTGCAGGCGTTTCATTTGCAGGGCCTACAAGCAGAACAAAATTTTTAATAGGATCTCCTTCTGAGCGCCCTCCAAGAGACTCTGAAGGATAAATTGTATGTTTAGTAGTATTTACTGCAGCATTTACAACCTGCACTTTTGTTTTATCTTCCAGAAGGTAATATGTAGTGGTGTTTTGAACTGTCTCGTTGCCTGATTCATTCAAAAAAATATCATATTCATAACTGGACGCATTACTAGACTCATTCAAAAAGATCTCGTTTTTTTCTTCCATACAACCCGATAAGAAGACCACTATCAGGGCAAGGAGCATAAATATAATTCTCGTTCTCATTTTCACAGGCAGATTCTCCCTTGAGCTTGCAGCGATCTTTTTTCAGCCTTTAATATAATTCTCCCCTGAGATAAACCCTTGCAGGATCTGGAACAGGTCAATCTTTACCTTATACTTTCTCTTCTTAATAAATAAAGCGGATAATAAACTATTATGTCAGCGATAAAGGTTGAATAATTAGTTTGAAAAATATGAAAAATTAACCCATTAGAACAGAAGTGTTAGCTTTCTGTTTTATCCGAAGAATTCAGGAATCTTTCTACCATAGGCCAATCAATCTTTTTTATATATTTTGCTTGAAGTTTGGAAACATACAGAACATTGCTACCAATCAGGATTTTAAGGTCAGAAGATTTAGGAGAGGTTTCATCAAGAGGAAGGAGTATAGGCCCTTCAGGCGAGGTTGAAAGCCTAAAGTTTTTCCCGCTTTTCCTTATATAAGCTCTTACTTTTTCATCAATTGTAAACTCGGGAGTCATAAACACACCATAACAAAAGTTCTTTTTGAAAGGCAAATAATCTGATATTTTAGTCTTATAGGACTTAGCCTGAATTAAGTTTAATTCAGGCTTATTAAATTTGAATATAGTATAAAAACAAATGAACATGTTTGAATGTAATATTTTAGAAATAACTGGATATTTAGAATTAACTAAATTCAAGGAATAAAGAATTATAATATAATAGAATCAATAAGATACAGACATGTAATATATAGAACTATAATTGATCTTTAAATAATACAATCAGAAAAGCATAAAAACTTTTTTTAAGAAAGATTTCATAATGACCTTTAAGATATGAAAACTTCCGGGCAGTTTTAAATTTCATGAAAGCAATCTAGAGCGAAGATAATATGATGATGAAAGACAGAGGAAAACTTGTGATCTGGCCTGCCTACATAGACCAGGCGAATTCAAGAAGCATGGGAAGAATAGTCGCTCGAAAAAATGCGATAAAGGAGCCGCAGTTAAATGAGATAGAAAAAGCGGCCAAACAGCTAGGCCTGAACCCGGAGGTAGAAGCTCATAAAGCTTATCCCAAGTCCTGGTGGGAGGTAAGCGGAAGAGTGCTTGTAGATGATACTGGTCCGAAGTCTGTTATTGCCAAGCAGATTTCTCTGTCTATAAAAAAGATGAGAAGTCAGGGAACTCCCGCGAAAACAAAAACAGAGCCCACTCCCAAATAACCGGGAGTTAAGATTAAGGATAAAAGTCTGAGATTTACTGATCCTCTCAATAAATATAATCAGAATAGGATTAATAGATTTAGCTTAATAATAGTTAAATAAAAATAATCATAGTTAAATAAAAAATAATCATAGTTAAATAAAACATGATAATTAAATAGAACTAATGTAGTTAATCAGCACCAATATTGCAAATTAAAATTAATAAATAAAGGTGCCGGAGCCAATAAATTTAAACGAGTTTGGCCAGCCTTTTTAATCAGCTTTTTTTAGCCTTTTATAAGGAAATCGCATCTCTTTTTCACAACGCTGGCATGAGACTACGATGAAACCTTCCTTAAGCCTGTAACGGGCATTTTTCCCAGGAACGAGAAAAGCATAGCAGTGTTTGCAAATTCGGTTTTTTATTTGTTTTGGGATCCCGATTCTGTTTCTCATAGAAATATTTCTGATAAGCTGGACATAACGCTCACTCCGCTCAGGATATACTGCATGCTCCTGCTTTGCAAGCTCAAAAAGCCGCCACATACGCTGGGCCCCAATGTCCTGAATCAAATTTTTCTGCTGTTTTCTTGCTGCTTTAGCCATAGTTAAGCAAATCCTGTTTAGATTTATTCTCGTTTCTGATGTTAAGATTAAAATTAGGAGTTCAGGATTCAAGGATTATTACGTTAATATCCGGATTCCTGCTGTGTACAAGGGTTTTAAACTTTTCGGGATCAGCCTGAGTACCTTCCGATCTTGCATAATGCATTGGAATTACAGCTTTGGGGGAGATTGCCTGGACTGCATCTGCAGCTTCTTCTATATCCATTGTGTATGTGCCTCCTATCGGCAAAAGAGCTATATCGACTTTCAGATCTTTCATTTCGGGGAAGAAATCGCAATCTCCTGCATGATAAATCCTGCTCCCTTCAAGTTCTATTATATAACCAACTCCAAGCCCGCGAGGGTGGAAGGGTTTATTGAGGTTATAAGCCGGGACTACTTCAATCCTTATTCCTTTAATCTCAAGCCCGTCAGCCAGAATGTCGCCTTCTGCAACCCGTCTTGCATCGCCTTTGAACTGAAGAGAGCAATTTTCAGGAATTAGGGTGGTTGAGTCTGAACGCCTGACCTTTCTTATATCATCAGGACTGCAGTGGTCATAGTGTTCGTGAGTAATAAGCAGGATATCGGCTTTATCTTCAAAAGCAGGTTCTTCTTTGAGTTCAAAAGGATCGATATAGATTTTTTTGCCTTCTCCTTCAAGAAGAAAACTCGCATGTCCTAACCATTTAATATTTACCTTTCCAATTTTTACACTGTCCATACTAACACCTTCACCCTCTGTTCCCGGAACCGGATAATATGACTAATACGCATTAATTAAACGCATTAATTAAACGCATTAATTAATACCCGTTTATTAACATATATTCACGCAAAAATCCGTTACAAGTATTAATTTTCAATTATATTAATAATATCTGAAAAAATAATATTTGGAGAACATACCTATATAATTCTAAGGATTTTAAATTTATTTTGAAAAAAAATTAGATAGCTGACTTAAAAAGCAGTTGCTTTCAACAAGTATTAAATTAATAAAATATATAAATTTAATTAAATTACGGAAGAGCGGGCCCTAATATTAAAGGATCATCTGAATGCATGTCTGTGTCAATATCAATACTAAACCAATTAAGTCTCTGGAAACAACTTGAGTTTTTGTGACATTGTTGTCTAATTTAACTTCTATATACATTCCAGGTTCTAACATTATCGGAAAATGATTTATTGTGGATTCATTAGAAACCAAGACGTATGTCTGATTGAATATAGAGATGCCTCTTTCAGTAAAGAGCTTTACAGTAACTTTATGAGTTGAATTACCCCAATTCTGTATGTAAAAAGAATTACCACTCTCTTTTGTACCAATAAAAGAATTTAAGATAAGAAAACCTGATAATAAAAGGTATACTCCCAAAAAATATAATTAAAACTTTTCTTTTTACCATTTTCGATTTACTGGTTAAGAGTTATATAGATAACTATATCTGATCTTTAAAGAATTTTGTATATGTAAATATGTAATTTTTTATTATTGATTCTAAAATTTCAATAATTTAAATTAGTGATTCCAATTTTAAAAATTAAATGAGAATTACATAATTATAACATAAATTATTACAAAATAAGTACTAGAAATATTTAGGAGAGTAAGGTATGGGGAAACAAACATACGAAATGGAAAAATTCCTGGATGAAAATATCGAAATTACAATTTATAACCAGGATCTTGCACTTGTAAAAGAAATAAAAGAACTAGATCTGAAAATCGGGATTAACACTATAAAATATACAAAAGCTGGTGCTCAAATCGATCCAGCATCAGTAAGAGTTAAAGACCCAGAAGGAAAAGATCAAGGGAATGAACGTATTGAAGTCCTTGAGCAAACTTATGAATATGATCTTGAAAACAATTCAAAACTTCTTGACAGATATCTTGGAAAAGAAATTACAATAACTGATAAACAAGGTATTACATATACAGGCAAATTGATCAGATATGAACCCGGGATTATTCTTCAGAAAAAAGATAAATGTATTATTTCTTTTACAGAAGTTTCAAAAATAGAATTCCCCAATTTAGAAGAGCTTTTTATAAAACCCACTCTGGTGTGGCAAATTCAATCTTCGGATTCAGGAAAAAAAGATGTCCTTATATCTTACCTGACAACCGGAATAAACTGGAGAGCAGAATATACCTTAAATGTAAATGCCAATTACACAAAAGCTGACCTTGAATGCTGGATAATTATTGACAATAAAACAGGAGTAAATTTTGAGGGCGCAAAAATAAAGCTGATAGCAGGCGAGATTCACAGGGTTTATCCTGTGCAGCCAAAAGGTATGCATTTAAGAGGGGCAGCAGAAAAATTCGCCTCGGTTTCATCAGATATTTCGGCATATGATATTACTGAAGAAAATATTTTTGAATATCATTTATATTCTCTCGAAAGGCCAATAGATCTCAAAAATAATCAGATAAAACAAATATCTTTCTTTTCTGTAAACTCCATATTTATTGAAAAAGAGCTTGTTTATGATATCTGGAAGAGTGAAAAAGTCCAGACAATTTTTAAGATAGAAAATTCCGAAGAAAAAGGTCCTGGATTGCCTCTACCTAAAGGGCTTGTACGTATTTATAAAGCTGATTCTGAAGAACAGTTGCAGCTCATTGGAGAAGATCAAATTGAGCATATTCCAAAAGCTGGAAAAATAAAGGTCGTTGCAGGCAGTGCTTTTGATATCAAGGTAAAAAGAACCCAGACAGGTTATGAAAGGATCAGTGATACGATAGAGAGAACAAGTTATGAGATTGCATTAAACAACAGTAAGTCTGAAGCCCAGACTCTTACGATTATTGAGCACCTTTCCGGGGACTGGAAGATAGTCAAAAACTCAGAGCCTTATGTAAAAACTGATGCTTTTACAATAGAATTCAAAGTTTCAATTCCAATAAAAGAGAAAAAGACAGTTACCTATACTGTAGAAAACAAACTGGAAAAACCAGGGAGATAAACATAAAAGCGTATAACTGAAATGAATAGAAATCTCTAATAAATATTTAAAAAGTACATGGACTATAAAAACTTGATGAATTGATGAATTATAAACCTTAAAGACTTAATGAATGGAGTTTCATTAATCATAAAAATTATTAGCAGAAGAGTAAAAAAGACTGAAAATGATTTGGCTTGAGAATATTCAGAGATATTGAGGGGTATTCTTGAATCTATGAGAATGTTAAACAGTTAATTGTCTTTTCTTACAAAACTTGGCTCTAACACGCGGCTATAAATCATTTTTTGGAGATAGCAAACAATTGGAAGTTTTATTACTACTGCTTCTCTTTTTGTTCCTACTCGATGAACCCCGATTGATTCTTTTCCGTCGGCAATCAGGAAAAGTTCTTCATTGTAATGGGTCCCGTCAATGATAATATTGTTGATGAATTCTCTAAATTCTTTTGTTACTTCTTTAAATTCAAAAGGCATAGCCTTAAATTTCTCAAGCTCGTCTACAATAAAAATTAACCTTAACTTTTTTTGCAGCATTAGTAATTCGGACTCAAATTCCTGTAAAAACTCAGGGCTCGCAGAAAAAATAATCAATTCTTCTTTTACTCCATCAAGAATTTCGCGAATTCGGTTTTTTATTCCCCATTCACTCTGGATGCACCAGACAGGTGAAGTCTGGGGAAGTTCATAACTGAGCTGGTTAAGCTGCTCAAGGGTTTCAATTGTACAGTTTAGAAATTCTTCTTTTATTTTCTCGATTACCTGTTTGGGATCGACTGCTCTAAAGTAAGTTGGAAATCCCTGCCGCACTTCAATATAGCCTTTTTTTGCAAGTGCTTTAAGAATTTCATATATTTTGGCTCTGGGCACGTTTGTAAGTTCATGGATTTCTCGAGCTGTAGCTTCCCTTAAACTAACAAGCCCGACATAAGCTTTAGCTTCATTTTCAGTCAGCCCCAGCTTTTCAAGATTAAATATTAACTGAGAATTAACCTGTGAAAACATCTGTTACCCCTAAAGTAACAATAAACTTAAATCTTTCTCTTTCTATAATAGGTCAAAAACCTCCCTAACTTATAATATTAAGATCAACTGCATAAAAATTTGTAAAAATAACTATTAATAACTGTTATTAACCCTTCACTAACGAACCTTGAGCTAAGCGCCCCCAGCAGAAAAGAAGCTTGGAGAAATCTCAAGGTCATTAAAGCTCACTTCACATCAAAAACTATGAGAGGAATCAAATATTAAAAACACTTTTGAAAAACTGGGATTTTTTATTCAGAATAACCGTTTTTCCGTCCTCCTTATAGCTTTCTTATTCGTAATCATCTCAATGCAAGGAGCCCAGAGAATTGAGATGTCTTCCGGAACAGAGACCTTTGTCGGGAAAGACTCTCCTCTCTACCAGGACTTCGATCACCTTTATCAAAATATTTTTATGACACAATCTATTGTGGTGATGGTAGAGGGCAACGAGGTAAAAACTGCTGACCTGATGAGAGCTGTGGATAGACTAGAACACCAGCTTCAGGCAACAGATGGGGTTATTGAAACTACAAGCCCTGCTTCTCTGATCAAAAGGGTCAATTACCAGATGACAGGAAGGTATGAACTTCCTGAAACCGATGAGGAAATAGAAGCTATTATAAACGGAAATCCTGAGATTTTCAAGCAGATTATCCCTGATAATACACATATGCTTATTTCAGTAGTAATGGCAGGTTCAGCCAGTGATAGGACACAACAGGACATCCTTACTGCAACTGAGGAAGCTGTCCGTTTTTCAGATTTTCCAGGTTCCTACAATACTATAGTTACAGGGGACCCGGCATTCCAGATCTCAATGAATTATGAAATGAATTCCAGTATGGGCGTACTTTTAGGCCTTTCGGCTATTTTCATGGTTATAGTCCTCCTCCTGGTCTTCAGGCATGTCCGCTGGGGTCTACTTCCTTTACCAGTAGTTTTGCTTGGAATTGTTTATACTTTCGGAGCAATGGGATTTGTAGGAATTCCTATGTCCATGGTTTCTATGTCTGCATTCCCTATTCTGATAGGTGTAGGAATCGACTATGCAATTCAGTTTCATAACAGGCTTGAAGAAGAATTAAAGGAAAAAGGAAACAAAAAAAGTGCAGTTATTGAAACTATAAAGAATACAGGACCTGCGGTTCTCATAGCTTTATTAATGACCGCTCTTGGCTTTTTTTCACTCTTCACATCTTCAGTGCCGATGATTCAGGACTTTGGAAAGCTGCTCATGATAGGAATTGTCATGTGCTATTTCTCCTCGATATTTGTAGGGGTCGTAACGGTTTCCATACTCGATAAATATTCAGAAAAAAACCCTATAAGGAAAGCACTGAAGAAGATAAAACCTGAAAGGCTGGCAAAAAATAAACAACTTGAAGGCCAGGAAAAAGGGGAGCGTATCGTAGAAAAAGTTCTCAGGAATACTACGGACCTGACAATAAGGTACGATATTATAGTACTGGGAATTGCGGGTCTGCTCTGTCTTGGAGGCATTTATGCTGACCAGTCAGTTCCTATCCAGACTGATGTAACTACTTTCGTACCCCAGGATATGCCTGCTCTTGTGGATCTTTCGCATATGGGAGATATCATGGGAGGGACTGACGAATTAAACCTGATTATCAAGGTTGAAGATACTGCAAATCCTGATGTCCTGAAATGGATAGACCGTTTTTCGGAACATGAAGTAGAAGGAAGAAACCATATCTACAGCGCTTCAAGCATAGTCCCCCTTGTAAAAGAGAGAAATGAAGGGGTTATTCCTGATACAAGTCAGGAAATAGAAAGGATCTATTCCGAAATTCCTGAGTATCAAAAGGACCGCTATATGTATGGGGAAAATATGCTTCTCCTGAATTTTAATATTGGAAATGCGGTTGCAGATATCAAAGTAACAGGAATCAAAGAACTTACAAATATTGTAAGAGAGGATATGCAGTGGATGCCAGCTCCCCCAGGCACAGATATCACAATTACAGGAAATAACGTCGTTTTCATAGAAGTTATTACTGCCCTTACCAGTGGAAGAGTAGAAATGACATTTCTTGGCCTTATTCTTGTTCTTGCAGGACTTTTAGTTGTTTACAGGGACTGGGTAAAAGCAGTAGTGCCTATAATTCCTATGCTGGTTGTTATTGGCTGGTCAGGAGGAGTTATGAAATACTTTGATATTGCCTATACTCCAATGACAGCGACTCTGGGAGCTCTGATTTTAGGAGTAGGGTCCGAGTATACTATTCTTATGATGGAACGCTACTTTGAAGAGAGAGATGCTGGAGAAAGCCCTATGGGAGCAATCCATATGACCACCAAGAAAATAGGAAGCGCAATTGTTGCTTCAGGAGCCACAACTGTATTCGGATTTGCAGCGCTTATTGCTTCACCTTTCCCTATGATCTCGGACTTCGGGATGGTTACTGTTATTGATGTCGTCCTGGCTATCCTGGCTACCTTTATAGTCTTTCCCCCAATAATGGTTTTGCTTGATACCTGGAGAGATAAGAGAAGAGGAAACAAGACTGCAGAAAAAGAGACAAAAACAAAAAAACAACTTCAGGGGGCCGAGGTATGACACAAGTGCCCATAGAGAGCTTAAATCAAAACCTGATTAAAAAAACTGCCATATTTGCATTAATTCTGTCCCTTATATTGCTAACTGCAATGCCAGCTCTGGGAAATGAGGATGACGAGAATGATTTTCTTGTTCCGGACCGGGGATACAGCGTAGATTATTACAGAAGTTATGGAGAACCGGTTATGCAGGCTTCAATAGTAGGAGACCCTGAGCTCAGCAGAGGAGAAACTGCGGACCTGCAGATAACAGTCTCAAATATCGGAGCAATAGATGGTTTTAAGAGATTGAATGTAAATCAGGCCAAATTAACCGATTCTGCTGAAGAAATGCTTGCAACCACGGAACTTGAAGAAGAAAAAGAATTCACAACAGCAAAAGACCTTCAAACCAACCTGGTTTCGGAAAGCGAATATATTAGCGTAGAAGCTACGAATAATGTGCAAAGTATAGAAGAACTTGAAACAGGGGATACCGCAAACCTCCGCTATACGATTAAAATCGATGGAAATACCCCTGCAGGAAATTATGAACTCCTTTTGCCTGTAAATTATGAATACCAGGCAAACGTGCGGACTGCAACTGCAGATATAATAAATCTCGGAGTTACAGATACGGCTTTTATAAGAGAATACAAAACAAAGAATGAAACCTTGAAGATCCCTGTTTCCGTAAAAAGTGAACCTAAACTTGAGATAACCAATGTTTCGGGAAGTTTAAAACAGGGAGAAACTCAAGCAATTAAAGTAACCTATACAAACACCAGAGAAAGTGTTGCAAACGATTCAATTGCCCGGATAATTGTTATGAGCCCATTAAGTGCTGAAAAATCCATAGTAAGACTTGGAGATATAGGCCCTGGAGAGAATAAAACTGCCAGCTTTAATATTTCAGCAGACCAGGAAGCTCTTGTGAAAAATTACGGCATAAACAGCGAAATAAAATTTATTGATGAGGATGGAGAAACCTCCTTTTCGGAAAATATGAAAATACACGTGCCTCTTGAAGCTACAGATAAGAAAATTAGCACTACAGGCATAGCAATCATACTGATCCTTGTTATAGGCCTTTACCAGATCATAAATGTACACCGGAAAAGAAAACAAAGTAATGAGAAAGATGAAAACGCATCAGGTGATGATAATGAATAAAAATGGATTTTTTACTGCTTTTATAACCCTTCTGATCCTTTGTTCCACAACTCTGCCAGCCCAGGCAGCCTTACCTGAAAATTTCGATATTAGCGAGAATTATTATACAGTATACGGAGGGCCTGACATTGAAGCTACGCTTATTGGAGATGACCAGTACTCCAGGGGAGATACTGTAACCCTTAATGTTGAAATGATGAATAAGGGCACAATTACTGGCTTTCAAGCCGATAATGAAGTAGACATAGGAAACTATGTAGATGAGATGCTTCAGCAGTCAGAAATGCAGTATGAAGCCCAGGCGACCACAGCTGTAGGCATCCTTGCAACTCTTAAATCTGACAACCCTGATATTAAAGTCAAATCAGGTCCTCAGGAAGCAGGAACTATTAAACAGGGGAAGCAGAGTTCAAGCCCTGTGAAGTTTACAGTAGAAATTAACAAAAACGCTTCTGCAGGCACCTATCCTCTAACCCTTGAACTTGCATACAAATATCAGAATAATGTTCAGGTAGGAGGGGATGAGTTTGATGCAAATACCGGTATGGTGACAAATAAAGATGTAGGAATCTGGTATGAAAACAAGACTCAAAACCAGGCAATAAATATTGAGGTTAAAAAAGAGCCATATTTTGAAGTCACAGAGGTAAAAGGGGATCTTTATCCTGATGAAGGCGGAATGCTTTACGTCACCTATAATAATACCGGAGAAGAACCTGCAAGGGATGCAACTGTCAGAGTGAGTGCTGCTGATCCTTTCAGTACAACCGATGACCAGGCTTACCTTGGAACTTTAAACCCGGGAGAAGGAGCAGTTGCTGTTTTTGATATGGGCGTAGATGATACTGCAACTCCCAAACCGTACTCTTTGAACAGCGAGATCCTTTACGAAGATGCTGACGGACACGACCAGATCTCAGACAGCATTAAAATTAATACGGAAGTTCTCCCTGCAAAAGAGAGCCTTCCAGGATACGGGCTCGGAGCAGGAATAAGCTTTATAGCCCTTGCAGCTTTCTTCATAATATTCAGGATGAAGAAAGGACAAAAATAATCATAAATTTAGATATATATTTAGACAAATTCTGACTAAGAAAGAACCAGTGATATTCTCTGTTGTCCGGATAATCTGGATAATAGTACAGATTATCCAGATTATCTCATACAGATTCTCTAAAATTTTAAGAAATTGACTTCAGAACCGCCATCCGGTTTGAAACTTTTTCTTCAGGCCGGAATGGTAGAATTATTTAGTAAATTCATTTTGAAATAAAAAACAGGATTTACCGGTTTTTCCTTAACTTTACTGATCTTTTTTCCTGATATTTTTTGCAACCATTACTTCGGTTGATTTAATGACTGCATAAATTTCGTCTCCAGGTTTTATATTTAATTTTTCCACAGCTTCCGCAGTGACTACTGAAGTAAGGACTGTAGGTTCGATCTCAATTGTAATCTTGCAAACAAGCCCGCCTTTTTCTACTTCAAGTACTTTCCCGGGAAGCTGATTTCTTGCTGACAATTTAAGGCCCACATTTTCCCAGGCAGTTTCGTCTCCGATTGTCTCATTTATTATCTGCTTATTAGTTTCATATTCAGCTAGTAATTTTCGTCCTAAATCAGTTAGGAAAGTCCCCTGGTTTTTTCCTCCGCGGATTGTAATTATTGCAGGCTCCCCCAAAGCCTCATTCATTTTTTTAAGCATCATCCAGGCATGTTTATATGAAATCCCGAGTTTATTGCAGGCTTTACGAAGGGAACGTTCTTCTTCTATAGTTTTAAGTAATTCAGCTCTTCCAGCACCCATAACGGTTTTTCCGTCTTCGGTAAACCAGAGCTTAGTTTTTGCTTTCAAAATTCTCACCTTTAATGAAGTTTGTGGACAGAACTTGCTTTAAATTGAATATAAATAAGAATTTCCAGGGAAAGTCCCAAAAAAGCTTCATTTCTTCTACACACTGCCTGTTTATTAAAATATTCAATATTATCCCACAGGTCATTTTTACCTTGCAAAAGCTTCAAACAATAAGATTTCCTTAAGTTTTCCCCGACTGACAGTTCCTAATGCTCGATTGTGTGCAGATCTTACGTGAACTACCCCTCCCTGCCTGATGGTGAGGAAGGGGCTTCCATGAGGTCAATAAGACCAAGAAGTAACTCTTACTGTTCCTCTGCTTCATTCTTCCCTCTAATGAGGACAAGTCCACAGGCTCTACCCTACATCCCATAGGTGAAGAAATATCAAAATATTACATAGATGATTGTAATAATACTTGAGATGCTTATAGCTTCTACCTTTCCGTAGCTTGAAGTTCCCAATCCCTTTGGGTATTTCCAATACTACATTGTTTGCCCACATCCTAGCTTGGTTCTCGCATCGGGTAAGGGGTTGCTTGTAGCGTCATATAATATACTTCAAAATATAAGTAAGTTTACGGGATCAATAACGGTTAATAGTCTGGAGTTTAAAAGTAATAATGCTACTGTGCGAGGCTGCGCTCTCATCCTCCACCTGCCAGATCTGATGATCTGTCGAGGAAGGGGACTTCTCTCTGTGTCTCTACACGCTCAGAGTTAAAACTATGTTTCCCGGTTTCAGGAAACCATATACCTGATCGAATGCTTCTAAATATTTCAGCATAAAAAACAGGGTTTCCTGCCCTAATTGTGAAAAACTCCTGTTGGAGTAAGAACTTCAACTTTTCAACAGATCCTCAGGACAGAAATTTATTTAAAAATATTCTAATCCAAGTTAACTTGTCTAGAACTATGAAAATGAGATCATACAACATTGAAAACAGAGATTAAAAGAATAGAAAAAGTAAAAATTTATTTAGTTAAATGGCGATAATGTGGGAGTATAATAATATTGATATAACTTAAAAAAGGCATAGTAGCCGAAAATTTTTACAAAATGGAAAATGCCCCCATAAATTATTTTGATCTTTTTAAAGGTGCCCTTATGGATGGTTATAGTATTTTTATGGTATTGCTTGCAGCCTATATAGCTGTACTTGTATCTATTGGCTGGTATTTTAATAAAAATCAAAAGTCTGTTACGGATTTCTGGCTTGCGGGCCGCAGAATTGGAGCCCCGGCACTGGGATTTTCAGCCGCAGCGTCCTGGTTGACCGCAGGAGGGATTCTTGCAGTTGTAGGACTTTATATGATGCAAGGAATGGGATCTATCTGGGGATTTGTGGCCCCCAATATCCTTGCTCTGCTTATTATTGCAGTGCTTGTTGGAAAGATTAAGAATCTACCTGCAATTACGCAGCCTGAGCTTCTGGAACAGCGTTATGGAAGTATTGTCAGGTGGCCTATCGCCCTTATTATAACGGTTGTAATGATTCTTTTTGCAGTTGCTGATATTATAGGGTTTTCACTTGTGCTACAGGTTTTTTATGGGCTTGATCCTCTGTATGCTGCAGCAATTGTCGCTATCGCTGTGTCTCTTTATGTGACCCTTGGCGGGTTATCTGCAGTTGTCTGGACAGATGTTATCCAATTTTCATTTCTGGCACTCTTTACATTAGCAATGGCCTTTGCAACTGTGGGAACCGTAACTGATGGAGGCCTTAATACTGCTGCAATAAGCAGTTCAGATCTTTTCGGGAATGTGTCTGCGGGCTGGTGGAATCCTCTCTCTATTGGAATTCCAATGGTGCTTATATTTATTGTTGCAATTATTCCGGGCTGGATTACAGAACAGGATCCCTGGCAAAAAGTCTGGGCTGCAAAAGACGGAAAATCTGCAAGTTTCGGAATGATAATCGGTTCTCTTATGATCACTTTAGTTTTTGCAGCCTGTGCAGTTATTGCAATAGCCCTTAATGCAATATATCCTGAGATCGCAGAAATGGGTTTTCCTGCAGGTATGGCCCTTGCCGAACCTGCCCTTCTGACTTTTGTCAATGAACGGTTTGCTTCAGCCCCACTTATAATAGCCTTCAGTACAATCGGGCTTGCAGCAGCATCAATGTCCTGTACTGATACATTTTCGACATCAGGAGCTTCATGCATTTCAAGAGATATTTATCAGAGATACATAAAGCCCGATGCTACAATGAAAGAGATGATGGTTGTAAACAGGATCAGTGTACTGGTTATTATTCTGGCTGCAACAGCAGGTTCATTTGTAATCCCCAATATCATTGATGCGATTCATATCGCAACTTTCATTGCAAGCTCTTCTTATTTCTTCCCACTTATGGGAGGTTTGTACTGGAAAAGAGCTACAAAAGAAGGAGCCTTTGCAGGGATGGTTGTAGGTTTTGTAGTCCAGGTTGTACTTGTGGCTCTGGACCTTATAAGGACGCCCCCTCTTGCTCCCAGTTATCTTGAAACCATCCATCCCATCCTTATGAGTCATGGGGTAATTGTAGGGATGAGTCTGAGTGCTATTGCTTTCTTTGGAGTTTCTCTGATGACAAAACCCTCAAGCAGGGTCAACCTTGCTCCTTTCTTCGAAGAAGAGGCAGAAGAGCTTGCCAGGTATGAAGCAAAAGAGATCAATGAGAAAGATCCTGAATATGGTTCTTTCCTTAAAAACCTTAACGAAAAAGTTACTGGGGAAAGAACTCACCTGCAGCTTAATCTAAAGGCTTCAAAGAACCTTAACTGGGATGAAGTAATAGAACAACTTAAAACCACCTCTCCTGCCTGGGTAACCCCAACAGGGCGCGATTCAGTATACAGGCTGACACACGGAGACATGCTTGCCTGTGTTTCGGTCTCAAGAGGAACCAGAGAACAGGATATCTGGCTTAAAGCGGAACCCAGACTTGAAACTGTATACAGGCAGAAAAGAGAGCTTTTTACGGCTTACGAAGAATTAAAAATGGTACTTGGCCAGAAAAGTATTAAAGTGGATTTTTACTAAAAGGATTTGATAGAATCGAATTTGATTCTATGAATTCTTTTACTTTTACCTTTACTTTAATTTTTTTTAATTTAAAAGATCTAAAAAGAAGTTAAAATAAGATTTTAAAAAAGGCTGTAAAATTTCTCCCAGAATTTAGGAAAGAATGTTAAGAGAATATTAAAAGAATATTAAAAGAATATTAAAAGAGTATTAAAAATAATCAATATAGATTAAAATTTATTCAAAATTCAAAGCTTTCTTTAGGATCTTTTTCCCAAAATCGAGATCTTCAAGAGAAAATACCTCGAAATTATAGATTCCTTTATATCCGGATAATAGATTTAGAACTGAAAAATCTACAGAACCTTTTCCAGGAGCCTTATGTTCGTCCCCATCATATTTTTCTGTCCATTTTCCACTGTTATCATGGAGATGGATATGAATAATATATTCTTTCAGAGTCTCGACGAATGCTTTTAAAGATTCAGAATTTCCTCCGCAGGTCAGGTTTGCATGTCCTATATCAAAAGTCGCTTTCAGATGTTCGCAGTTTACGGCTTCAATTGTTTTTACAAGTTCGTTTGCAGTACAGCAGAAATTTGAAAGATCTGTACCTTCCTTATTTTCCAGGCCCAGAAAAATTCCGTACTCTTCAGCCATAAGAGAAAGCGAAGATAGGTTCTCTATCATAGAATGAAAAGATTTTTCTCTATCAGGCCCGACTCTGCCCGGATGTACTACAACTACTCTAGATCCTAGTCGATTTGCAAGAGCAATTGATTGTTCCATAAGGAGGAAGTCTCTTTTTTCCATTTGAGCTGTATTAACCTGAAGTTCTTGAGGATATTTTGAATCTGCAGCACAATAAGGAGCATGGATTGTAGTTTCAAAATTGTAACTAGAGATTTCGTCAAGTATTATGCCAAGCTTTTCTGCTTCAAGATTTGAGCCTGAGTAGATTCCCAGCTTGGGGATATAAAGTTCTATTGATCCAACATAAGCCTTTAAATCTTCAAAAGAACCGGCAAAGGATGAAGCTCCAAAAATCACACATGATGCAAGGAAACTAAATATAAAAATGCTTTTCTGACTTTCAGGTAACAAAAACATAAACTTTATAAATAAAAAGGGTATGATAATTGATAAAAAAGGAACTTATAAAAAATTAAGATACTGCTGATTAAAATATCCTTTACTTTTTTAGAAATCCTGAATCTGGCCAACATATTTATATATAAAATATTGTTATCAAAATAACTTACTGAAAAAGTTTTAATAAAATTGCTAAAAAAGTATATAGATTTATATTAACAATATATTTTGAATAGAGGTTCTGACAGGATTAAATAATTTGTCTTTTTTAATAGTTTCGCCGTACTTTATATGTCATTGTTAATAAATAAAATCAGTAAACAAAGCATACAATTTATAAAAATTAATATTATAAAAACCACATCAGGCGATATTATTATTATAAAAATTGTTAATATATTTTTAAAAATAAATAAAAAAATTCGCTGGACATAATCGGAATCTTTATATTATATTGAAAAAAGTAAAATTTGTCTCTTTATATATATATATGATTTTGTTTATTCTATGGGTGCACTTTCATCTTATAAAATTGATTGTATATATTATAATATTATAATAATATTTTAAATGCCTACATATTTCGAAAGGT
>JBNAKO010000030.1:0-64353 GCA_049706495.1 Methanosarcina sp. | reverse complement strand
ACCCTTACATCAATATTGATGCAGGCACTATGAGCCCTTACCAGCACGGGGAAGTTTTTGTGCTCAAAGACGGGGGTGAAGTTGACCTTGACCTGGGAAATTATGAGCGTTTTCTTGATACCGAATTAACCAGGGATCACAACCTCACAACAGGCAAAATCTACCAGGAAGTGATTGCTAAAGAAAGAAGAGGAGATTATCTGGGAAAAACCGTGCAAATTATCCCTCATATTACAAATGAGATCAAAAACAGGATCAGAAAGGTTGCAGCGCGGAGCGGGGCAGATATTTGTCTTGTAGAAATCGGAGGGACTGTTGGAGACATCGAAAGCATGCCCTTCCTTGAAGCTGTGCGTCAGATGCATCGAGAAGAGCCTTCTGAAAATATTGTATTCATTCATGTTACCCTTGTTATGGAAGACCTGCAGGGAGAACAGAAAACCAAACCCTCCCAGCATTCGGTAAAGGAACTCCGGGCTCTTGGTTTGAGTCCTGAAGTCATTGTTACCCGATCCAAGACCCCCCTTCAGGAAAGCGCTAAAGAAAAAATTGCTCTCTTCTGCGACGTTCCTCAGGAATTAGTTATCAGTGCCCATGATGCTAATGATATTTATGAAGTGCCTCTTGAGATTGAAGAACAGGGCTTGACAACCCAGCTTATGAAACACCTCCGACTGGAATCTGCTGTAGAAGACGGCAGGTGGAGAGATATGGTTGCAAGGATGAAATCCCCCAAAGATGAGGTAAAGCTTGCAATCGTTGGGAAATATACCAATCTTGAAGATTCCTATCTTAGCATTCTTGAAGCAGTTAAACATGGAGGCATCGAAAACGGATGCAGGGTTGAGGTTAATATGGTTGAAGCCGAAACCCTTGAAGAAGACCCTGAAGCCGTGCAGAAATTCCTGGAGGTTGATGGGATCCTTATTCCTGGAGGCTTTGGAGGACGTGGGACTGAAGGCAAGATGATGGCGATTAAATTTGCCAGAGAAAACAATATCCCCTTCCTTGGAATTTGTCTGGGAATGCAGCTTGCGGTTATCGAGTTTGCAAGAAATGTGGCTTCCCTGCAAAGGGCAAACAGTACAGAGTTTGATGAAGATACTCCTTATCCGGTAATAGACATCCTGCCTGAGCAGACAGGAGTTGCAGATATGGGCGGCACGATGCGCCTCGGAGATTACGAAGCCATCTTAAAAGAAAGTTCAATCGCATCAAAGCTTTATGGAACAAATTATATTGTCGAACGCCACCGCCACAGGTACGAAGTAAATCCTGAGTTTGTAGACAAGCTTGAAGCTTTTGGAATCGTTTTTTCTGGAAAGAATAAAAACAGAATGGAAATTGCCGAGATCCCTGGCAAACGCTTTTTCTTTGCCTCCCAGTTCCATCCTGAATTTAAATCCAGACCTGGCAGGCCGTCTCCACCTTTCAATGGGCTTGTAAAGGCTATGTGCGAATATAAAATAGAAAAGCAGTAAATTTACTTATTTTAAGAATATTCTTTTATTTTTATTTAATTTTTATTTAATTTATTTTATTTTGACCTTTTTTAATTTTAATTTTAATTTTATTTTGATTTTATTTTATTTTGATTTTTATTTTTTATCCTTGTTCTTTTTTGCCTCTATTATTTTCCTCTTTTATTATCGGTATTTTGTATTTATCGGTTCCCTGGGAAGTTTTTTCATAAAATTTTTAACCCTTTATTATTTTGACTTTAATTTTTACTTCATTGTCCTAGGATCCTCTATTTTTGACCGTTAATCAATTATTATATTTCTTTTTATATATCTGAAGTTGTATGAGTTTTTTTAAACTTGAGCTTTTTTCAAACCCCTCAAAATTTATTAGAATTCTGGAAATTCTTTTTTATCTTAATAAATCATATATAATTAAAGATGTAATTTATGAAAAAAAGGGAATGAATAAAAGTTATCTATTAATTTTTAGCTCTTACTAAGTCCTATTAAAAAATTTTTGTTCGCCGGAAACTGATAAATACTTTTAAAACTGAAAATAATGGATTATGCGATCTGCTAAGGCAGTTCATAGTATGAATGCCTGTTAGATTTCGTAAATTTATCAAATTCTATGAAGGTACACGTTATGGCAATGTCTAAAAAAGATATGGATAAGAAAAAGGCCGTTAAGAAAGAAAAAATGGACGAACTGGAAAAAATGGCTTCTGCAGGCAGTAAGGATGCAAAAAAGAAGCTTGCAAAGGAAAAGAAGAAAAAATAACCCTTTTTTATTTTAATTGCTTTAAGTTCTTTGAAGGGCCCGGGAAAGAGAAACCTGGCCCGAAAAATTTCTTTTAAAGTTAAAATCGGCTAAAGGTTTTAGACTCTTTGGAGAAATCTGGACCCTTATATATGTAAAATTAGTATCTTTTCTGCGTATTATTTGTTAATTATTTATTATAGATATTTTAACTTCCTTTTCTATTATTTAAGTAGAAGATGATTTTAGGACAGGGATAATTTTCGAATATTTTCTCTATTTTCAGTAAAATCTCTATTTTTAATTTATTCTTTAATTTTTTATGCATTTCTTTGGTTTTATTTTTACAAAGTTTCATATATTTGAAAGTCTGATTTAACTCTGGTGATTTTTATAGAAACTATAAGTTTTTCAGACGCACTTAAATTTCCCTTTAAGGAACCATTAAGACTTTTGTATGCATTGTGGTTGCTTATCCCTATTTTGGGCTGGCTGATCCTTTTTGGATATGTTGTAAGGCTGGTTAATGAGTTTATTGATGGCAATTATAATGGACTTATAAAACTTGAGATAATAGAAGACCTGAAACTGGGAATAGCAATGTTTGTTAAGGCTCTTCCATTTTATGTAGTTTATTTCCTCATACTATCTGCTGTAATTTATCTCAATGATACTCTTGGATCTCTTATCCAGTTGCTCGCAATGTTTATAGTGCCTCTCCTTGCAGTCAACTTTTTCAGAAAACAGACAATTAGCTCTTTCTTTGAGTTTGATGTCCTGAATGTTGCCAGAGATAATCTAGGAGAATATATTACAACAGTAATAAAACAGATAGTTCTCTCAATAATTTTTGCAATTCTCTCATTATTAATTATAGGTATACCAGCTTTTTACTTTACAAGCTCAATTTTTATAGCAAACTTTTATGGCAAATTTATTGCACAAAAACATACGGTTGCAATTAAAACTCAGTCGAGTGACCCTTTAATGGTCTAATCTGAATGCTTTAATTCAAGGCCGGAATTCCGGCCAAGAAAAATTTTAAGCTTTTTTATTTTTAAATTAAAACTTTTTTTAAATTAGAATCTTTTCTAAAAAATTTGTGATAAGTTCTACTTAACTTTCGACGTTCTGTAATTATAATGTTAGAGGGTCATATTTATAATCTTACAAATTGAGAGTTAAATTTCATACCCTAAGTAAAAAAAGAGTATATATAAAAAAGAAAATTTTCTTATAGTTTTTTAATAACTTTACAAAATTTGCAGGTCATAAGATGAATAAAATATGGATTGTAGTAATATTCTTCGTTTCTACAATTGGTTTCTTGGGTTTTCTTTATCCGAACAGCCCGAATTCTACTCTTATAAATGAATCCTTTTCCGACAATACCTCCCCAGAAAGGGAGTTTTATATTAAAAATAATGAGGCAGAAATCGATGATACAATTGATGATTTAAATTATACTGATGAAGAACTCCAAGCACTATATAATAAATATAATATTACCGAAAACGACCTCAAATTTGCAAAAGGGGAACTTCCTAATTATCTCGAGGGTACTATATTAGATGGAAAACAAAGAGTAGCTGTCACAGGTACAGGAAATCCTCCTGAGGATCTAAAGAAGGGAAGAGACTATGATGTTTCAATAAGCGAGCAAGAAATGGCAAATATTACTGAAAAGGCAAGACAGGAGTATATTCAAAAATATAATGTAGATCCAGAAAACCCCAAACTAGATAGTTTTAACGGTTATTTTCTTCCTGTAGAGGAAGTAAGGAGACTTGCAGTCCTTAACCCCGAAATAATAACTGAATAAAAGGTTCTGGAAATCTTAATTTGATTAGTGAGGCTTTAGGAATGAAATTCTGTAAATTAGGTATTTTTTTAACAGCTTTTATATTAACAGTGCTTCAACTTATTTTTATTTTCCAAATTATCTTATTTTCCGGAAATTATATTGCTGGAGCAGCTTCAAGCGCTCAAGATATCGAAATTTTAATAGAGGATCTCAATTCTCCTAGTATAGATATTAAGGTAAATTCAGTAAAAAGTTTGGTTGAAATTGGAGACCCTGCAGTTAAACCTTTAATCCAGGCACTTAAATCAAAGGATCCAGATACTAGAGAGAATGCAGCTATTAATCTTGGTAAAATTAAAGATGAAAGAGCTATCTAACCATTGATTAAATTGCTCACTGACGAAGTATGGGAAGTTGAAAGTGCTGCAACTAATGCTCTTATCGAAATTGGAAAGCCCACCGTAAAGCCTCTTATTGAAATTTTATAAAATAAAAACGAATACTTTTTTTTACAAACCAGGGTAATTTCTGTTCTTGCTGGAATTAAAGATGAAAGCGCAATCCAACCTATGATTATTGCTCTAAAAAATGGGAATCCGGAACTTCAAGCGGATTTAGGTTATTCTTTAGGTCAGATGGGTGAACCTGCTGTAGAGCCTTTAATTAAGCTGTTGTGTGATGAAGATCCTGAAGTCAGGATACGTGCTGCTGAAGCTCTTGGAAAAATTGGAGATAAAAGGGCAATCAAACCTCTTTCAGAAGCTCTAAATGATGAAAATGAAGGCGTGCGTACATTTGCGAAGTTGAGTATTGAATCAATTGAAAATAAGCAAAAAAACACCTTAATAGGAATTTATGGAAAAGAACGGGAATTTTATATCGAGGATCAGAGGCGGGAATGGTACGTCAACTCGATAAAATTTGTACACTGTCAAGAGATTATATGGACTCTTACATGTATCCTCAGGGAGCAGTTATCAGCTACGGATGGGGAATTAGCAATTGTATAGAAGTAGGGATCCTTGAAAGTTCCAAAATAAATAATTCAACACTTGATGGCATTTATAATGTTTTTAATAATTCAGGAAAAGAAATTAGAATTAATGATGTACCGATTAGATTCCACTATACAGGATTTTTCCAGAACGATATAGCAATCGAAGAAAAAACACCTGAAAATGTTGAAGTAGGGTCTGAAAAATTAGGAACAATCGGAAAAACGGAGAGTCAAAATGAAACCAACAAGACTACTGATAATTTATCAAAATACAGAACTCTTTCAGGTTTTGAGGTTCTTTGTACATTCTTAATCACATTGACTGCAGCAATTTATCTTAATAAATCGAAAAAATCTGATTAAGAATTTTCTATTTATTATATTTTGTAAATCTAAATTTTTACTTTATTAATTTATATAAATCCTCCTGAACTAACAAATTTACTAATCCAACTATGTAATCTAATACACTTTATTTCATTCACTAAGATCTCTTAATCAAGATTTAAGTAAAATTTCTACAAAGCGCGTTTATTAAACAAGCTTTAAACACAAAATCAACACTTTATATTTTAATTTAAAATAATTATCCGGGCAAATAATCCGGAAAGTTATTCTGAAACTCTAATAAATTTGGGGTAAAAATTGATTTTGAAACAAACTTATTAACTGCTTAATTTTTAATTTATCAATGGATAGCTAAGTTATTTAGATTTGTGTCTCAGATGACTTATTTTTTCTTTTCCGGAAATTATTTTTTAGTGGAAAAATATGAAGAATTAATAAAATGTATACTTACAGTTATTAATATTAAGGATTAATTGAAAAAGCTTAACTTTTTCCTCTTTAAACCTGGTTTTTTAGTCCTCAGTTCATTTGCAAAGGATCTACTTTCATATATTCCCTGAGAATGGTTGTTGCGTAGCTTCCTTTTGGGAGCATGAATTCAAGGATAGCCTTTGATTTGCCCGGATTTAACTCATCTTCCGAAACCTTAAATTCAGGTTCGACCTGCAGGAGAATTTCCCTTCGGGTTCCCTTTGAACTCATTTCAGGAATTTTTTCGATGTTAAACCCCTGTAGTGAAACGTTGAGTTCTTTCAGAACTTCTTTTTCAATTTCTCCCGGAAACCCTGCAGCAAATTCGGTGATATAGCCTGGAAGAGGCGCGGTTATAAATGCCCTCTTTCTTTTGAGCAGGCGGTTCATAGCAGCTACCTTTTCGGCTGTAACCATTTCTGTTTTTGAAGAGTCAGGCAGGCCTGCTTCATTCTTAAAGCAAACAATATCTCCTTCTATAGCTTGATTTAAGGGAAGCCCTTTTTCAATCCTTCGGCAGAGAATTATATTGTAGATATAAGATTGATAGCCGTGCACAAACATTTTGTAAAGGTTCTTTGGCAAAACTAAAAAAGCTCCTGCAAAATCCTCAGGGTTTGCTATAAGGTGGTTCATCATGGCTCTTTCATGCCCAAGGCGCAAAGGGTAAAGTTTTAGGCCTTCCTTAAAATCCCGGGTCTCTTTTACATACTGGCGGGCTTTTTTTGTTTCTTCAGGCTCATCCGGAAAGGGTTCGGCAATATAAAGGAGGGCAGCTTTTTCAAAATCTCCTTCAACAAGGGCTTTTCCAACCAGATGAGTGACAGGACGGATAGAGCCGAAACGCTGAATTCCAAAAAAATTCGGGACTCCCCCCTGGGCAAGGATTTGATTTGTGGTTTTTTCAAGTTCTTTTTCCGTTTCTTCAGGAAGGCTGGCAATATTTCTAATTGTAATTATGAAGTCATTTCCCCAGAGGTCCCCGAGTTCTACAGATTTCCGGGAGCGGCCCAGGACTTTTAAATCAATGTCTTTTAGATGAATTTTCTCAATTTCAGAAGCGTCAACATCAAAAATACTGATTTTCTGGGTTGTAAGGGCTCGTTTGTCCTTTGTGCCTGCAACACTGATTCGCTTCTGGCTTATTTGCAGGATTTTTGCAAGGCTCCGGGTCAGATGATGAGTATCCCAGTCCCTTTTTGTGAGTTCCAAAATAAGATATTTCCCTTCCTGTCCTTCTTCCCTGTTTGTGATCTCTTTAACAACAAAGTCTTCTATTTCCTGGCGGAGTTGCCCTCCAAGCCCATTACTTGTGGTAGAATAAAGTTTAATTCC
Organism: Methanosarcina sp.; assembly: GCA_049706495.1. Taxonomy (GTDB): domain Archaea; phylum Halobacteriota; class Methanosarcinia; order Methanosarcinales; family Methanosarcinaceae; genus Methanosarcina. The sequence continues at coordinate 57,175 of JBNAKO010000030.1, read as the reverse complement.
GATTATATTTTCAATTTCGGGAACTTCCATAAATTGTAAACACTCCTCAATAAAGGTAAATACATGGGTTTTTTGAGTATGAATTAATTTTGAAGTACGAATCAATTTGAAGTATGAATCAATTTAAATTTTGAGTCTGATTTAGCATCTAACTGTAATTTAACATATATTACAATATAACTTGTAATATAATAGAACATCAAAAATCCGTAACAGGTGTTAAAAATCTTAAATCAAATAGTGAAAAGCTAAAATCATACAGGCAGTAAATATAACTTCTTTTTATCCCTGCACTGTATTTGCTTTAATTATCTCTCCAGGTTACAATTTTTACAGCTCTATCCTGTGGAGCGGGAAAAAACCTAAAAATAATTATTTTTTATTAAAGTAAGAATTCAGCCCTTTATTTCAGGTATTTATAAAATTCTAGCGCCATTAAACCTTAATTGAAAAAATTAAGACTTTTTCTTTGGGTTGATATCAATGACATCTACCTCACTAGTATTGGCGAAAGTCCAGCTCCTGTATGTTTTATTTTCTTCGTTCATTTGAATTTTTGCCTGAGCTGTTTGTCCAGGAAGCCCGCCTACATAAAGGCTTGAAGTCGGGTCGAGCATAAGCCAGGAACCATACTCGTCTGTCAGGTAATTAACATCGACATTTCCGTAATACGCTCTAACTCCTTTTATTGCGGCCTCTATCTCGTTGGTTTCATTTCCTATATAAACTGCTGCAAAGGCATGAGTGTCTGTCAGGTAAACCCGGGTTGTACCTCCTATTGCTTCAATCATGGAGGAGAGGAGGATAGCCTGGTCTTCACAATCTCCTGCTTTTATTTGCAGGGTTACGTTTGGAGGCTCCCACATATCATTTCCCCGCGGGTCACTGACATATTCAACGTCTTCTTTAACCGTTTCAAAGATCTCGCACACCTGATAAATATTATAGGCCCCGGGATAAGAGCGGGCTATCTCGGCAGCTCTGCGCCGGACTTCAGGCTCGGCTGGCTTTACAAGGGAATTTACGGTTTTAAAGTAGTAAGATGGGTTATATTTGTACTTCGGACTAATTTGCTCGGGCATTGGCTTTAAATCAGCGCTAAACCCATTCAGGAAATATGGCTTATATTCATGCCATTTTCCTTCTGAGGTTGAGGCAAGAAGCCAGAGGATGATTTTAAAATCGGCTCTTTTTTCTTCAGGAATTTGAACTGAGATCACGCCAAGGCTTTTTTCCTTTTCTGGAAGGATAAGGACTCCGGAATCCTTAGAATAAACATGATTTTTTGAAGCATTAACCGAAACTCCGTACCTATCAATAAAAATAGGGTTTCTGCCTTCGTTTTTAATACTTATTTTGATGTAAGTTAATCCACCCTGGTAAAACTGGGAGGCCTTATAGGTGCTGCTTAGAGAAAACCCGGGTTCTAATGGGGTTCTTAATACAGGGGTAGGTTCGTTTTTCTTAGGGGTATAAGCTGGTATTGAAGGAAAAGTGAGTGAATCCGGCTCGGGTTTATAAACTCCTTCCTGGACTTTGAGCCCAAAGCCAAAATATCCCTTCATTTCTTTTGTAAAATCCTTAAATGAATCCGATAAAGATCCACCCATTGTAACCAGTAAAAAACATATACTTAAAATTACGACAAATGTTATTGTTTTTCTCTGTGAAATCCTCGATTCTTTCATCTGTCCCCCCCTGGTTAGATTCTGCAAAACTTTAACAGTCTATTCGTTTTTGACTGATGAAAGAGCAGATTCTCTCTGCTTACTTTCGTTTTAATTCTAAACTTAAATTGTATTTTTATTCTGTTTTAGCTAATTACTAATTCCAAATTTTTATGATACATTAAGTTTAGCAAAAAGTTTTTGGAGTTTTTGAACTCAGACAAGTTTAAGATCTTTTGTGATCCTGTCTATAAGTTCTTCTCTGGCAGGGCCAATCCCAAGAACTGTAACCGTTCCAGGCGTGATCTCAGTAAGGCCCGCATCCTGTATTAGAGCTGTAGGCAGACCTTCTCGCCTTGCTTTTTCCTTAAGTTCGTAAAGCTCTTTAAGGGTTGGGACCCTGAGTACTATTTTCTTTTGCCCACCTGCTTTCCATTTCTCAAGGTCTCCCTTACTTGCCCATTCTGCGGCGGAAATTGCCGCATGAGCGACCTGGACTGCAAATTTACCTTTAGAAAGTTTCAGGTCATCGCGCGTAACTATACATTGTTTATATTCGCTCATCCTTTGCCTCGAGTTTATTCAAGCCTCAACTATATCTTAAAGCTTTTCCGTGCTATCAGCTTAAACCAATACTTTTTTCAATCGATATGCTCAGGGCGTCTGTTCAGGAATTTTTAATTTTTATAAAGATCCCGGATTATATTTTAGGTTTATATTTTTGGTATTTTAATTTTTAACACTTCAGTTCTATTAATTAGAGCTTTATCCCGAACTTAATAAAATAAATTATACTCTCTTCTCCAACTTATAGTTATTTCATAAACTGTCTTGTAAATGTTCTAAGATATATTCTGCAGGGTTTATTCCCCAGGAATCAAAGATTCCTTTTCCTGAGGGAGTCCCATTAACTTCAAGAATTTTTGAATCTTTTTCCTGTTTTTCAGAAAATTCGGGGACTTTTTCATTTAAGTTTTCTTCATTTAAATTTTCGGAAGTATCCAGAGTCAGTTCTATAATATCCACACCTGCAAACACTGTACCTATTGCCTTTGAAGCTTTTTCCGCAAGCTCTTTCTGAGCCTTTGTAAGCACACAGCGGTCTGCAGTTCCTCCCTGACTGAGGTTATTTACCCAGGATCCTGCTGTTGCTTTTCGGTAAATGGCCCCAATTGCGTTCCCGCCTACAACAAACACTCTAATATCTCTTCCCGGATTTTCTATAAACTCTTGAATGTAAAGCATTCCTTTTTCTTCAAGTAATTTTTCCAGAGTTACTTCAAAAGGTAGAGCAGCTTCAGTTTTTTTATCTGAAAACTGCACATTTCCATTTTTTACTCTTAAAATGTCTTTGCCTTTGTATCCAAAAACAGGTTTTATAACACAGTCTCTCAGCCTTGAAATTACTTTCAGGGTAGTTTCAAGGTCCTGTACAGCAATAGTTTCAGGAACAGGTAGATCGGCTTTAGCCAGCAAATAGGAAGCATGATATTTATTCGCAGCATTCTGGATAGCCTGCGGAGAATTTATAATAGGAACACCCTCGGCTTCAAGTTCTCTGAGAATATCAAATCTGAAAGAAACACCCTCAAATGCCCCTGCTCCGACGTCTCTTACAATAATAGCGTCAAGACTCGGAAGAGAAAGTTCATCTGCTCTAAAATTGATATTTTGTCCTGAAGCTGGGTTTATATTGACAACTGCATTTCTGAGATCCAGAATATAAGGAAAAAAGCCTTTTTCTTTTGCTGCGTTTAAAAGGGCCTGGGCTGTCCAGTCAAGGGGATCAGTAACTGCAATTCCTATTTTTTTCATGCAGTATCATCAGAAGAAGCTCAGATCAACTTTACGATATGGATTTTTCTGAGCCTCTTCTGCAGACTGAAAGAAGTTCTTTGATATGGATTTTATAAATAGTCTGTGTACAGGATTTGATAATTTCTCGTGAGATTTTATCTTTATTTATTTTACTTTAATTTTTACTTTTCTAATTTACTCTTCAAAAGGTTCAAGGCCCTGTTTTTTGCGATATTCATTTATTGCCATATGGATAGCTTCTCTTGATACAACCGAACACTCTAATTTTCCAGGGGGAAGGCCTTCCAGAGCTTCAGCCACAGCTTCATTCGTAAGCTCCCAGGCTTCTTTAAGGGTTTTACCTTTTATCATTTCAGTGGCCATGCTGCTTGATGCTATTGCAGCTGCGCACCCAAAGGTTTTAAATTTTACATCTGCAATGCGGTCATCCTGAATCTTCAGGAAAATTTTCATTTGATCCCCATGAGGATTTCCAGCTTCTCCAATACCGTCAGCATTTTCAATCTCTCCCACATTTCTTGGGTTCATAAAATGATCCATTACTTTTTTATTATACACAAATATCCCCCTTTAGATATTATCTGATTTCAAATTATATCGCATTAATAAGCTGCAACCTTTATACTTTTTTATTGATATTTTTCTATATTTTTATTTTTTACTTTCTCTTTTTTATCTTCTTTTTATCTTCTCTTTTTTATCTTCTTCTGGCTTTGTGCCAGTTTATTCATTATTCTCGGTTTTATCTTTTTAAGATGGTTATTTCTTTTAACTTTGCTTGTTTTTTAATTATTTACAAACAGACCCGGGCTTATAGAATGGAGACATGGATCTTAATCTTTCTACAGTTTCAGGCAGGACTTTAAGGACATAGTCTATATCCTCTTCGGAGTTTGCATCCCCCAGAGTTAAGCGTAGTGAGCCCTGGGCTATCTCCGGAGGTACCCCTATTGCCCTAAGTACATGCGAAGGGTCAAGAGAACCGGAAGAGCAGGCACTACCTGTAGAGCAGCAGACTCCCATCTGGTCCAGCATAAGCAGCAAAGAGTCTGCTTCTATATATTCAAAACTAACATTGATGTTGCCCGGGAGGCGCTTTTCCGGATGCCCGTTAAACCTGATATTAGGAATTTCCATAATTCCAGAGAACAGACGGTCTCGCATTTTCTTTATTTTCTGAGAATGGGCTTCAATATTTGAAGTTGCAAGTTCTATTGCTCTTCCCATTCCTACAATGCCTGCTACGTTTTCAGTTCCTGCCCTTTTTCCCCTTTCCTGAGCTCCTCCATGCATAAAATTATCAATTTCGGTCCCTTCTCTTAAATAAAGAACTCCGGTTCCTTTTGGCCCGTAGAATTTATGCGAAGAAAGGGAGAGCATATCCACATTTTTATGGGTGTTTTTCATGTCAAGGGGGACTGTGCCTATAACCTGTACGGCATCAGTATGAAAAGAGATATTGTGCTCCTTTGCAACTTTTCCTATTTCCTGGATTGGCTCTATAGTTCCGATTTCATTATTTGCATACATAACCGAAACCAGAATTGTATCCTGCCTTATTGCAGCTTCCACATCCGAAGGGTCTACAAGTCCATACTCATCTACAGGCAAATATGTTACCTCAAACTCCTGGGTTTCAAGGTATTCACAGGGATATAGCACTGCATGATGTTCAATTGGTGTAGTGATAATATGCTTTCCTTGCTTTTTCTTTGCAAAAGCAGTTCCTTTGACAGCCCAATTATCGGATTCAGTTCCTCCTGAAGTGAAATATATTTCCTCAGCTTTGGCTCCGAGGGCTTTTGCGACCTTTTCCCGAGAAACTTCAATTGCTTCTTTTCCTTCTCTACCTATCGAATATAATGAAGAAGGATTTCCAAAATGTTCCTTTAAAAAAGGCAACATAGCTTCAGCCACTTCAGGTTTTGTAAATGTGGTGGCTGCATGATCCATATAAACAAAGTGCGTTTCTTCCATCAGAACCCCTTCTAAAATAGGGGTTTGCGCAATATGAATTTATTGCATGTTTCATTCAAGCTTTATTCAGTTTTAAAAAATCCTGCTGGAAAATTACTTCCATTAAATTAGATACCTTGAAATCCCCTTATAAATAAATTTGTTACAAGAAAAATATATAAGGAAATATTTATTTTTCCTTTATTATGCGGAGGAAAAATTTATTCTTTTAAGGCAGTTTTCAATTATTTTAAGCATATATTTTCTTGGAGAAATAATTCAAAAAATTTCAGGAATACCTATTCCAGGTAACGTACTTGGGATGATAATCCTTTTTTTGGGATTGTATGCTGGAATAATTAAATTAAAAACCATAGACAAAATAAGTGATTTCTTACTTGAAAATTTAGCATTTTTCTTTCTTCCTGCAGGAGTTAGTCTTATCACTTCTTTTGCTTTACTGGAAGGCAAATGGCCTGCTATCCTTGGAGTTTCACTTCTTTCAACAATAATAACTCTGGGAGTAACCGGACTCACGGTCCAGATTGTTAAAAAACTAATGGATAAAAAGCAGCAGATACAATAATCTCTTAGTAAAAAAGTTCTAGAAGAAATTCTGGGCATTTATAACGAAATTGTTTTTTATTGAAGAATTAATCTCAAAAATAGTTTATTTAGAAAATCATTTTATTAAAAATTTTTAATAAAATTTTATAAAAAAGAAAAAAAGAAAGATAAATTTAATATATATAATTAATATTGGATCGGGTTAGAACCGTACCTTGAACCAGTTGCTCTTTGTTCCTGTCCTTGCGGTTTACGCATTTTTTCCTTTTCGCTTTTTATTTTTTCAGTCAAACTACACATTACGCAGCCTTCTTCCTGGTGTGCAAGATGTCTTACTACGCAAGCAAATCCTATCATCGCTAAGATGTAACCCACTATTTCCATAAATTTATGCATATGAATCACTCCAATCTATTATAGTACCTTATCGTTTATTAAGATAAGCAAACAGCCAGAAAACCGTCGCTATACACAAATGAATGACGTCTACGACTACAAAACGTAAAATCTCGAAAAGAGAAAAAACTTTCTCACAGCTCCCGGTAAAAACGCTGTATACAGGACAAAATCTTAATTTCAGGCTAATTTTTAGGTATTTGGCAGGAAAGTTAAATGATAAACCGGCAAATTTTTATTTGCGAAGAAACTGGCTACCTGAAAAGGTAAATAATCTAGTTCAGTTGCTCTCCAGGTTAATCTCATAATAAGGTACTAATCAGATGCTGATTACTTTAAGAACTTTACTTTAACAACTGCGCAACATAATATTGCATGTGATTTATATCCGGTCAGATGTGGCTTTAAGTATGTCGGATACGTTAATTCAAGCTTTTGCTGATCAGCGGCCTTTTTCTCCAGATTTTATTTGGACTTTTTAGCTTTTTAGTTTATTCTGGCAATTTTCCTTATTTTTTGACATTGCATGAAAAATTTAATTGCCTGTAAGAAAGATTTCATTATTCAGAAGAATTTATATTATTTAGCTGCATAATAGTGGCAGTTGCTTCTCAATAATGTGAATTTCAATAACGTAAATTCAATTTAATCATTAGTACGGATCTATTATGGTTTTTAAACTTGAATTATTGCTCAACACGCCCGTTTTTGGGATTTTACTTTCTTTACTGGCATTCCAAATAGGTGTATTAATCTATAGAAGATTCCAGTTTTCAGTTTTTAATCCTCTCCTTGTAGGTATTATACTCGTAATGGGTTTTCTTCTTTATTTCAGGATAAATTTTGAAACTTATAACCTTGGAGGAGATTATATTTCCTTTTTTCTCGGACCTGCCACAGTCGTACTTGCAGTTCCTCTTTATAAAAAAGTGAGGCTTTTAAAGGAAAATGCCTTTTCAATTCTTGCAGGTATAATTTCAGGTTGTATAGCAGGGATTTCAAGTATTTTGATTCTCTCCAGTTTTTTAGGGCTTGATAATATTATTAGTAAGTCCCTGGTCCCTAAATCAGTAACTACCCCGATAGGAATTGAAATCTCAAGGCAGATAGGAGGGCTTCCGTCAATTACGATCGCTGCAATAGTAATAACTGGAATTACAGGGGCAGTTTTGGGCCCATTTATCTGTCGTTCTTTGGGTATAAAAGATAAGGTTGCGGTTGGAGTCGCAATTGGTACGGCCTCTCATGCGCTTGGAACAACACGAGCAATAGAACTTGGAGAAACAGAAGGCGCAATGAGCGGGCTTGCCATAGGAATTGCTGGCCTCGTTACCGTTTTTCTTGTCCCCTTATTGCTTTATTTTTTTAAGTTTCTATTCGATCTTTGAAACTCATAGGGCTATAAGTTGTAAAGTTGTAAATTTAAAGCTATAAATTGTAAAGCTATGAGTTATAAGGCTTTATAATTCTAAAATTTACAGGCAAATATTACTATATCCTCGATAGTTGCTGTCTTTTTGGTCATCTAAGATTCGTATACATTCTCATTTGAAACTGACCTTTTTCTATTTTTTTTCTGAGAATTTCTTTTGTTAGCCTTACATAGATTTTCCGGGTTTGTGGAATTAACATGGATATTCCGATTGCATCACTCAAAAAACCAGGAGTCAAAAGAGCAAAACTCCCGATTAGTACAAAAAGCCCGCTCAAAAGTTCATTTCCCGGAATACGTCCCTGATTCATAGTTTCCTGAATCTGACGAAATACCTGCAAACCCTGAGTTTTAGCCAGGTAAGCTCCCAGACTTGCAGTTATCAAAATAATAAGTACAGTATTAAAGGCCCCAATTATTCCCCCTAGCTTAATAAGTAGATACAGCTCAATAATAGGAACAATTAAGAAAACAGAAAAGAGTTTGAGAAAAGTGCTGGTCATTTTTAAAACTTCAGGTTCCCTTTTGCTTTTTATATCTTAAATCTTGCATAATTTCTTTTTAAATCCAAATTAAACTAATAGCCGGTCAAATTCTAATTCTGATTGAATTTTGATTGAATTTTGATTGAATTCCGGTTTAACTCATATTCTATATTTATATTGTATATCTGCTTCTTCATCTATTTGATTATTTGTATTGCTAATATTGATGCTTCGTTTTTCAGATAAGACCTCTGTTAAAATTCATAAACCTGTAAAAACAAATGATTCTTAATTAAAGCTAAGTTTCCAATAAAAGTAACTGCAAATAATAATTTTTAATATTTCAAAACTATCCTAGCGTCTAATATATTATTTTTGCATTTACTTTCAAAACATTTAATTTATCTACAAAGAGAATAGTAATATAGGGCCTAATAGGGCCTGAAATTAGATAAAAACGAATCAAATACATGGAAAAAAATAGGAAATATAAAATATGTCAGGGGAAAAAGCTAAGGAAAATATAAATAGTGTTAGAAGAAAACATGTTCAGGGTAGATGGATGGCTCCTGGAATTGGGATCGGGGCAACCCTGGGTATCTTGTTTGGAAATTTTGTTCTTAGCCCTTTAATAGGTTCGTATACTACTGGTTTTATGCTTGGCATGTCAATGGGGGCAGCAATTGGACTTGTATTAGGATTATCTGTAAATAAGTAATATCTGAGAAAAGTTATAAATGATATCTGAAAAAAGTTATCTCTTTTTAGAATTGAAGTCTGGTTTAGAAGAGCAAAAAAGAACTTTTTGATTAATTTAGCTTTTTCAGTTGTAAGAAAACACGTTTGATCAAAAGAAAATTAGAGAAATCTTTCAGCTTGAGATTCCAGAAAATATAGCAAAAATTACTGAGAAAGCTACTTTATTTTCAAATTATATCTATTATTCTTTCCTCTTTTCATCATTTTATTTTTCTGATATAAATACTGTTTTAAATCTTATATCATTGCTATTGTCATTTTTATTATTTTCATCATTATTATTATATTTATTTTTATCATCTTATCATTTTATCATCTTCTCATATTTTTTTATCATTTTATTATTATATTTATTTTTACTTTTATTTTTATCACCATTATTACTATTATTTTTAAGATTTTTAATATTTTGATTATTTGGGTTCAATAGGCCGGTACTTACATCTATAAATACAATATTTTCTGAAAACATAAAAACTTTATAAATGTTAATGAAGAAATAGATCCAGACCTCGAAAATCAGCATTAAATAAGCACAAGGTCCAAAAATTCAACGGAAAAAAGAAAAAATGATTTTTAAATTTATTTTATATTTAAGGAATTACTGAAACATTTGAATGTCATTAATTTCCATGTAATGTATTAAAAACAAAAATAAATATATTACTTGTTTATTTTTATTAAAAACTACTTAAAATCGGATTAATCTTCTTTAATGAAATTAAGATTGTTTTGTTTAATCTATAATCACTTATTAACGTTTTAATTTTAATTTAAGATGTTTAGGATTCTTTTCCGTCAAGAATAGGTAATTATAATCTACTAATTTACTTATATTTCCAGAAAGAGTTTTATTGGGCTCATTTCAAGATATTTAATGGTTTTTTTTTGAAATTAAATTGCTGTTTCCCTTATTTTTTATAAATATTTCTTTATTCTTTATACCTTCATTTAGTTTAGCTTTTCTATTTCATCAGGTTTAAATCTATATTTTTATAGGGGAGTTTTGTCTTTGAATGGACATATCTTTTTAATTTAATGATATAAAGGGATAGTCTGTTATATGATGATTATAATATTACATTCGACATCTAACGCACTATTGAAAATTTAACTTTATAGTTTACACTTTACGAAATACTAACACACTAATATATTCTATAAAATGCAAAAATATAGTCCGGATGTTGCTGAGAGCTTCACCTATCCCCCAAGAAGAAAAAGTTATTTTGCTGAGGTGCCGGATATATGGAATTCGATATAGTTGATGATTTTATCTATAAGATTATTGGCGTTACAGGTTCAGATCATAAAAACCTATGTTCTGCACTTGATTTTGCCCTTGAATATACAAGAAAGAACTCACTTTCCCCCAAGTTCTTACTTGAACTTTGCAATGCATGCAAACACCAAAAAATGCATATGGAAGAATATGTTTTTGCAAAAGCCTGCTACATATTGGCTTCCGGGAAACTTCACGAGGATGCCTGTTTTGCCCTGGGCACGGCAGCACATGTTCTGGGCTTCTCTTTAGAAGCAGAATCAAGTTATCTTGAAGTTCTGAAACAAAACCCGGAAAATGGAGATTGCAGATGCGCATATGCTGAACTTCTTTTGGAACTTGGAAAGACTCAGGAAGCTGAGGCCGAATATAAAAGAGTCCTTGAAACCTCCCCAATGCATGTAAAAGGAAATGCAGGTTACGCATATATCCTGGCAGAATACGGACACATAAGGGATGCCGAAGCCTGTTATTCAAAAGCTCTTGCTGTTGATCCTGACTATGTTCCTGCCAGGGGAGGATATGCAAATCTGCTCTTTGAACTTGGAAGGCTCAGGGATGCTGAGAAACAATACAAACTTGCAATAGAACTGGATCCGGAAGACCCAAGCCTTCACCATAATTGCGGAGTTCTCCTATCTTTCCTTGGACGTTCTTCAGAAGCTGAAGTTGAGTACAGAAAAGCCCTCTCTCTTAACCCCAGGCATAGGCGCACCCTTTTTAACTATGGAAACCTTCTTGCCCGCGAAGGCAGGGTTTCGGAAGCAGAAGCAAGATATATGGAAGCTCTTGCTCTTGACCCTAATGACGCAAAGGTTCATTCCAATTATGCAAACCTGCTTGCTCGTTTCGGAAGAAGGTACGAAGCTGAAATGGAATACAAAAAAGCCTTAAATCTCGACCCAGAAAGTGCAGAAGCACGTTATAGCTATGGAAATCTCCTCTCTGAAATAGGCCGTCTCTCTGAAGCCGAGACTGAATATAAAAAAGCGCTTTCTTTAAACCCTTACTATCCTCCTCTGCACTACAATTACGGCCTACTCATGAGAAAAATGAGACGTTTTGATGAAGCTAAAATCGAATACATGAAAGCCATGCAGCTTGACCCGGAAATAGGAAGTAAAATGACCGAGACCTGGATTATTATGGATTAATTCTATGAGAATTAAATCCATTCCGGGTTTAATATTTAATTTGCTTTTAATTCATTTCCCTTAATTATGGCATCTATATCCGGCAATTTCCTTTTTTATCTTATTTCATGTCATGAATTTTAAATTCAGCGCTTTAATTTAAAATTCCTTAAGCTAAATATTTTAAATTAGATATCTCAATTAGATATTTTAAATCAGACATTTTAAATTAAGTATTTTAAATTAAGTGTTTAATTGCTCACTAAAAAATATCTATTTTGACTTAATTAAGAAACTATTTTGATACAGCTCAATGGTGGGGGCAATTAGGAAATTTCGTTTTTTATATCTTATTAAGGAAGTCAAATTCTTTGTTAAATTATATTATTTAATTCAGTTACTGTTCATATCTGAGTGCCTGATTTCCGTTAACTTCTTTATCCCCAAAAACAAAGATTTTCAAATCTTCTTTTTCAAAAACTGCAAAAGCAGCAGCATTTCCGAACCCAACATAATCGGGGCAGGAGAAAAGGGAAAGCAATTTTTCGTCAAACCACCATTTATATCCGGTCTCAAGGGCCCTGTGCCCTCTTACAATTCTCTTCAGATTATTTATTCTTAAAAATCCCTCTACAATATCAGGCCCGAATTCTTTTACTGTAGAACCCCTTCTTGAGGCACTAAGCCCCGGTTTTTGCGAAGGATCATTCCATAAATAAGAAAAAGCTGTCTCTTTTTCAATGGCTTTTATACTTTCTATCCCGTTAATTCCTCCATGTACACAAAAAGTATGCCCTGAAAGGACAGCAGCTACTGGCATTTTTTCATAGGTACGGCTAATTCTTGAGAGAAAATTCTGATCATAACCGATTTCTTCGAAAAAACCATAATAAAAATTCATATCCACGGTTTCATGGTTTCCTCTGAGCAAAAAAACATGCTCAGGATCTTGAAGTTTTAATTTAAAAAGCTCTATAAGAACCTCTGTGCTATCCGGCCCTCTATCAACATAATCTCCAAGAAAAAGTATATTTTTGCATTCTATTTTCTGCTTCATTCTCAGTATGTATTCAAGGGCTTCAAGATCTCCATGAATATCGCCTACCAGCATTGTGGGCTCTGTATTTATTTCAAGCACTGCAGGTTCTGCATCAAAAATATCATCAATATCGGGAAGAAGAACATATAGTTCTTTTTTTGCTGAGTCTTTATCAGAAATATCTGAAACCATATAAAGGCCCCTGCCCCTTTTTACTTATGCTTAATCCATTTTTATGAATAATGTTTCGAATCCATTTAAGATTATACGCTATTTTACATTATTCAATACATAGTCTTTTAAAAGCGAAAAAATATATTTTGAAATAGGGTTATTTAGGTTAGATATGAGGTTAGACATAAAATCAGGCATAGTTGGGGTGTAAGGTTTGGAACTTGATATTAGTGAGCAAGATCCTGAAGATATGGATTTGACTGATGTTGTGCTTGAATATGAGGACATTGCTTCTGCAATATATGCTCTGGAAAAAAGAAGAGAAGAATTAAGAGAGCGTATTCTCAGTACGTTTAAGGAGAAAGACATTGATGTGCTCAGAGTAGGAAATGTCGAACTTAAAAGACAAAAAGCGGAATGGAAACTCTGGCGCATCAGTAAGCTAAAACCCTATCTTATGGAAAGAGAGCTCTGGGACATTGTTGAATCTGTTGACCGGAGAACTATGAGTAAATTGATTGAAAAGGGCTTTCTGAATGAAGAGGACCTTCAAGGTATGTATGATGTAGAAACCAGATATAGCCTGCATGTTGGTAGGGCTTAATAAAAAAAAATTAAGTTTGATTTATAGGATTTTAATTCTTTCTAACTTTTTGGTAGTCCACTAATAGTCAGTTGATATTTTCTGGTGTATGACATATTCGCATTCTACTTTCACTCTTTGCTTTATGCATACTAAATTTCCTTCATGCAGATAAGCTTAGAAAGCAGGAAGAGGTGAATTATGTATATTCAAAGATGAAATATCAACCAATTAATGATGCACGACCAATTTTTTCAAATTCTTTTATAAAATCTAACTTATTATTTTTTGACCTTTTTTCTTTTTCTATTTTTATTCCTATATATTTATTTCCTTTCCAATGTATTTATTTTCATTCTAATAGCCCTGAGTTTTAATCTCAATTAACATACCACAGCTCAATTATTTTAATTTTTAATTTTTCTTTGATTTTCTGGACTTCTTAAATTTTTTAAATCCCTTAAATTTCTTATCCCTTTATTCATGATTTATATATGGTTTTAATTTATTTCAGGCTTTTTTATATTTTGTTTCTTAATCTAATACAGCTAGTTATTTATATACAGTAATATAGATCTACTTTACAGGCAAATTTTAGGAGGTTATTAGACATGGAGATTGATGCTGTAGATAAGCTGGTTTTTCGCGTAATAGAACAGATTGCAGCAGATAATTGTGATCTTAATCAGGTCATTGAATTTGTCATTTCCTTCTCAAATGAGCATTCACTTTCTCAGGACATCTTGCTGGATCTGGCTGCAATTTTTGGCAAAGATAAGATGTACAGAGAAAAATATGTAATTTCCAGAGCCTGTGCATCCCTGTTTTCAGGAAAGGTTCGGGAAAAAGCTTTAATGGAGGCTGGAAAAACAGCCCTGTTTCTAAAATATAAGGAGCGTGCCATACAGGAGTTCGAAGAAATTCTGGAAGAAAATCCGGAAAATATCGAAGCCCTTTCGGAATATGGAATTACTCTGGCTAAACTGGGAAAACTTCAAGCTGCAAGGATGCAGTTTGAAAAAACTCTGGAATTAAATCCCTATCATGTTAATACACTCTGTAATTACGGCTGTCTGCTTTACAGGCTCAGCAGGATAGATGAAGCTGAAGCTGCGTATAAAAAAGCTTTGATTCTGGACCCAAGGAATACAGACACACATTGCAGGTATGCCCTTTTACTTTCTAACAATGAGCAAAAAACGGAAGCAACCTTTCATTATTTGCGGGCCCTTGAAATCGACCCCGAACATATAGAATCAAATTTCCGTTATGCCCGTTTGCTTGAGGAAAAAGGGGAGCCTCTAGAAGCTGAAAAATATTATATTGTTGCCCTGAAGGCAAACCCTGAGAATCCGAAACCTCACTTATATTACGCCCGTTTGCTTGCAGAGCATGGATTTGTGCATGGGGCAAGGTTCCATTACAGGTATGCTCTGAAATTAAAACCTGGAAACGTTGAAGCTCACTGCGAGTATGCAAAGCTGCTTGCCAGGTTCGGGCACAGGCACGAGGCTGAAGTGCAGTATAAAAAAGCCCTTGAGCTTGATCCGGAGCATTTTGGAACCCTTTGCGGATATGGAGATCTGTTAAAAGAAAAAGGGCTGGATACGGAAGCTGAAGAAATATACAGGCAGGCTGAATTCTTTAAACGAAGTGCCTGATACAAGCTTAATAAAGCCTTACAGGCTCAATCCTCCTTTTTTCCATAAGGCATGCAGGAATATCCAGTACCTGCAGCACCGAATCAATAATAATCCCGTCGGAAGTTGCAACAATCAGGTTTTTTTCATTATTTCCTCCCTCGGTTTTTAATTCGAAATCTGCAGTTTTTGAGGTTCTTGCTTCTCCTGAAAGCTTGTATTTTTTTAATTCGTGCCTTAAGAGCCCTGCAAGCTCTCCGCTTTTACTGATCTGGGCATCAAAAAGGAAAATAACTGATTTTGGAGGATTTTCAGAAAGAAAGGTGAGGACTTCTTCCATAGCCTCTTCGATGTCTTCGGCCTGCTTTGTTTTACTGAAATAGTATCGGGTATCTCTTATATAGCTATCATCACAGAACCACATGGGCTCTTTTTTTAAAAAGCTGTCTACAGTCAGAAGAACATTATATCCATCAAGAATCAAATCTCTACCCTTTATATCTTTACAGTTCACTTTTTTATTGATTCTTGAGACTATTTTATCCGGAGCCATAATTATTCTTGTAAGAATATGCCGCTCTTCTAAACTGAGTTGAAAATGATCGGCTACAAAACAGATAGTTGCAAATTTTGGATAACCCCAGCGCAGAAGACTTCGAATGTCTCTGGCAGGCCTGAGCAATTTTTCTTTCAGGGAAACTTCAGGAAAATCAGAAGAGTTTTCAGGCATATTTTCAACATATCTCCCGGTATATCTCCTTGCTATTCTGTCTTCTTTTAGGAAGGGAGTTCTTTAAATTAGTGAAGATACATGTTATATATACATATTTGCGCAAATAAAAATAATAATCTGTAAGCTCAGGCAGCCTTTTTTGCCTAGGTAATCTTTATTTTGGTTTTATTGATTTATGGTTTTCAGCTGTGGGAATGGAATATTTGCGCTCCGGCTGGAGGGTTATATATGGAAGTATTGTGGCTGGCTCAAGAGGAAGTAAAAAGTGTTATTGATATGCGTTCCGATATGCAGGTAGTGGAGAGAGCTTTCAGGCAGCACGGGCTTGGAAAAGTGCAGATGCCTCCAAAATCCTATCTTTACTATACTGCATATAATGGAGATCTGAGGACAATGCCCTCGTATCTTGAAGAGGAAGACATTACAGGTGTGAAAATCGTAAATGTGCATCCTGGAAATCCAGCGCGAGGGCTTCCAACCGTAATGGCTCTGATAGTACTGATCTCTCCGGAAACAGGGGCTCCTGTAGCGATCATGGACGGGACCCTTCTTACTGATATAAGAACCGGAGCTTCAGGCGGAATTGCTGCAAAATATCTTGCAAGAAAAGATTCCAAGGTCTTCGGGTTAATTGGAGCGGGAAACCAGGCGAGAACCCAGCTTGAAGCCCTCTGCCAGGTTTTTAAACCTGAACTTGTGAAAATCACGTCCAGAACAAAAGAAAGTTGTGAGGAATTCATCCGGACTATGCAGGATCTTGTACCCTGTGAAATCCGTTACGAAGAAAAGATTGAAACCGTATGTGACTGCGATATTCTGGTTACAACCACTCCTACACGGAAACCCATTGTAAAAGCCCAGTGGATTAAGGAAGGCACGCATATAAACGCGATTGGGGCAGATGCCGTAGGAAAAGAAGAACTTGAGCCTGAGCTGTTAATCCGTTCTAAGATAATCGTTGATGATATGGTGCAGGCTCTTCACTCAGGAGAAGTGAATGTTCCCCTTTCCAAACATTATATTTCGGAAAATGATATTCACGCCCAGCTAGGAGAGGTAATTACCGGACAGAAGCCAGGCAGGACAAGTGAAGAGGAGATCACAATATTTGACTCAACAGGCCTTGCCATTCAGGATGTTGCGACCGCTCATCTGGTCTATGAAAGGGCAGTAAGTAAGGGGCTTGGCAAGCAGGTCCGAATGTTCTGAAAGCGCATTAAACAACTAATATAAATTAGAATTTTTAATTTTTTATTCAGATTCCTAAATTCTCAAAATAAAACCCGATCTTATTTGGATAAATAAAGAATTTTAATCCCTATATTAGTTTAACAATAAGTTTACCTGCCAAATAGATGAAATAATTTCTATTTAATTACATGTCCGTAGTTTTAATACCTGAGATAAGTAGGATAATTTCATAAGAAATAAATACTTGGTTGAAAAACTAGTTAATGTTGAGCGGTTAACTTTTTGGAGACTTATCCACCCTCCCAGAACAAACATACCCTCCCCCATGGTATGAATTTTCATTCCAAAATATTCCCCAAATACTCCCATAAACACTCCCCATATTCTCCCCCTCAGCCGCTCAACCCCTCTTTTTTTAAAAGAGATTCAGACACTTCTTTTTTCCTCTCTTTTTATTTTTTATATTTTTTATTTTTTCTATTTGTTTATTTTATTATTATCATTATTATTCTTATTTTTGAATTTTTGTTCTTTTCTCGTCTTTCTCCCTTTTTTCTCTTCTATTTTTATTGTTTTTATTCACGTCTTTTAAGTTTTTTACTTGAGCTGATCTCAAAACTGCCCTGTAAATTCTGTGTTCCAAATATCAATCGGGCCTCTTGTTGCGGAATTATTTTTTTCAGATTTCAGAATTAATCAGATAAAATTGAGTTTTAGGATGGCCTTTTTATTAATTCTTAAATAAGAATCCTGATATCTAATAATTTAATAAAAATTTAATTAAGTAATAAGGGTTTACACTGAGGGTTATACTTTAGACTCCCAGTTTAAATATTATCTTTCGAATTTGCCCTTCAGACTCCTATTATTTCATAGAGTTTTTTCATATCGAGATTTTTTTCAACCACATTTGCAAGTTCTTCGTAAGCGTCGGTTTCGGCTACAAGATCTTCAGGCTCATACTCAAGCCCTTTTTTCTTATACAAATAATTAAGAAGAGCATCTCTGACATTTTTATTATCAAAAAGCCCATGCAGATATGTACCAATCACAAGCCCTTCTTCGTCAATTGCTCCGTCGTCTCCGAAGATATTTCGGTTAGAATCAGTGATTCCCATGTGGATTTCATATCCTTTTATCTCTTCCCCGTCTATAGGAGCCAGAATCGGGCCGTAAGCATTTACCTTCTTTGTTACCTGAATGGTTTTCTTTTTATATGCCCCGAATTTTGTCCCTATATTAAGGAGTCCCAGGCCCTCAAATTCTGCTTCAACCCCATTCTCGACTCCGGAATCAAAAATTGTTTTGCCGAGCATCTGGTAGCCTCCGCAGATCCCGAAGATAGGGATTTTTCCTTTAAAAGCCTGAATTTTCTCTGCCATTCCACTTGTTTTAAGGTCAAGCAAATCGTTTACTGTATTCTTTGTTCCCGGGATCATTATTGCGTCCGGATTTCCAAGCTCTTCATCAAGGTCCACATACCTGATCCGAGCAAGCCCTTCAAGCGGCTCAAAGTCTGTAAAATTAGAGATTCTGGGCAGGCGGATAACAGCAATTTCTACATCTTTTTCTTTTTTGGCTTCTTCTTTGTCCCCAAGAGACACGGAATCTTCTGAGGGGATTCGGAGCTTGAAATACGGGAGGACTCCAAGCACAGGAATGCCTGTCTTTTCTTCAAGCTGTTTTAGGCCCGGCTTTAAGATTTCCAGGTCGCCTCTGAATTTATTGATTATAAATCCTTTAACATTCTTTCGGACATCTTCTGGAAGAAGCTCGACTGTACCATACAGGCTTGCAAAAACTCCTCCTCTTTCAATATCCCCAACAAGAATTATAGGAGCCTGTGTAAGCCTTGCAGTGCCCACATTTACAATATCCCTTTCATAAAGGTTGATCTCTGCAGCCCCCCCAGCCCCTTCCATTACAATAATATCATGAGCTGCACAGAGTCTTTCAAGTGCACCTGCAAGCACAGCATTCATTTCTTCTATTGAATCGTAGTACTGGCCTGCGCTTTTATCCGCGTAAGGTTCTCCCAGGAGAATGACCTGAGAGACGCAGTCTCCTTTGGGTTTCAGGAGAACAGGATTCATATCAGCAGTCGGTTCGGTGCCTGCAGCCTTTGCCTGGATTGCCTGAGCAATTCCTATCTCTTTTCCGTCTTTTGTAATCCAGGAATTCAGGCTCATATTCTGAGCTTTGAAAGGGGCAACTTTGTATTTCCTTGACAGGATCCTGCATATTGCAGTTACAACTGAACTTTTTCCAACATGGGAGGCAGTTCCAAGGATTAAGACACTTTTCTTTTCCATTTTTACCAAACCTTCTGCTCGGAAATTATTTTTTTATTTTATGTCTATTTTTTATAATTTGAAAGAGGGGGGACTAAATATAAATAACATGAAATTTTTCTAGCAAGCGTAAATCAAGTAAACTTGTTTTTTCTCAGTTTTTATTCTCTTTATACTTCAATCAAAGAATAAATAGTTTCGGATTATAAGCAGGTTTTGTTTATTTGCTTCCAAAAATAATCTTTTTAAAATTTTCATTTTTTTCAATTTTCATTTTTTTAATATTTATTTTTTAATATTTATTTTTTGATGTTATTTTCTTTTATTTTATTTTATTTTTTTTCCTTTTATTCATATCTTTTTACTCACATTTTTTATCTTTACTTTTTTCTTTTTTAATTGGCAGCTTTTTTCATGCCTGGACAGTATTGCAAGAAAGTAATGGAATACATGGGAAAGCAGGTAGCAAAAAGTGAAGGAGAAAATAAATTCCAGGAAAGAATAACAAGGCTTGAAACGTCGAATATGACTTATCGAGTTTTTACGAGCCTTGCAAAGCTAGTGTATGATACTGTTCTGAGGTGCAATGCAAAAGCTATTCTACAGTTGTAGTGGGTCCTGCAGGCAGTATCTGATAATGTCTGACTTGCCAAATGACAAAAGGCCACTGCCAGTAGAGGATGCAAATACTGCTTTAAGCCCTGGATTGTACCAGAAGATTTAAGGTTTCGGGATTTTTTCTTGATATTGCTTTTCTATTTGGCTACGCCTGATGGAGAGCATATTGTTGTAACTTCTTTTTAACTCTATTATGGATTATTCTGTAAATCCTCTTTAATTAATACAGCTAAAAAATCGAATTGTAAAAAGAATCTTATTGTATTCTCTATATTCACTTATTCTAAAAACTGTCCATGCATTATTTTATGCCTATTGAAAGGTTCTATTATATCCTTCGTATCAGTTCATAATCAGCAATATGAAAGTGTATAAAATATTATTACTAAGTGATGAGGACAAAAATTTTAGTAATAGTTAAAAAATAGTTAAAAAATTCATATTCGATATGAATTAATCTTTATTAATACTCTTTACTATCAATATTAATACTTTTTACTATCAATAATGTAACCAAAAATATGATTGCAGCATTGAAATATGCAATTTCTGGTAATAGAAAAGGTTTTCCATATTTTGCATAGATATTTACGCAATAAATATGTTTATCTTGTTCTAAATTTGAGATCTGCCTGTGGGCTCTATTTCCCAACTAGAGAGGGTATTCCCAATTTTTTCTTTTGTAATATAACTTAAGAACAAATGGTTGACTGGATGAAAGAACATTCATTTTTAATAAACTAATTTTTTATTGGGAATCTCGGTTAAAGAAAACATATTCATAATGCTGCCTTTTAATTAGTATGAATAGTTGGATCAAAACATCCAATGGGATATAGGATTAATATTTGCTATGAAATGACTGTTTTTATTCAATTATAAATTCTCAAAAAGCAGATAAAAAAATAGAAAAATAGCTGAGAATATTTCTCAGTTGTTTTAATTTTTTTCAGAATTTTTTCATATGAAACTTCAGTATTGTGTCTCATTTATTTTCTTCTAAATAAAAAAACTAAGAGCAAGCCTGCTATTCCATAACTAATTTCAAGGCCTGGCAGATCTAACTTTTCTTTCTGTTCAGTTTGCAGTTCTTTATTACCAGTATTGTTTTGATTGATTATTTCAGTCTCTAATTCAGATTGTACTTTTTTTGTAGTTTCTTCATTTGATTCTGGCACATTTTCAACTTGATTTGAGATCTTTTTTCCTGTAATTGCAAAGGACCCGTATTCCGGAGTTTGTGCTGTGAAATATATATAGTCCTTATCTTCTCTTAGCAGAGTTGTTGAAAGCTGTCCCCACTTTTTGTCTGCATATCTGTTAAGAGTAATCGAATCCTTATCCATTTTTTTGTCTCTTATCCAGGCTTTACCAACCCTGAAACATACAACACCATTCTCAATATTGTTTGCATTTGCAACTCCTCCGTTTCCAACCCATATATTCAATGACTTGTATACTTCACTTTCAGGCAGTTGGGAAACGAGGTTTGATTTTCCTTTAAGCATTTCTGCAATAGTTGTTGTTTTTCCAAAAGTTTTCCTTGAATCAAAGCTTATGTATACAACTGGAGTAGCATTCTTTGGGAAATTAAAGTTTGTAGTTCCTGAACTTGAAACATAAGCCTGAGAAAGTTCTTTTATTTCAACGTTCTTTTGAGGCTCAGGAGAACCTCCGGTTCCTCCACTCTTTCCCCCGCCGCTCTTATGACTGCTTCCTCCAGAACTTCCTCCACTGTTTCCACCTGAACTGCCTGTTTTTTGGACTGTTATTCTAGCATTTTTTGAGGCAGTTCCGTTTTCATTGCTTACTGAGTAATAAACATTGTAGCTTCCTTCTGTAGTGTAAACATGGACTGGATTTCGTTCGTTTGAGCTAGCCCCATCTCCAAAGTACCAGGTCCTCCAGGTTGTATTCTCCGAAAAATCACTAAACTGGACTGAGAGAGGAGAATATCCTTCTGTGACATTAGTACTAAAATTTGCAATTGGAAGATTTGGATCTGTAATGACTGGATCTGTAACGGTTATGTAATTTGGCTTTACTATTGTATTATTGCCTGCAGCATTTCCAACGGTCAGAGTGATTGTGTAAGTTCCCGGATTTTTAAATGTATGCACTGCAGTAACTGCATGGTGTGAGTTCCAATCACCAGTATTAGATGGTTCAAATACCCAGTAGTAGTCGGTTGGATTGCCAGTTGTAATGCTCGTAAATTGCACTTTAAGCGGTGCAGTACCAGAAGTTACATTGGCTGTGAAGTCAGAAGTAGGTAGTACTGAGTTATACTTACCTATCAGTGGTAGATAGTCAATATTATTTTCGGCAATAACATAAGCTGAATCAGCAATTCCGTCTCCATTTAAATCAACAGCGGTTTGAGAAAAACCAGTTCCATCCGGCTTTGCCCAATAGTTACCTCCGATATGAGATCCACCAATTATGTTTGTACCACTGGTAAGTTCAGTGTTCCAAGCGACTGCATCAGTATCAGTATATTCCCCAAATCTCACATTCACCATATTGTTAAAGTAATTGTTATAACTGGTACCTAAGTATCCGCCTGCTTCAACTCCGCAGTCAGTACAGTATGTTATTTTATTTCCAACTAAAGTTGCACCACCAGTCTCATATACCTGAATTCCTATTCCACAATTTGTTATCTCATTGTTTATGACATCATAAGATAACCCCGAAACATGTATTCCTACCTCGCAATTACTTATTTTGTTATCACGAATTGGCGGTACATTTCTTTCATCATAGACGTATATGCCTGTTGGGCAATTTGAAATAACATTATTTTTTATTTCATTGAAGTCACCACAACAAGCAACATATATACCGCCACCTGAAATTCTGTTTCCAGATATGATAATACCAGAACTCTCAGAACCAACATCGATACCGCCAATAACATTGTTTGTTATCTGACTCATGTCGCTGTCTTCATTAAATATTTTACTACCATCATAAAACACATTATTAACTTGAATACTACCAGCTATATTTAGTCCAGATAATTTTGTACCAAAATCACTTAATTCAATGGTTGGTTTACTACTATCTGCTGGTTCAATAAACACGTTATTTGTTTCTGGTTTAATTGTTAGCCTTGCTTTTGAAACATTTATGTTTTCAATGTAAGTTCCAGGTTTTATTATAATTACATCTCCAGCTTCTGCACCACCTACAGCTTCCTGTATTGTAGAACTTGATCCACTTCCGTTGCCCACTATAATATCTCTTGCCGATACTGTAGGCAGTACTCCCAGCAAAAATATCAAAGTAAAAACAATAAATAGAGTTTTATTCTTCACTTTTATCTCCCCCGCACGGACTTTTTTTTCAAATATACATAAAATATCAGTATCCTCTTCTTATTTTGAAAAAAAACCCTTATCATTGTACTTTTAATATACGGAAAAATTCATATTTATATTCAGGATTAACATGTCAGATTTATTTTAATCCATTAATAATTAATATATTCTGATGTCAATTAATATGTTCTTATTAGGCTATTAATATTGAATGTCACTGATATATAATTAATTAAACAAGTTAAATTCTGACGAATATTAATTATGGAAAAAACTTAAAATCTAATTTATGAATATTTTCACGCAATTTTGAAAAATAGAAAAAGATATTAAATAGGAAAAGATACTAATTTTATTTTCTGTTTAAACAAATAAAAGAAGCGTTAATAATTTTTTATGTCCGTTTCGTCTATTAATATTTATGTTTCAAGGATGCCCAGAATAGCCAATCAAGCATGAGACTTAATAATGCTATAATATGAAAACTTGAACTATTATGGAAAAGCCCTAATTAAAGGCTATCCTTCTCCCTTTCTCTCAGTCTGGAAACCCCATACCTGCGAGCCTAAGTTTTTGCTTTCCAATAAATCAACAAGAAGCTGCATGGCTATTCTTTTAATTACATAAAGATCTAAAGTCCAGACAGGAATAGTTTTTAAGCTTGTATATATGAGAAAGTTGTCATACCTTCTTTGTTTTGTAATTGCCAGAATAAGAATGCACGCGCTCAGGGAACCTCATGATTAAGGATTCTTGAGGGTAAGAAGGTAGCTAATGAGTTCTCAAACCTGCTAAACAAACCCTAAGTTGTGGGGATAAGCAGGCAATCTGGGAATCTGTATAAGTACTAAATAAGAGTTAGCCCATAATCTTACAGGAAAATCCAAGGAATTAGATTTTGTTAGACCTGAATTTGGGGTTAATATGGTTGATTCTCAAGAAATTATGCAGAAAATATTCAATATTTCTTATTCTGATTGGAAAAGTTAGGGTTTTTTAAGTTACTTTGCATTATATGAAGCAAAACGCTAGAAGCTACAAACCTTTTACCCTTAACAATCATGTTTTGGAAAAGGTTAAGGCCTGAGAAACTTGATTTCTGAGAATCAGATCAAGGCTTAAGGGTAAACTTCTAAGGTTAGTGGGTTCAGGAAAGAAAAAAGCTTTTTTTAAAAAAAACTTTTATGAGATATTAGTAGTTGTGAGGCTGAAATGCTAACTATAATGATATAGGATAATGATATAGGATATTAAAAATAAAAGAGACAAATACTAAAAATCTCTGTTACATAACATATGATCGAAGATAATGTAAAAGGACTTCTAGAAAAGATGCAATATGAGGTAACACTTGTTGCCGCAGTAAAATACGCATCAAAAAAACAAATAGACGAAGCCATAAAAGCAGGTGTTACAGACATCGGTTTCAACCATTACCAGCAGATGAAAGATCTGGCTCCATATCTCCCAATGGAGATAAAAACCCACTTTATCGGCACACTTCAGTTGAACAAGGTAAAAAAGGTCGTAAACCTAAATCCTTACTTGATAGAAAGTGTTGATTCATACGAACTTGCAGAAAAGATAAACAATGCAGCAAAAGAAAAGAAAACAATTCAGAAAATTCTCATACAAGTGAAGATAGATGAAAAAAAAGCCACAGGATTGGAGCCTGATGACCTTTTGAAGTTTCTAGATCAAATATCAACCCTCAAATACTTAAGTCTTGAAGGCCTGATGACAATCCCGCCAAAAAACAAAGACCCCGAAGATTCAAGAAAATATTTCAAAGAAATGAAAGACTTAAAAGACAAAGCAGAGGAGCATTTGAAAAAACATCTTCAACATCTCTCAATGGGAATGACAAACGATTATCAGATAGCAATAGAAGAAGGTGCAAGTATCATCCGTATCGGCAGAAAGATATTCGATGTATAATAGTAATAATAACGTAGAATCATTCTTATTTTCTAAGACGTACCTTCAAATTCAAATCTATTCTACGATTGGGCAATTGGTTTTCCCCATACTATCTTCCAACCGACATTCTACTGATATTTTATGTATTTCTGCTTTTTCCTTAAGATGCATTCCTCAAAATGATCCTGTCTTAACCTCGCCTGCACGCTCATAATTGGCAATAATAACTCCGTTTGGCAACACCTTACCATCGGTTAATTTGAAAGCCGCCGGGATCGTTCCTTCGGCAAATAAGCGTTTTCCCGAACCAAGTGTCAATGGAAATATTTTAAGCCATAATTCATCAACTAGATCGTGTTTCAAAAGCGTCTGGATGAGATTGCCGCTGCCGTGGACCTGTAATTCAGGCCCATCCTGTGCCTTAAGTTTTTTTATTGCTTCAACTATATCACCTTGCAGCAAAACCGATTTTTCCCATGTAAATTGCATAGACCCATGTGAGACTACGTATTTTGTTGCTTGGTTAATCCCAAGATCCTCGTCTTTATGATATGGCCAATAGGAAGCGAATATCTCATATGTTTTTCTGCCAAGTAGTAAATCAAACGGCTTACTCATCTGCTCTGCCATAACCTTACCTGAAAACTCATCAAAATAAGGAACGGTCCAGCCCCCATATTTAAAACCTCCCGAGGTATCTTCCTCGGGCCCGCCGGGAGCCTGCATAATACCATCGAGTGTTATGAAAGATAGGACAATGATTTTTCTCATATTCTTTTTCTCCCTTCGTAGCTGATGTCCGAATATAGTTATGTTTTCCAACCTGCATGGTATATTTGTCAAGCATTTTGTAGAATAATGCTACTTGAATTTTAGATATGACGATTAATATAATTAATGTCACCGTGACTCTTCCCAGCGACTTAAATTTATTTTATTTTGCTGATTTTGACATGAAATTATTATACAATATCTTGATCACTAACCATTATCCTGCGCTATATAATGCTTTCAACATCCCGAAACCTTAAGTAAAGTTACATAGACTGTAAATTAGCTAATCTTTATACCGACATGAAAAATATATTGGTTCAGTTAGATTATAATTACCTGACTCCTTTTTTAAGAATTAAGCGTTCTAAATACTTCAATAAGGATATATTGCCTAGGGTTGAAGCACCAGCAACAGAACAGGAAAGAAACAGATCCGATATAATCAGGGATATTTTATATGCAAAATTGACTATAAGCCAAATGTAAGGTCACAGGACCAGAATAAAAAAGACTACATCGAAGAGAGGAAGGAAGAAAAGGAATCAGGATATCGCTATATTGCGGTTAGAGTAGATAACGAGTACAGGATATGTTTTATCGTAATACTATTAGATACTCAGGCAGATTGGACACAAATTGTAACATCTTTTTTAATTAAGCTTTGTACGAGTATTTTGGCCTGCAATTACCAATATGCTACTCTACTATAACTTTTGACAAACCAATAATTAGACATGAATATCCAACAACGATTAGAATAGCAAACTTATTTGAAGGTAATAATATTAATCCAGAATCAGAATAATATTTGGCTTAGAGGTTAACCAGAGCGGTTCCCGGGATTGTTTTTGAATAAAAGAATACAAGTATTTTAATTGATTGTCTGGTTGAGAAAACAAAGATTACACATGGTATATTATTTTGGAGATGGATTTATCCTGAAAAGCACTAGACAACTATAAACCTAAAATCTGCGTATAGATTTATAATTTTTGGAGCCGTTAATTGGTGTCAATAGACTTGCCTTCATGTTTTGAATAGGAGTTTCGTATTTCAGACCTTTAGCAGGAAAAATAATAGGTTTAGCATATATACAGTTGAGGCGAAAAAACAGCAGCATTAAATAGCCAAATGATTAAATCTAATTTAACCTTGATATACATGTGATTTATACATGGAGTGTTTAACTTTTATGAAAAAAGCATTATTTTAAAATAATTATTTATAGATAATTAGTTCTTATCTTTGTAGGCGCTATGAAACTAAAAGATATAAAGGATAATGCAAAAAAATATATTCAGTTATGCAAACTTCTATACTCAGACTCTCGAACCCCTAAGATTTCAAAAATATTATTATGGATTGCAATAGGCTATGCATTATCACCAATCGATTTAATACCTGATTTTATACCTGTAATTGGATATCTAGATGATATTGTAATCCTTCCTATTCTTTTGTATATTGCAATGAGATCGGTACCTAAAGATGTATACATAGAAAATTACGTTAAGGTTTTAAACAAATAAGGGTAATGTGAATAGGTTACTGAAAAACGTAAGCATGAGGATTTCCCTACGTTTTTCTCAAATAACGGGGATATATTTACTTTTTTAAAATAGATCTTAACTCAAGGACACGCCTGATTTATGGCAGGAGCTTAATGTAAACCTGCTATTCTCCTGGATCAAACATTTAATATGAACAGCTTGCTTTTGAGTACCTTCATTAGTTTTTCTATCTCATATTCTTAATGTGCACTTGGTCCTTCGACAGGCAAAGTCTTCTGGCTTATTTCAACTCACACAGAGCCTTTACACTCAATTAAAAATAGCCACTTACCTTCTTTGTATCCCGAAGATCGGGCAGGTCCCAATGCTCGACTGCGCCAACCTCTTTACACCAACCACCCACACCAAAAATCCCTAAAAAGCCAATCTATAACTATATCAACTATTAAAAATAGTACCCTCTTTCAAGGCAACTTTTTTCAATCAAATAATCGAATCAAGTTAGTGCATAAGAACCGGATCTTTAACATAACCTTTGAAGCATACAAGGTTATTACAGATAATATTCTAAGCTCTTATAAAATTTATTTCGTAAAAGATAATCAAATTGCACTGGTGCATTCCGCTACAACCAAAGAAAAATACAAATATAATATTAAAAATTCTTAATCTGCTTATATTCCGCATCTTTTTTGCTACCTCGAAAACCATTTTCTCTACAATTTACAAACACAAATAACCATAATTTAAATTGAGATTATTCAAAATAGCTACACATGACAAGTTGCTTTGCTTCTCCCAGCTCACATAGAGCCTCTACATTCAATTAAAAACAGCTTCCTTATAGTTAACCTTCTAAAAATCATGCAGGCTTTGCAGACAACTCAAAAGCGTCAGCCTCGCACCAGCTCCTTCACCCACATTAAAAACTTACTTTTAAAGCTGATCGATAACTTTATCAACTATTTTTGTTTTAGGTAGTTTTTTATCAACTTCTACATTTTTACTAAAATTTAAAGATAGTTTAATGAACTAATACATAAAATACTTAACATTTCTTTAAATAATATCAAAGCAATCCTTTTTGTATCAAATTCAGGAAAAAAGACAATGAAAGCCGCCCTTTTTTTATTTATTTTTCTTTTTGCATCTATGATTCAGGTTTCCGCCCTGGAGAATTCACCTTCAGAAGAAGCTGGTACACCTCAGATAACTGAATTATATAGTGATTCCGAATCTTTCGATGTAACTTTATATTCCAGTCAGCCTGAAGAAGACCTGACACTTGAAGCGTTCCTGATCAAACCCTCAGGAACAAATGAAAAGTTGCTTGCCAGCCAGGTTTTTCCAGTAAATTTTTCTGAAAATCCCAGTCTGATGAAGGTCGGGTTCTGGGACTTCAAAAACCCTGAACGTGGAGCTTATACGTTCAGAGCAAGGTTGCTTGAAAAGGAAAAATTACTTTCTGAAGCGGAATATGATTTTGTTTACGGCAGTAACTCTACTTCGAGGATTCAGGTCAATGATCTTGTCCCGAATTCTCAGGAAATCAGTATTGTACTCTCTCCCAGAGGGGGAGCTTCTCTTTTTGATATTCAGTATATGCTCATAGATAACTCAACTGTTGTATATTTAAAAGAAGTTAAAAAACAATCCCTTACAAGCGTTCCTGAGGTTTTTTCCGCGAACTGGGGAACTCTTCTTGAAAACAATAAGGAATATGCAGGCAGGGTAAAGATTCAGGTTTACTCTCCTGAAAAAGAATTCATAGCTTCAGCAGAAAATTTTACTGCTGCTGAAGATGCAGAAATTACTGACATTTATGAAGACGAAACAGGAGCAAGCGCAACTGTTTTTGGACGGTCGCAGGTTCCTTTTGAAGGAACTCTAAGGTTTTCAGTATACGAACTAGGAAATTCTTCTCAAGAAAAGCCTTCTTTAATCGAATCTTCTCAGGTAAAGGTGCCTGTTTTGTTAAATGACGATGATGAAACCGTTGAAGTAGCCTGGAGCCAGAGACTCACAAAAGGTATCTATAAGCTCGAAATCGAATTGCTGGGAAACAATGGGGACATCATTGAGCGTAGAGAAACAATAATTGAGTCTGACCTTTCTCCAGGTTCCAATACAAGTGCCATAAACAATTCCAGAAATGATACAACCTCTGAAGAGGAGGATAATGGTATCCCTGGTTTTTCATTAATTGCAGGAATCGCAGGCATCGCAGGCATCGCCTTTATCGCAGTTTTTCTGCGGAAAAGAAAAGATAAACAAAATTAAATTTTATCAAATCAGATCAAATTAAATTAAACTTAATTTCATCTAATTTAATATGATTAAATCTAATCAAATTAAAAAAATCAAATAGAATAAAAACTAAGTTAAAGTTAAAATTAAGATTAAAGTTAAAACTAAAACTAAAATTTAATTTTAGAATCAAAGCTGTGAATTTAATGCGTTATGAGTTTTTTATTGCACTCAGGCAAATTAAAGCAAGAAAATTTCAGACTTTTCTGTCTGTGGGAGCTATAGCTCTCGCAGTAATGATACTTACGGTGTCGCAGGCCCTGATGGTCGGTTTTACCGGCGAGCTTTATAATACCACAGTAAATAAACTTCCTCATGTTTCCGTAACTCCGCAGGAAGGAGAAGATTATATTCATCTGTACAGAACCGTGATTGGGGAAATTCTAAATATTGAAGGCGTAACTTCTGCATCTCCTTTTCTTACAGGAAAAGCCTCATTTAAGTTTAAAACCAACTCGAGAAATGTCGAACTGAGAGGGATAATTCCTGAACAGGAAAATAATATCAGTTCTATTGAAGCCGATATGGTAGAAGGGGACTTCAGGGAGCTTGAATTTTCCAGAAATACTGTGGTAATTGGCTCAAAGCTGGCAGATAAGCTTGAAGTTAATCCCGGGGATTCTATTGAAGCATCTTTTCCCAATGCTAATCCCTTATCGCTCAGGGTGATTGGAATTTTTCATACTGGTTCACCTCTGGATGAAACACTTGCTTACACCTCGCTGGCTACAGCTCAGGAATTCTATGATGTCCCTGATCTGGTTAATGGAATTTCAGTACGGCTTGCAGATTTTAACAGGGATCGAGAAATTGCTGCACAGATTGAAAAAACAGGTTATACAGCCAGGGGCTGGACAGAAACCAATCCCGCAATTCTGAGAACAATTGCAGTCGAGAGTACGTCCAACAATGTTATACTTGGCCTTATTGTTGTCATTGCTTCTTTTGGGGTAGTAAGTACTCTCAATTTATCAGTTATTGGCGCCACAAGTCAGATAGGAATGCTTCGGGCAATGGGAGCTACTATTTCAAGTATTCGGAGCATTTTTCTTCTTCAGAGTGGAATTCTTGGCCTGCTTGGAGCTCTTGCAGGAACCCTGACTGGAATTATAATAGCTCTTGCAATAGGCCAGTATGAAATACCTAGTGCCTCTTCTGAACTTTATGGTGGAATTACGACTATTCCTATTATTATCCGAAGCACAGACATTTTTTTAATAATTTTTGCAGTATTCTTGCTCAATTTAATTGCTGGAATTTATCCTGCACAGCAGGCTGCAAAATTAGATGCTGTAAAAGCTATTAGTACAAGATAAGCTTTAGGTGACTTCATGGTTATTTTATATGTAACTTATATGTTACATACTTGTAACCTTCTCGCTTTTACATATTTTATTAATATTTTTGTTTTATAAGTTCGCATTAATTAATAATAATTTTTTTCTATATATTCAACATATTATTATTTACTCAACGTATTAGTCTTTTT
The DNA here is from genome assembly GCA_049706495.1 of Methanosarcina sp. Lineage (GTDB taxonomy): Archaea > Halobacteriota > Methanosarcinia > Methanosarcinales > Methanosarcinaceae > Methanosarcina. Next base: position 26,087 of record JBNAKO010000030.1, on the reverse strand, counting down.
TAATCTTTTACAAAAAAGAAATTTCTTTTTTACATACTATAAAATATAACACTTTTTTAGAAGTAGAAAACAATTATAATATCTCGTAAAATATAATAAAAAAATGTAAAACTCTTTTTTCTTTATTTTTTGCAATTTCACTCTAAATAATTTATTATGACAAAAAAATTATCAACGCGATTAAAATAATTAATTACATTAAACGTTTCAATAACGTTTAATATCTCTCCAGTGTTAAAAATTCAATCCCGGTAATTATATATCTTTTTTTGCTGATTTAAAGATAATAAGCATAGCGAACAAAGACCAACAAAACTTGTGCAGGAATTCTCAGCAACTGATCATTGTGTGAGAATTCCAATCTAATTCTTATTACTTTCATTATATTCAGCATTTTTTTCTTCTTATTTTTAAATAAAGTTATTTACCATGTTTTTACCTGGTTTTTCCTGGCTTTACCTAGCTTTGCTCGATTTTCTATAGGTTGAAATTATTCTTTGCAGTATTTATGCTTCTGCGTTTTTATTCATATATTTCTCAATCATATGCTTATATCCATAGACTTCTGTGTTCATATATTAGTCCAGTTTTATTTTATTGGTAAATGATTCATCTTTCACTTTTCTTTTTACTTCTTTATGTCTTTAACATTCTATCATTTCTGGCTGTCCCTTTTTAGGTTCTATCAATCTCATTTAGATGCTTTCAGTTGAATTGACTAAATTTCCTTGCGCTCGGAGTCTTCCAAAAAAGAATCGAAAAATGAAATAATAAAACATGATACAATAAAATAATAAAATGAAGAAATAATGAAGAGGAGAGTGAAAGTATAAGTAAACCCATATAGAATTATGTACTATCTGTTATGTGCTATCTGTTCTAATTTTTATATTCGATCCAAATAATTATATTGATTGTCACACATTTTGATATAATGGAGAATAGCAGAGAATACGAACTTTACCTTGAGGCGCTCGATGAGGAAAGGTCTGCCTGGGGCAGGAGAACTGCTGTACGAAGACTCTGTGAATGTAGAACCGAAGAGTCTCTTTATTACCTGAATGAACTTATAATTGACAGATATGGTCTGGTTCCTGACTGGCTTAAAACTATTGCAAAAGAATACTATGTGGACCTCTGTCTGGAATTCCTTTAAAATGAATTTTCCTGAGCGTAAATTTTCTTGAGCAATATTTTAAAAAACGTTATTAAAAGGCATAGCTTTGCTGAAAATTTGAGCGCCAGAATATCCTTTCTCGAGTTTTTATCGCATCCTTTTTTTGCTTCAGCAACCATTATAATAGAAAGAAATATAATTTTGTTTGAGTATTTAAGAACAAAATTACCTAAGGTTTATATGCAATTATCTCAATTGTTTGGAGAAATATTTATAATATTTAGCTTCATGTAGATTTTTCCTACTTGCAAACTTTACCTGTTCCTAAAAATATAAGCAGGCATTTTCTTTTAGAATCCAGCATATTGAACTGGTAAATTACCCATACGTTTTAATAAATAATCATAAGTCTCTGAAAAATAATCTCTGAAGGTTGTGGAAGATGAATAAGAATACCCAAGATGTTTTGAAAGGCCCTGGAATAGCTCTTGTAGCCGTTGGAGCAGTTATAAACGCAATTTTGTTTTTTCTTATGTTCAGATTTGCTGATCAGGAAAATCTGACAATGGTTATTGTAACAACACTATTGATTGCAGTTGTCTCAATAGGGGTCGCCAAAGGACTTGTCTCTATTTCAAGGCGCAATATGACAAAAAAATATTACAAATAAAATCAGGTATAATTCAGGTATAATTTAAAATACTGAAATTAATTCTCTTTATAAAAAAGTTTTTTATAAAAGTTAGTATTTTATCTTTTATTTTTATCTTTATATTGGTACTTTATAATATCTCTTTATTAAAGATTTATTACATTTTACCATCTCTTTCTTACTTTCTTTTTGCAAAACTACTTAAGATAAATGAAACTTATTATTCTACCTCTAATTAACACTCGCATATAGTTTTCCAAGCTATATTCATACTGGCTTTTTTAATAGTCATCAGGTTTGGGGAACAGGTACTAACAGGTAACTAAATTCAGGCAAAATCCGGAAAAAAGGCCTGGAAGAAAGAATCTATACTCACGATTTAGTTCATTGGAGGCGTTTATTTTTGCAGTTAAAGCTACAACATTTTAATATAAAAATAGGACAGCACAAAGTCTTGTTCAACATAGCCGATGCAAAAGAGCTTGGAGTTTATCCTGGGGATAGGGTAAGAATTCGCGGGAGGGAAAGTTTGTCTGCGATTGTAGACACAACAGAAGACATGGTTCCTCCGGGAACTCTGGGCGTTTTTGTTGAAGTTTTTGAGCATTTTAAAGAATGGGATAAGCCAGTTGAAGTTGTCCCTGCATTTCGTTCCAAATCTGCAGGTGTAATCAAGAAAATGATGGACAAGAAACCTGTTGTACAGGACGAAATTAAAATGCTTGTTAATGATATTGTAGAGGAGAACCTCAGCGATATCGAACTCTCAGCGTTTATAACTGCCTCTTACATCCATGGAATGACTGATGACGAAGTTGAATGGCTCACTAGAGCTATGATTGACAGCGGTGACAAAATTGAGTTTGACACTCATCCAATAATGGACAAACATTCAATAGGTGGAGTGCCCGGAAATAAAATTTCTCTTCTGGTTGTCCCTATTATAGCAGCAAACGGGCTTTTAATCCCGAAAACCAGTTCAAGAGCAATTACAGGCGCAGGTGGAACTGCAGATCTCATGGAAGTTCTCAGTCCCGTGGAATTCAGCTCCGAAGAAGTAAAGGAAATTACCGAAAAAGTAGGAGGAGCCCTTGTCTGGGGTGGGGCCACAAATATCGCGCCTGCAGATGATAAATTGATCAGGGTCGAATATCCTCTCTCGATTGACCCTTATTACCAGATGCTGGCCTCGATTATGGCAAAAAAAGGAGCAATAGGGGCAGACAATGTAGTAATAGACATTCCTGTAGGCCCGAGCACCAAAGTCCCTACTGTCCAGGATGGGCAAAAACTCTCAAGAGACCTGATTAACCTCGGACACAGGCTTGGAATGAATGTCGAATGTGCAATCACTTACGGATCTTCCCCTATAGGGAGAAAAGTGGGCCCCTGTCTTGAAGTTAGGGAAGCTTTGAAGGTCCTGGAAACCATGGAAGGCCCAAATAGCCTTATCGAAAAGAGTGCTGCCCTTGCAGGAATCCTGCTCGAAATGGGAGGAGCTGCTGCAAGAGATCAGGGAAAGAAACTTGCCCTGGAAACCCTCAGAAGCGGCAAAGCCCTGGAAAAAATGAAACAAATTATAGAAGCACAGGGCGGAGACGCGACAATTACCTCAAATGATATCCAGGCAGGACAGTATACTGCAGATATTTTTGCCTCGGCGGATGGGTATGTTATCGAATTTGACAACAAATGGATAATAGAGATTGCCAGACTTGCGGGAGCTCCTAATGACAAAGGAGCAGGGGTAGCCATCCACAAGAAAATGGGAGAAGGCGTTAAGAAAGGCGATTCGATTCTTACAATCTATGCTGAAAAGGAGTTTAAGCTGGAAACCGCATTAGTTACTGCTCAGAGGACAAACCCTATAGTAGTTGAAGGCATGCTTTTAAAGAGAATTCCTGGAATTTACGGGCTCCAGTAATTTATTCCTTTATTTTGTTTTTTCATTCTATTTTTTTCTTTCCTTTTTCTTTTTACCCTTATTCATTTTACCCTTATTCATTTTTATCTTTTTATCTATTTTTCACTTATTTTATCCTCTCTTTTCTATTTTCGTTTTTTATACTCTTTTTATACTCTTTTTCTTTTTATGTATTTTCTTCTTTTTATATTAATTTATAGAGATTGCCGGGATTATATGAAATGCTTTAATACCTTGTCCGGGCTTTTAGCAAAAACATGAAACAAATTGTCTTATTACGCCTTGGCCACCGTCCTGAAAGAGATAAAAGGATCACGACTCATGTTGGATTAACAGCCCGGCTTCTGGGTGCCGAAGGAATGCTCCTTGCTTCTGATGATCCGGGAATAGTCCAGACTCTTGAGGACGTCGTGCGCCGCTGGGGTGGAGATTTTTATATTAAAAACAATATCAATCTCAAGCAGGAAATTAAAGAATGGAAAGCTGCCGGCGGAAAAGTTTGCCATCTATCAATGTATGGGGTTAATTTACCTGAAGTTACTTCCGAGCTTAAAACCTGTGAAAAGCTCATGATAGTTGTAGGAGCGGAAAAGGTTCCCCCTGAAATTTACCAGCTTGCAGATTGGAATGTTGCAGTAGGCAGCCAGCCTCATTCTGAAGTTGCAGCCGTTGCAATTACCATGGACAGGATTGCTGAGTCAGAACCTCTGGAAAGAAAATTTCCAGATGCTGAATTGACAATTATACCGACTGAAAGGGGAAAGCAGGTTCTTGAAAATTTAAAGGAATAACCCGGTAAAGTCTTATTTATATTATTACGATTTTTTAGAAAAGTATTAAATAGAAGTTTTACCTAGAGTAAACTGTCTACAGACAGACCATTTCCTCATGTCAAGCAAGATCCGGACTTTTCCGTTAATTGTTTCCCAAAGAGATAGATGGTATGAATGTGATAACGGTTTCCGGAAAATAAGCAAAGATCAGCCAGGGGTGCGGGGCAGAAAGTTTTCCTGTTTAAATGCTCATTTCTCATGCACCCCTTCCGGCCTTTTGTATCTTCTCTGATTATATCTTTTCTAATTTATAATTCTTCTATCATCATTCTTATTATTCTTTCAGATTTTTCGAATTCTTTTAGATTTTTTTAGATTCTTTCAAATTCTTTCAATAAGCTTTTCTTTTCCATCTGTCAATGTATTCCAAACTCATAAAAAACCCATAAAAAAAGGTTAAAAGAGAAGGAATTAAATATCAAGAATTAGTAAGAGTTCATTGCCTTTATGAACTTAATAACGTATGATTTTTTTTCTATAGTAAAATGCATAACTTTCCTTTTAGTCCTGGCTTTGTTCTTGCATTTTTACAAAATAAGGCTCCTTGCACAATCCATTAAATTTTGTAACTGGATTTGTGGAATGGCGATTAGCTCAGATAGTCCCTGGGTTAAAATTCTGGCTCTTAATTTGGTATTTTTATTACGCTTGCTTATGTATCTCGCTATTATTTCCCTCGAACATATGGATAAATTGACAACCAGAAGCTTACTTAAATATTATATCTCAGGATCTAAACTTGTGCTTTCAGAATACATGGAAGTTTTTTTGAATTCTTCCGAAAAGCTGGAGAAAGGCATTTACAAACTTAATAATGCAAAATCCCAGATAAAACAGGGTGGGCAAAGAGGGAAGTGAATAAAAACGGGCTAAAATATTGGTAGTAACAGATCTAAAATATTATTACTAATAGATCTAAAATATCAGTAGTATTTCCTGACAAAACTATTAACATCCATCAGATCAAAAAACCTTGTTTTGAGAGTTCTTCTATCCCAGTCCCACCATTTTATTTCCAGGAGTTTTTCAATTATATCCTCGGAAAATCTCTTTCTAATAGGACTTGCAGGAACGCCGGCAACTATTTCATAAGGAGCCACATCTTTTGTGACAACTGCACCTGTTCCTACTACAGCTCCGGTCCCGATCTTTACTCCAGGCATTATAACAGCCCCATGCCCAAGCCAGACATCATTCCCGATTATGCATTTATGCTCTCGCCTCCATTGAAAAAAGTTCTCATCGTCAACTTCATCAAAACCATATTGTATGCGGCGATAAGTGCAATGATGCTGGGTTACTCGTTCCATTGGATGGTTTCCGGGATTTATTCTTACATGAGAGGCAATTGAACAGAATTTTCCGATTTCGGAATATATTATTGAGACATCTCCATCTGCATAACTGTAATCTTCAAATACAGTTTCTATAAGAAGCGAATTAGGTCCGATTTCTGTCCAGGCCCCGATTTTGCAGTTAATTATTTGAGAAGAAGGATGTAGAGTGGGTTTTTCGTTAAGCTTCTTATTTTCTTTTTGCAAAGCCTGAGGGAAGAAATTAATTTCTTCTGGCATACTTTTCCCCCTTTGTTTTTCCTTTTTTTGTTGAATAATTGAAAACCTGAAAACCTGCTTCGGTCTCAATTTCCTTCACTAATTTTAGCCAAAAAAATAGCCTGGAAAAATACTCTAATTTTTTAAAATACTTTAATTTCTTTAAATGTAATTTCTTTATTATGTACATGAAAATATTTTATTTGTAAAGCGCCAGTTAAAACTCATTGATTGTGGTTTTTTAACCTTTAATTGTACTTAATTTACCTTAATCGTAGTTATTTAACCTTCAGGGATTCAATATGCTCTTTATTTTTTATTAATTCCAAATATTCTCTGCTTTTTATTATATCTGAAAGCGATCTCATTTCGAAAATATAATATTCGCAGCAGTCTTCAAGGAGCTTTATAGCAGATGCAAAATCAACATTTCCTTCCCCAAGGGCCAGATGTTCATCTTTAATGCCGTGATTATCATGTAAATGTGCAGCCCGGATTTTATCCCTTAGAGGCTCAATAAAATTTAAAGGCTGAAATCCTGAATTATGGCAATGTCCCAGATCAAAAGTCATATAAAATTCAGGGTAATCTTCCAAAAGTCCTTTCATTTGCACCGGAGTAAGCCCAAATTTGATTAATCCGTTTTCCTTACTGTCGTTTTCTAAAAAGATTTCGGTATTCAGGGCTTTAAAGGCCTCTGCAATTTCATCAAGGGACTTCATACAATTCGATTTAGCCTTAATAATAGCGTTTTTATGATAACTGTTCGGGACATGTCCGGCATGAATATTCACCCATCCCTGGCCTATTTCATGCAAATACTCTCCTATAGCTATTACCTGGGATACGCAACATTTCCTTATATCCTCATTAACGCTTGCGAGATTAAACTCCCTGTGGGGAACATGATACGAGACCGTGAACCCGTATTTTGATAAGCTTCTTCGCAATGTACTTGGATTTACCTGTCCGTATACATGATCGCTATCTTTTCTGATTTCGATATGGCTGAATCCGTTGAAATATAGAATTTCCAGGAATTCTATATTATTCTGCCCGAACCGAAGGTCGGTAGATGCTCCAAATCTCATTCTTATCCTCCCGCCGAGTATACAAGTCTCCCATTAACAATAGTATTACTAACTACAGGCATTCCGTCCTTTTCAGAAACAATAATAAGATTAGCTCGTTTTCCCACTTCAATCGAACCAATGCTTTCCTCCATGCTCATAACTTTTGCAGCGTTTAAAGTTATCATTTTAACAGCTTCAGGGAAGGGCAAAAGCTCGAGTTTTTGCAGCAGAAACGCGGAATAAAGAAGCGAAGTTGGGTAATAGTCCGAGCAAAGTACATCTACAGCCCCTGCCTTTATGGCCTCCCGACAACTGAGGTTATTTGCAGTCGATCTTCCAAGGATGAGGTTCGGGGCTCCCATTGAAATGATCATTCCCAACTCCTTTGCTCTTTTTGCAGCTTCCAAATTTATAGGAAACTCTGAAAGACAGGCTCCAAGACTGTGTAAGAATTCCACATGTTCAGGACTGTCATCATCATGGGAGGCCAAAAGCAAGTTCCTGTCCCTTGCTCTTCTGGCAACTTCCCTTATCTTCTCTAACTTCAAATCACTGAAACTGAGATCCATTTTCTTTTTCATGAGCTTTTCCAGGAATTCATCACTCAAGTTATATGCTCCCTTGTGGAATTCGATGTATTTTGCAGGATCATTAAACTGCCCCTGGCCTGGAGCATGGTCCATTACCGAAACCAGTTTAACAAAACGGTTCTCAATGGCTTCGAAAGCATCTTTCATTTCATGCCCGATTTCACACCTCACATGAATGAAATGCTCAGTCAGGAGTTTATCTTCAATACATTCCAGAGCTTCCATAATTTCAATAGAGGCTCCAGCATGTCTGTCTTTAAGCTCGTCGTCATAATATGAAAGGGCATGCAGTTTTGTTGTAATTCCCCAGGCTACATATTTTCTGTCAGCCTGCAAAAGAGCAAGTTCTATAGGAAACCTTGTCGAAGGCCTTGGAGAAATAACTCCTTCAAGGTCATCTCCATGAATATCGATTATTCCGGGCAAAACATATTTGCCTGCTGCATCAAGCACTCCGTCAGATTTGGCAGTCTCGATTTCTTTTCCTGATTCAATTTCTTCTTTTTCCCTGATGCCTATAATATTTTTATCTTCTATCTCAAGCGTGCCATTTTCAATAACTGAATCCAGCGTTACAATTTTTGCATTAATGATGTTGAATCTCATGCTAAGCCCTCTGTAGCCAGGACTTCCTCTGTTTTTCCAAACATTCTCATTTTGTTGTCCTTCATTACGAGCAGGTGATCTGCAAGTTTTTCTACAACTGCCATGTCATGAAAAATCCCTATCATGGTTGTTTTGTGCTTTATTTCCTCAAGCATTTCGACTACTATTTGTGTAGAGACAGGGTCAAGAGCAGATGTAGGCTCATCCAGAAGCAGGAGCTTGGGCGCTGAAATCAGGGCCCTTGCAATGTTTACTCTTTGTCTTTCTCCCCCACTGAAAGTCGAAGGATAAGCTTCCCAGAGTTCTTCCGGAATAAGCAGGCGTTCGAGATACCGGGCTGCTTTTTCTTTTGCAATACCCGGATCAACCCCCTTCAGAAGAAGAGGCTCTGCAATGATTTCAAGAGCCGTAACTCTGGGTACTGCTCTTAAAAGCTGTGCCACGTACCCTATCTCCTGCTTTCTAAAGTCCAGAAGAGTATGGTCATCTGCAAAAGTTAGATTTGTTATCTCTCCATCCTCGTTTTTATAAAGAACATATCCTTTGTCCGGGATATAGGTTCGATAAATGCATTTGAGAAGGGAGGACTTTCCTGAACCGCTTTTTCCGATAACTCCCATAAAGTCCCCTCTTTGAACCCTGAAACTTATATTATGAAAACCGTGTATTTGTTTGCCTCCAAGTACGCTCATCTTGAATGTTTTCGTTAGATTCTGGATTTCTAAATGCCAGTTTTCCAAACAGTTCACCTCACAAAACCGAATTTACAAGGAGCTGGGTATATTCGTGCTGGGGATCCTCGAGAATCTGGTCCGTAAGTCCGGATTCAACAATCCGCCCATTTTTCATTACAAGGGTCCTATCTGCAAGCAGCCTTACTACCCCCAGGTCGTGTGTAATCAGGACCATCCCTGCATCCGTAATTCTTCTGATCTGCTTTATAAGGTCCAGAATTCTTGCCTGCACAGATACATCAAGGCCGGTTGTCAGTTCATCAAAAAGAAGAATTTCAGGATTATTTGCCAGGGCTTTTGCAATCTGGATTCGCTGTTGCATTCCTCCGCTGAAATTGCGGGGAATTTCGTCCATCCGTTCTATAGGGATTTCAGTTTGTTCAAGGAGTTCTCGGGCTCTCTCCCTCATTTTTCCCATATGCCTCCAGTTTGCAGCCAGCAATTTTTCGGCAATGTTTCCTCCAGCCGAGATATCTAGCTTGAGCCCAAGCTGAGGATTCTGGTAAACCATACCAGTATAAAAATTCCGAATTTCTCGTTTTTTCTGAGCACTCAACCTGAAAATATTTTGTTCCCCACAACAGCTTAAATAGGCCTCTCCTGCTGTGGGTTCCTCATCATAGTAAAGACAACGGACAGTAGTGCTTTTCCCTGAACCGCTTTCCCCGACAATCCCAAGGATTTCTCCACCCATTACCTCAAAAGAAATCTGTGCACAGGCTACAATCGAGTTACAAACTGGACAGATATTACTTCCATAAGCCGGGCCTGTTAGTTCAATGCAGTCCGGACAGCCCTCTCCATAAATTTTTGTAAGATTTTGGACTCTGAGAATCGGATTATTAATTCTGGGCTTGTTAATCGGGCTAATAAAATCGGACTTATTCAAGGTTGAACTCATGCTTTTCCCTGCCTGACCTTTTCACAATAGCTTGTATCCGAACAGAAATACCGCCTGATACCTGTACTTTCATCAAGAATTTCATCAAGATAAGTCTCCGTGCTCCTGCATTTCTCACAGGCCTTTCCTGCAAAATCCTCTACTGAAAAATTATAATCCTCGAATTCAAGAGGCTCAACTTCTGTGAACGGGGGAATTGCGTAGATTCGTTTCTCCCTGCCAGCACAAAAAATGTTTATGGCTCCGGATTTATGCAGTTTGGGCACATCCCATCTGGGAACTGGAGTTGTATCCATAATGTATCTGCTGTTAACCATTACAGGATAACAGGAACTGACCGTGATCTGAGCATGCCTGACAATATCCTCGTAAAGGTGGAGCCACATGGCACTGTAATCTTTCTGGGCATGCATTCTTCTGGTTTCAACTTCACTAGGCTCTATTTTTCTCAGCGGCTCAGGTTCGGGCACCTGAAAAACAAGGATCTGCTCTTCTGTCATCTTCTCTTCCGGGATCCTGTGCCGGGTCTGAATAATATTTGCCTCTTTTGTATCCTCGGTTGTCTTAATTCCGGTCATCCTGCTGATCAGGTTTTTAATATTCAGGGCATTAATACTGTCATCGCATCCCTGATCAATAACCTTAAGGACATCGGATTTTCCAATAATGGAAAGAGTTATTTGAATTCCGCCTGTCCCCCAACCTCGTGCAAGCGGCATATCTCTTGACCCGAAAGGCACCTGATAACCCGGAATCGCTATGGCTTTAAGAATATTTCTTCTGACTTCTCGCTTCGTAAATTCATCAAGAAACGCAAAATTATACCCTTTCTCAATAATATTCTCATTTTTTAATAAACTTTCAAGCTTACTCATTTGCCGAGCTCTCCGGTTCTGTTTTTTTCTGTACTGCCCTTAACCTATCAAGAGTTGACTGGAAAGATACGTAATGAGGCAGTTTCAGGTGTTCTACAAATCCCATCCCATCCACTCCATCTATATGATAAAGAACAAATTCTTCATCCTCGGCAGGGGCCTTGGGTTCAGAAGTATTCATTGCTGCATCAAGCATGCTCATGGAAATAGCCTTTCTCTCGTTTTTCCCCATTACAAGCCCGTATCCCATAGCAAATTTCTTATTTTCAGTTATATTTTTGGAAGTGCCAGACCCCATTCCTGAATTTATACATTCGCACTCCGTTACCAGAATCTCCCCTACACTTACTATATTTCCGGTATAAGGGTGTTTTATTCGAAGAGGAATATATCCGACCCTTAATTCTGCAAGTGTTGGATGGGTTGCTCCAAACCCTCGCAGGATACTGTAGGCAAACATCAGCATTGCTCCTGTCTCTCCTTTTGCCAGGGTCTGCAAACGAGCTGACCTTGAAGCCGGAATAACAAGCGGATCTTTTGTTACATCATAAGGCTCTTCTTCATCTAGCGAAGATCCAGCAGGGACTTCAATGACTCCTTCCTCTTTTAGAAGATCAACAATTTTCTTAAAAGCTGGGAATTCATAGTTTTCTTCCTGTTTTTCAGAAACTGTCAGTTTAGAATCTGGTAACTTGAAATCTGATAACTTGAAATCTGATAATCTGGAATTTATTAACTTAGAATTTACAAGCTTAGAATTTTCTAATTTAGAGTTTGTCAGCTCAGAAGTTCCTGATTTATCCTCATTCTCGGGGATTTTGCCTTTTTCATTTTTGATCCGGTTCTGGCTTTTGATTTTGGCTTCTTTTTTGTTTTCCTCCTGACCAAAATCGATGAACCGCTGAGTGTAATCAATCGTTGGGCCAAGAATTTGTCCTCCAGGGATATCCTTGAAAGCCGAGGAAATCCTGCGAAGGACAAACATATCTTCTGTATCTTGAGTTTCGGAATAACATATTCTGGGAAGGGTAGTTCGATATGCCCTTATCTTAAAGGAGGCTTCTATGATATCGCCTTCTGACTGCTCAAGCGCAAGGGCTGCTGTTTCAGGTGCATAAAGCCCGCCTTCTCCCATTGCCTGGTCAACAGCCAGCTTTAGCCTGCCTTTCAACTGCGAAATTTCCAGAGGTTCAGAAGCCTGGGTACGAATTAGCTCAACCAGCCTCTTTGCATTTTTTATGGCTTCACTTCCCCCTTTTACAAGTACATAACCCATCTTTGTCCCTCAGGATATCTTTACGCTGGAAGACCTTGGGATACCTACTATCCTGCCTTTTTTATCACAAAACATAGCATCAATTCCAAGCGGGAATTCCCTGACTGAAATAAGGTCCTGTATCTCTTTTTTTTCGATTCCGGAAAACGCTAACATACATTTTTCCTTTATTCCGGGACCTGAGAGTTCGAGTAAAACCTTTTCTTTTTCCGAAGCCCTTCTATCGGAAACAGAGTTAGAAATAAAATCAGAAGTAAAGTTAGAAGTAGGGTCAGAAATAGAATCTATAGCATACACAATTGTTGCACTTTTATCAGGATATCTGAAACTGCCTGTTTTTGCCCTGCAAACCTGCCCTTTCGAGCTACCTCCATACACGAATATAAAATCAGAGGTTCCCAAGTCTCCGGGTTTACTTCCTGTATTCAGTTCAAGGTATTTCATAACTTTCTCGGGATCTTTTACATTTCCTTGAACACTGAAACTTACTTCTCTATCCAGCAAAGCAAGTAGTACAAGGAAAGGATACGGGTTTTCTTCAGGAGGATTAATAGCCAGACTTGGGAGTATACCGATCTTTCCGGGCTTGGCCATAGTATTAAGAAGTACCCTGAAGATATGCTGGGAATCAAATACATGGTCAAAATCGGAGTCTTTGGCCCCTATCACAGCATCACCTCAAAATCTACCTTTGTAGTTTCGATTTCTTTCCAGGTCCTGACTTTTTCTTCCTGCAGCCTTTGCTCTTCTGCTTGCAGCATAAAAAGAATCTCTGATGTAAGGGCATGCCCTGCTTCTACTGCACAATCCAGAATAGCACCCGCAAGCGCTCTCTCAGGTTCCATACCCATTACCATTGCGTATCCTGTCGAATTCTCTATACTTACCTCAGCGTCTGTTACAAGGACTTCTCCGAAATTAAATACACAGGAATGGGCATTATCCCTGCAGCGCATCATAATCATACCTGGTGTCGGTTTTTTTACAACCTTTATATCCACATCTTCGAGCACCTTTTCTGCAAGCTTGCATAATTCTTCTTTGCCTGCCCGTGCAAGCAACTCAAACCTGCGATCCCTGTTCATTTCAAGGTTTCCTCCCCAATGATGTTTTTCCTGATAGAATTTGAGATTGCTTCTGCAGACAATACAATTGCAAAGATGATAATCAGGATAGAAAGGAGTTCTTCGTATCTGAATAACCTCATCGCCATCATAAGTTCAAATCCTATTCCACCTGCTCCTACTAACCCAAGCACTATAGAAGATCTGACATTGATATCAAGCCTGTAAAGGGTTGCAGCCACAAAAGAAGGAGTTACCTGCGGAATTATGGCATAAAAAATTGACTGAAGCTTACTTGCTCCAAGGGCTTCCATTGCTTCTACAGGCCCCATGTCTATTTCTTCTATTGCTTCTGCATACAGTTTTCCAAGCATCCCTATAGAATGGATAGAGAGCGCAAGAATTCCGGGAACAGGCCCAAGCCCAACTGCAGAAACGAAAATTAATGCGAATACAAGGTCAGGCACAGTCCTTGTGAAAGCGATCAAGCTCCTTGAAATTCCTCTCAACAGTTTTGAGGAAGTTAAATTATTTGCCCCAAAAATTGCAATCGGAATTGAAAGCAAGACCGAGAAAAAAGTACCAAGGAATGCCATTTGTATTGTTTCGACAGCAGGCTCGATCATAGGTATGAACTTATCCCAGGCTGGCGGAAACATTGCGGCCAGGAAGTCTATAATATACGGATAACCTTCAACAAGGGCAGTTAGACTAAAATCCGTACTGATAATACTCCAGATTAAGAAAATAAATATCAGTCCAGGCAGAATATAATGATAGAGCCTCGACTTCCGGATTTTATCTACCCGTTTATAACCTTCATCAAGATTATACTGCGGTTTAGTTGACTTTTTTTCAAGATTCCCGCTTAAAAACCCTTCTTGAATTATCATAATCACTCACATTCCATAGATCTCTTTTAAGGAGCTTTCCGGAATTTTCGGGTCTCCATCATAAACAACGACCCCGCCCCTTACTCCAATAATTCTTGTAGCATACTTCCGGGCAAGTTCAGGCTGGTGAAGTACTGCAAGTGTGCTGACTCCGTCTTCTACTGAAATCGATCTAAGATATCTCATCACGGAATCTGCAGTTGTAGGATCAAGGTTTGCTACAGGTTCATCTGCAAGTAAAAGATGCGGTTCCTGCATAATTGCCCTGGATATTGCAACTCTTTGCTGCTCTCCCCCGCTTAAGGTACCTGCCCTCCGATGAGCAAGGTTCAGGACTCCTACCCTGTAAAGAGCTCTTGAAGCCATTTCCAGGTCTTCATCCGTGAATTTTCCAAGAATACTGCCAAGGGTCTGCATATTTCCCAGCTTCCCCATAAGCACATTTTCGATTACGGATTTTCTCTTTACCAGGTTGAAGTTCTGAAAAATCATGCCTGTCCTTTTTCGGATTTCCCGGATTGTTTTAGGATTGCTGTACACAATGTCCAGCGTCTCCTCGTTATGGGTATGCAAAACCCTGCCTGCATCAGGCATTGTAAGGCCATTCAGGCACCTGAGCAGGATTGTTTTCCCGGTGCCGCTAAGCCCCAGTATTGCAACAAATTCACTCTTTCTGACACTGAAATTTATATCCTTTAGCAGATATCTGCCGTCCGGAAGTTTTTTTGCAAGGTTATTCACAGTTAGCATCTCAGGCCACCTTCAAATATAATCAAGGCCCCTGGCAATGGTACGGATGTAATCGTATGTACTGTCATTGACTGGTACATATTCTTTATTTTCTTCCCACTGGCTTTCAAAAATCTCCATTGCTTCAGGATCCTTTACCTGCAAGTCCAAAAAGGCCTTCTGGATTTTTTCTTTAAGCTCTGGGTCCAGGCTTCCTCTGACTGCAATCGGAGAACTTGGAATCGGGTCGGACTCCCAGATTATGAAAACCTCTTCTTTATCCAGAATACCTTCTTCGACCATCCTGTTGTACCCGATGTTGTATATGGCACCTGCATCAACTTTTTTTGACTTTACTGCAAGGCCTGAAGCGTCATGTCCGCCTGAAAAAACGCACTCTTTAAAATCAGTGTCAGGATTAAGGCCCTGGGAAAGGAGATATCCTCTGGGAATTAAGTTTCCTGAAGTTGAGGCGGGGTCGACAAAAGAGAAGGTAAGATCTTTCGAATTCTTGAAAAGATCGTCCATGTTGTTAATTTCGGAACCTTTGTATGTAATAATGCAACTTGTGTATGAACCAAGAGTTCCGTTTTCTCCGCCTGCAATAATTGCTTCGGCTCCTGCCTGTTCAGCAGCCAGTACATAGGAAAGTGGCCCGAAAAAGCCTACATCTACTTTGTCCGAACGCATTGCTTCAACTACAGATGTATAATCCGTGGCTGTGAAAGTCTGGACTTCCATTCCAAGTTCTTTTTCAAGGTAAAGCCGTACAGGTTCGAACTTTTCAATCATTTCAGCCGAATCTTCGGCAGGGATAAGTCCTATTTTCAGGGTTTTAAGTTCCTCTTTTGAAGTGTTTTTTCCTTCTGTAACGGTTTGTACAGCAGTTTCGGTTTTTATATTTGCTTGAGGCTTGGGAATTTCTTCGGTTTGTGTAGTTTTTGCTGCTTCTGCCGCTGTTTCTTGCTCCTGGTCAGAATCAACACAACCTGAAAAAGAAGCACTAATTAGTATAAAAACAAATAATAACCCGCTAATCCATTTTTTGTTTAAAAAACTCTTTTTCATAAACGGTAACTCCAGATAATTTTTACAATAATATTTTTATTTTGAAGAAAAGCTAAAAAAAGCTCATTTTTTTCAAAATTTTACTCCTTTTTTACAACTGTATAAATTTTTTAGCATAACTATATTTGTTTGACCAAAATATATATTCAATATCAATTTATATGTACTTTGTCTCAATAAATACAGTACTACTAATTATTACTATAAACATTCCTGATAATTCAAAGAAATATATACTTGGGATAAAATTATTTAATTATATAATTTTGTTACATGCTTGAATGTAAGGATCAGGCAGATGGTAAAAAAGACTCAAAGAATATTTCCAAAATTAAAAGAATATGAGAAATCGACTTTGGAATCGAAGCACTGGTAATTATGAAAATACTGGAAATAATTAATTTGAATGAATTTTAAGCTGATTATAAAAAGTTTTTGTATAGAGCAATAATTTATATATTTAATGATAATTTCTAGGCGGAGTTTCATTTAGATTTGAAGCGTCCCTATCCTTAGAGGTTTTGGGGCATATTTTTATGAACATAACACTAATCGGCATGGCAGGAGCGGGAAAAAGCACTATTGGAAAGGCGCTTGCAAAGAGCCTTGGTTATACTTTTATTGATATCGATCGCCTTGTTATGGAAAAAACCGGAGTCCCTCTGCAAGAGCTTATCGACAAAGAGGGCGACCTTGCCCTGCTCAAACTTGAAGAAAAAGTTATTTTAAACCTTGAAAAAATAGATAATTGTATTATTTCTCCTGGCGGAAGCATTATTTATTCTCAAAAAGCCATGCTTCATTTACAAAATATTTCAAAAATCGTCTTTCTGGATACCCCTTTTCGAAGTATTGTTAAAAGAATTCCAAATGCAAGAAAAAGGGGAATAATTGGACTGAAAGATAAAAGTCTTAAAGAACTTTTTGAAGAAAGAGTAATTCTTTATCAACAGTATGCTGATTTTTCAATAAAAATCAAAGGTAAAGAAGATATTCAGCATGTTGTTGAAAAAATAGCTGTGCTATGTTCTTGAGATATGTTGAGTTTTTTGATTGAATCTACTTGGAACAAAGTTTTTAGAACTTTGTTTTAATATCTGGTAGCAGTCAATAACACTATTTTTGATTCTTTTGGTTCTGAATGGTTACTTGGGATAATATAATTCTCAACAGTTTACTTTATTAGCTATCAAGCCCTCATTTGAGCAAATTTAGAGATACTGTTGTTAAAATATAAAACTTATATAATTCTTAGTTCTTTAAAAGACCTGAAAAACAGGCCTGGTGGAGATATCAGTGACATCCAGTCGTTTCATTATTACAGTTATAGGCAGCGACCGTGTAGGTATAGTTGCCAGAATTACTTCGGTGATGGCAAGTTTCAATGTGAACATTGTTGATATAAGTCAGACTATTATGCAGGGCATTTTCACTATGATCATGCTTGCCGAAGCCCCGGAAGAAAACTTTAACCTTACGGCTTTTCAGGAGGCTATGAATGCTGAGGGAAAAAGTCTTGGAGTTGAGGTTAAGGTACAGCATGAAGATGCTTTTCGCTTCATGCACAGGATCTGAGCCAGAATTCTGCAGGCTTTCTCAGCTTTCAAGGGTTAATCATAGGAAAGGATTTTATTCTCAGCCCTTCCAACTCTCTTTGCGGCTGCCCTGGTTATAGAATTGTGAGTCATCTGAAAAATTAAATTGCGGGCTTTCATTAAAGCTTGCTTTTGTTTATAAGTTGACCCCTCGGATGTCTATAAATCTGCCCTTAATATGCGAGAGTTGCCAAGCCAGTTTAAAGGCGCCAGACTTAAGATCTGGTCGAAGGATTTCGTGGGTTGAAAATCCCACTGTGCATCATAATTTTGGGATATATTGAGACATTCTTCCACGTGTTGGCTTTTTTCAAAATGGTTTATGAGACGGTTGACTGTTTCAATATTATTACGGTAAATTCCAAAGAAATTCTCTTAATTTACGTCTGTCATGCCTCTCTATTCTTTGATAACTGCACTATCTTTTATGGAACAGAGGTTAGGAATAAGGTGAAAGTATTCTTTTAAAAATGTTTATTTAAAA
This sequence comes from Methanosarcina sp., assembly GCA_049706495.1. Taxonomy (GTDB): domain Archaea; phylum Halobacteriota; class Methanosarcinia; order Methanosarcinales; family Methanosarcinaceae; genus Methanosarcina. The sequence continues at coordinate 8,120 of JBNAKO010000030.1, read as the reverse complement.
CTCTCGCAAAATTCATTACTGACAGGTTAATTGTTGCAAAGTAAATGATAACGAAAAAATTATTGAGAACTATACATCTCTAGGAATGATAAATAACTCTTCTTGACTTTCCAGGTTAGAAGGGTGAAGTGAGTATTGGATGGGAAGGAGATGAAAGGAGATCAAGGGAGCGGTTTTTGGGGTGAAATGTTAAGTCATATAGATTTCGATTAGTATTATTAATACTTCGAACACTCAACAGATCGCTCCAAATGAGTTTGATTCTTGTAGAACAAAACCAGTGATTTTATAATCTCGGGCTAAACTCGCCTACTTATTGGAGATGCGAAAATCAAGAATATAAATGCAGCAGACGAGAAAAAAATTTAACTTTAAAATTCTAAAAAATTTAATATTTTTTCATTTTTTCTTCTCAGGTGTCACAGGCGCGGTTAAAGAGAACCCAAATGATGCGAAACCTTTAACATCCATTTTGTGAGATGTTTCGCTGGAAGAGATGGCAGGAATAATGAACCGGAAAAATTCACAGGCAAACTGCTCGTAGCTGAACCCTTCTGCCTCGATCACCAGTTTCCATTTATTTTCCATAGACAAAATACCCATAAAGGAGATCATAAGGTACATAGAGGTCAGAAACGGATCGAGATCGGCCCGGATTGTACCGTCATCAATACCCTCCTGGATCGCATCTCGCAGCATCATACGGCAGGTGCCATATCCCTTTCCAATCTCTGCGGTACACGGGTTTTCTTTAGAAAAACGCTCAGAACCGTAAAAATGTATCATTCGAAGATAATCGGGGTATTCCTGTGAATATTGATAATAGGCCTGGCCCATAAGGGCTACCTTGACAATACCAGGCACCTGTTTTTCCATGTATTCCGTGTATTTTTCTTTAAGGATCTGGATACCACGGAGTACAATGGTTGCGAAAAGTGTCTCCTTATTTTTAAAATACAAATAAATGGTAGCCTTATTCAGTTCTACCTCATGGGCAATCTCATCCATGGAAACATCTTCATAATTTCGAGAAAAAAAGAGACGTTCGGCCGCATCTATAATCTCGGTCTTTCGCTGTTCCTTTTCTCGTTCTCTTCTCTCAGCAATTCCCATAGTTCCACTTCACGTAACCTGTATTCATATTATGACTATTAGTTATATGATTTAAAAATGAACGTTTCTAATTTCCCGCTTTCTTTAACTGGAATATATTCGTTCAGATGAAATATTCAGGCTCCTTCCGCTGGCTATAGAGCGTATGGAGTCGCACCGATGCGTCTTTTACCAACCCGGGTTTCATTGATCTGGCATTTTGCGGGCAATTTTTAATACACGCACAGCAGGTAATGCATTTTTCAATATCAATCAAATGGGAGTTTTCTGCATCAATAGCACCAACAGGACAATTCTCTGCACAGATTCCACACTGTAAACACTCATTACTTACTGCGATAAAATCAACATTCCATAACTTCGAATCTCCCCTATAGGGATAAATGCCAGGCACGTATACATCAGAAATTTGAGAAATTAATGAAATAGATTTCAGTTTTTCACATATTTTCTGTCCAAAAACTTCAGCATGGTGCAGATCATGGTTATCGGGACGTCCCTGTGCTGTTGGGGTCTCAGAATTCGAGAATGAGTGTTCTCCGATATATGCTGCGCAGGCAATGGGAATACCCCCACATTTCATTACAGTATTTTTTAGTTCCAGCAGTGCATCGTCATAAACACGATTACCATAGATAACAACACAGACAGTAGGTGTATTATGGGCCTGAATCGAATTCAGCCATTCAATTAATAATGCTGGCACTCTTCCCATATAGACGGGAACCCCAACTATAAGCAATTCATTTTCCGAGGTCATTAACGGTTGTCTTCTTGCATCTGGTCTGGTAATATCAATTAATTCCATGTTATCCGGATTAATACCCTTTGCAATGCCCTTAACAACCGCTTTTGTTGTTCCGGTAGGTGTAAAATAAACTAATTTCACAGATTCTATTTTCATTTTATTTACCCCATTAATTTACATGAAACTTACAAACAATGCCTTTCATTCGATTTTGCTCTCACATGCATTTGAATTCCCACCCAATAAGTTACTGGCTCAGTATTTTAATTACGAGATCCTTTATGCAAACTTTTAGCAAGCCTTTACCTTATGTATGTTGTGCATTACAGGTCCGTTCACTGTAGTTCCATTTATTCGCATATAGAGCCTAATGAGACTTTGCCTGCTGCCTGGATATTTTATATTACTACTTGTTTTTACGGGATTATCACTTTTTATTGGAGTTTTATTCATGTGACTTGTCTCTCTTATATGAAGTTATAATCTCCAAAATTCTGCCTGGAGGCAGCCTCAACAAAGATATATCACTCTATCCTCTACTATAACCATTGGTGATTAAATAACTATCGGTTATTAAGTAACTATAAGTAACTAAAAAGCTGTCAGTTAACCCAAATTTATTTCCCGAAGAAAAAATATCAGCTATCTGATATTTCGTTAAATTATATTGAGAAAGATTGAATTGATAATGTGTTGGATGATAATCCAGAATAAATTATATTGTGATTTTTAGAAGTTTAAAGCAGAAATAAACATGCTTAAGAAAAAATTTTATAGACCATAATGACTGGATACTGGTTCAATATTAAAACAGAAGGGATCCTTACGGCTTAAATCTGCAATATTTAAGAGCCAGAGGTAAAAAAGCAATCAATAACTAAATCTTCCACCTGGAAATATAAAATACTTGTTTCCCGCTTATTAAAAAATCGATTTTGAGCAGAGCCCTTCAGCTTCACATTTCCTTAAATATTTAGTTGAATGTTCTATATTTTGTATACCTAGGAGATAAGTTAATGGCATTTAAACACAGTGGGTTTTATTCGCCTTCCAGTAATGAAATAATGGAAACAATCCGGATGGTCAGGATGGAGCATCTGGATATCCGGACCGTTACCATGGGGATCAGTCTCAGAGACTGCTGTCATCCTGAAATTGAAGTCTTTAATGAAAACATCTATGAGAAAATAACTACCCGTGCAAAGGATCTTGTCAGCACAACAAATGAGATCCAGGACCTTTATGGAATCCCTATTATCAATAAAAGAATTTCAGTAACCCCGATAGCAATAGCTGCCGAAAGCTGCAAAGCTTCTGATTTTGTTTCTGTTGCGAAAACAATGGATGAAGCTGCAAAAGAAGCAGGTGTTGACTTTATAGGGGGTTTCAGCGCTCTTGTTCATAAAGGAACAACAGCAGGTGATTTAAAACTTTTAAACTCTATCCCTGAAGCCCTTGCAAGTACCGACAAAGTGTGCTCTTCAGTTAATGTCGCCACCACTAAAACCGGAATCAATATTGACGCCGTTGGCCTCATGGGCAATATTATTAAGAAAACTGCAAAACTGACTGCAGATAGAGACGGCATTGGCTGTGCCAAGCTTGTTATTTTTGCCAATGCTCCTGAGGACAACCCTTTCATGGCAGGGGCTTTTCACGGCATAGGAGAGCCTGAATGTGTGATTAATGTAGGGGTAAGCGGCCCTGGAGTCGTGAATGCGGCTGTTCGTGAACTTGAAAATGCAAATCTTACTGAGATTTCCGAAACAATCAAAAAGACAGCCTTCAAAATTACTCGTATGGGAGAAATGGTAGGAAGAGAGGTTTCAAAAAGGCTTGGAGTGGAATTCGGGATCCTTGACCTTTCTTTAGCTCCTACTCCGGAAATTGGAGATAGTGTTGCTGCTATTCTTGAAGCAATGGGTTTGGAACGTTGCGGAACCCATGGAACAACTGCAGCTCTTGCCCTTTTGAACGATGCAGTAAAAAAAGGAGGGGCTATGGCTTCTTCCTCTGTAGGCGGGCTTAGTGGAGCTTTTATTCCTGTCAGTGAAGATGCAGGCATGATAGAAGCAGTCCGGGTGGGGGCGCTTTCCCTTGAAAAGCTTGAAGCAATGACAAGTATCTGTTCTGTAGGGCTTGATATGATAGCTGTCCCTGGAGACACACCTGCTTCTACCCTTTCTGCAATAATAGCTGACGAAATGGCGATCGGGGTAATAAATAGAAAGACCACCGCAGTAAGAATAATTCCTGCTCCTGGAAAAGGAGTAGGAGATTCAGTAGAATTCGGAGGCCTGCTTGGAAGTGCTCCTATTATGCCTATAAACAATTTTAGCTCGGAAGTTTTCATAAAACGAGGAGGAAGAATTCCAGCACCTATTCAGTCTCTGACAAATTAAATATCTGTATGGATTAAATCCATATCTAATTTCTATTTTTTTGTGGAATTCCAAATTCTTAAAAATCATGTTTTATTTTATTACAGCCTAAATGAAACAGAATGAATGAATGAATGAATGAATGAATAAAAAATAAAAATATAGGTAGAATAAAGTAAAACGCTGTTTCAATAGATTGTATAGACTGTAACTGAATTATATACGCCGAGTAATTATGAAATAAGTAACTGGTTGCGGAAATCTTCGATTTAACATGCAGATCTTTATTTTGAGTCAATCCAGAGCGCTCTCATCAATTCCCTGATTGCTTCTATTTTCTTAATGTTTGCTTCGTCATTTATTATATCAAGCTCATTAAAGGATTCAAGCGCGACCTTAGTTGCAATTGAAGCATCATTTAAATATTTGTTTCCTGAATTGCTCATGATAGTCTGGAGTGCAGATGAAGCCTGAAAAACTGCATTTTCCATATCCTCTTCCTTAGCGTTTTTCCTAATTTCTTCAATGGAGCTTGCAATACTTCTTACTGAGTTTTGAAGGTTCTCCTGCATGGCTACTAAAGCCATTTCTTCAAGCATAAGCTCTACGCCTACAGCAGCTTCTTCAAGAGTTTTCTGTGCTGTAAACTTTCCCATATCACCAAGACAGGATATGCATATTGCAGTATTTTCCGAAACATCAATCGCTTTAACCCTAGCAACGGCTTTTCCAATTTCTCCAAGCCCGATTACAACTGCAATAGTCTCTCTTTCTTTTCCAAGGTGAGCTGCGGTGTTTCCAATCTTTCCAAGTATAGAAGCTGCAAGCTTGGCTACCATTTCCATCTGCTGCTCAGCAGCGGTTTTCCCTATCGTACCAAATGAAAGTAAGACCCTGACAGTGGTTGCTTCTATATTTTGTTCAATAGATCTGTTTAGCATCTTCTCAAGAGATCTGATCGCATTAACTGCTGCATTCTCCATTCCCTGAAGGGCGGCAGCTTTGCCTATCTCTTTTATTGAGGTTATCATTTTTTCAGCTTCGAGCTCATTTTTCTCATCAAGGTAACCTGTGCCGATCTCTGTTAGAGAATCAAGGGCTTGATTTACTCCCTCATCAAATTTTTCATTAATTGCGGCCAGCCCTAAGCTTAAGATTTTATCTTCTTGTTTTGAAAATGTGTATGCCATTAATTCTTCCCCATATTATTCCATTCCCAGGCTTATTTCATTAATTATGTAATAATATGTATCTGTCATGCTTTTAAATTTGTTTTCTTAATTTTCTTTACTTGATTTATTCATGGTTTTTTCAAATCAGGCTTGCAATCTATATAGCCTGTATTAGCCTTTATTTCAAATTTTTCAGATAAAATGAACCCGGTTAATTGATAAACCATTAAAAAAATCAATTCTTTGATAAATTTCTAAGAAAAACCTTATTTATTTCTGGATAATATATTAATATATATCTATTGATTTAGATTTTTAAATTATTTATTTTATATTATTTGTTTCAGATTTTTTGTTTTTTTTGCTTTTTTGGTAAATAATATCCATGTATCTAGAAGGCGTTTACAGTGCAAAATAAGAACAAACAATGCAGTCAACTTTTTCGACCTCCCATCGAAAATAAGGCTTTTAAATGTGAATTTATAACTTTTGGAAGAGTCCTCAAGCTCTCTAAAATCCTCGCTCTGAAAATCCGAGCTTCAGGCTATAACCCTGACATAATTATTGCAATCGGAAGAGGAGGTTATGTGCCTGCAAGGCTTATTTCGGATTTTTTGCTTTTCAATGACCTGACTTCAATGAAGATTGAGCACTACACAAGAGCTGCGTGTCTGCAGCCAGAAACTAGGATTCGATTTCCTATTTCCACGGATATTTCCGGAAAAAAAGTGCTGGTTGTGGATGATATAACCGATACGGGAGATACCTTAAAACTTGCAATAGACTATATCTGGACCCTGAACCCCTTAAGCGTTAAGACCGCAGTGCTCCAGCATAAACCCTGTTCCAGTTTCGTGCCTGATTTTTATTCCCAAAAAATCACCAAATGGCGCTGGATTATTTATCCCTGGGCCAGATACGAAGATCTTGCCGGATTTACAGAAAAAATTCTCCTGGACAACCCTCTCAATCTCTCTCAAATTATAACTGAATTTAAGAAACGATATAAGCTTGAGCCCAAAAGCCCGGAAATTCTTGAGATCCTTAAAGACCTTACCGAAAGGGGAGAACTGGAATACTTTAAGGGAAATATCCCTCAATGGAGAACTCTAAAAAAGTAAAGCGAATAAATTAAACTCGTAGATTAAAATATAGTAGATTTAAATACAGTAAATTAAAATGCAGTAGATTAAAATACATTAATTTACTGCAGCCCATATATCAAAACCCGGTTACATTGCCGTTTCAGTAACCAATTCTACATCTCCTGCTGAAGAAACCCTGGATATTTGAACTTTCCAGTTGCCTTCCGAGTTCTCATCATCCACCTGGATCAGGTTATAGCATTGAGTTGTTTTTCCTCTTGTCTTTGAAGAGCAAACTGTCCCTGCATTTACTACAAGCATGTTATTCAGATTCCAGACCCAGGGTATATGACAGTGTCCGCACAGCACAAGGTTTACCTTGCACCTGTTCAGAAGTTCAAGAATATCTCCTGCATCCACAAGTACGGTATTATCTCTTCCAGCCAGCGGAATAGGCACAAGATGATGATGCAGGGCAAAAATCTTGAACTCTTCACCTGAAAAAGCTTCTTTTATCCATCCATAGTTTTCCCTGCCTATATGTCCTTCATTAAGGTCAGGCTGGGAAGAATCTGCTCCTACAATCATAACCTTCCCAAAACTTTGTGAAGAAAATCTGCTCTCGAAAAGATCCTCAAAATGCAAATACCCCGCATTTTTCGAATCATGATTCCCAGGCACAAGCACCTTATTTTCACATTCAATTCTATCAATAAACTGCTTTACCCCATCATACTCAACAGAAAACCCATTTTCCGTTAAATCCCCAGTAATAACAACGAGATCCGGCCTGGCCAGATTAATACTCTCAAGCATAGAATCTGCAATTTCCTCAACAAAATAAGCATCTGAATAATGGATATCCGAAAGATGTACAATTCGTATAATTTTTATTCCCTCATTTTTCTAAATCTTTTCTTATTTGACTTCAGGAAACTAGAATTACTCAATTTATATATAGTTATCTCTTAAAATGATATATTTTTAAATATCTAATTATCATTCATTAAAATACAAAGACTAATTTCTTAATTAGTGTATCATACAGAAATACTTAGTTAATATTTATCCATGATAGTATTAACAAAAACTACTTATTTTAGGACTCCTATTTTTGGCCTTTTTTTCTAAGAAATTAACTTCCAGATGAGCAAATGATTAAAATTTCACTTAAGTAATAACTTGCATAAAGTCTCCTTTAACAAAAGAATCAGAAAAATTATCAGTTACCTTGAGCAAAGCAAGAAGAATTATAAATTTTAAATAAGCCTGTAGTCTCCTTGAGCAAACCAAGCGACCAAACTTATCAGTTCTCTTAAGAGAGCGAAGCGACGCAAAGAGCCATAAATTTAAAAATGCCAGCCTGTTTGAGGAAAACAGTGAGTCCTCTTGAGCGAAGCGAAAAGGACCCCGCCCTCCCGAGACGGGACTCGGGCAATACATTAATAATGAGTTAGGTCTATTCACCTACGTTTTAGCTTCATTCTTACATTTCATTTAATTTATCTATTTCATTTAATTTATCCCCCAATTAAGGTGAATTTATGTCATTAGCAAATCTCAGAACACATTATACGGTCGATGTCAAACCCGGAAAAGTTGACAACGGCCAGAAAATTAC